>JBEIPU010000007.1:0-49182 GCA_040376925.1 Caenimonas sp. | reverse complement strand
GACCATTGCGGTGGGCGGTACGACCAGCTTCACGATCGTGATCGGCAACGCAGGTCCGAGCACGCTGACCACGGCCAGCATCGTGGACAGCCTGCCGAGCAACCTGACGGCGTACTCGGTTCAAAGCGCGGTCCAGGGCGGAGCGACGGTACCGACAGCATTCAGCCTGAGCGGCACGACCGTACGCGGCAGCGTGACGATTCCCGTAAACGGGACCGTCAGCGTGGTGGTGTCGGTGACCGCCACGGCGGCGGGCGCCTACACGAACACGGTCACAGTAACGCCGCTGGGCGGGGTGACCAACCTGGGCAGCACGACGGCCACGGCCCCGGGCACGGTCACAAGCATTGCCGATGTGAGCGTGACCGTAGTGGTACCAGCGAGCGGCACCGCAGGACAGACCGTGAGCGGGACGGTGACATTCACCAACCCGGGCGCCGTCCAGGCCGACAACGTGACCCGCACCCTGGTGCTGGGCGGCGGTACGCTCACGGCGGTATCAGGCACCGGAACCATCGTGGCCGGCAGCGTCACCGCGACCTTCAACGTCGCGAGCATGTTGCCCGGCAATACCGCGACTTACACCTTCACTTATGTCCTGCCAGCCTCCGGCAATGTGAGTGTGACTGCGACCATCACGACCACGACGGCTGAATCGACAAAGACCAACAACGTTTCCACTGCCACCACCGTGGTTGGCAGCCTGGCCGATGTGAGCGTGACTCTCAGCCTGCCGGCTTCCGCGTCAGCCAGCTCTGTGGTTGCGGGAACGGTGACGTACTACAACCTGGGCGCGTCAACCGCGACCGATGTCACCCGGACATTGGCGCTCAATGGCGGCACCCTTACCGCCGTATCCGGCACCAGCACGATCGTCGCGGGCAGCGTCACTGCCACGTTCAATGTCGGCACCATGCCTGGCGGCAGCTCCGCCAGCTTTACTTTCTCGTACGTTGTGCCCGCCACGGGCAGCGTCAGTGCCACGGCATCCATTGCCACCAGCACCACCGAGACGGTGACGACTAACAACGTAACAACCGCCGTGACGCTGGTCGGAACGCAGCCGCCGGACCTGTCAATCTCGCTGTCCATATCCCCAAGCCTGTTGACTGCGGGCAGCAACACGGTAATGGTCAGCGTCAAGCACATCTCGGGCATGAATACGACGGGAACGGTGGTGCTGACGATGCCCAATGCATCAACGGTTGGCTTCACCATCGCCACACCGCTGGCAGTGGGCCAGTCGGTCACGTTCAGCGCCAACTACTCGGTGTCTTTGCTGACGTCTGCCTCGCAGACCTTCTCGACCATCGTGACACCCAGCGCGGCTGCGGACTCCAACCCGCCGAACAACACCACGACGCTTGTCGCCGGTATTGGCGCATCCATGAACGGCCTGGCCTGGATTGACGCCAACCGCAACCGCACCTTCCAGGCAGGCGAGGCGATCCTGCCCAACCTGCTGGTGCGTCTGTACAACAGCTCGTCGGTGGTTGTTGGGACAGCGCTGACCGGCTCGGACGGGCGCTACAACATCAGGGGCGTGCCACCAGGAACTGGCTACAGCGTCCAATTCTTCAACTGCGTGACCCCCTCCGATGTGAGTACCTGCGCGGCGATCAGCACCACGCCGTACAACCAGGCCGGTACCACACAAGGTGGCAACGCGTCCACGGGCGTGACGACGTTCACTTCAACCACGTCTGGCGCGACCGTGGGCCAGGCGATCACCAGCGTCACGCTGTACGCCGGCGACAACACGGTTGACCAGAACCTGCCGCTGGACCCGCGTGGCCAGGTCTATGACTCCGTCACGCGCCAGCCGATTGCCAACGTCCTGGTCCGCCTGAACGGCCCGGCCGGGTTCGTGCCGGCCACGCACCTGATCGACCTGAACGGCGCTGGCCAGGTCAACAACGAGTCAACCACCGACGTCAACGGGCTGTACCAGTTCATCTTCATCAACAACCCGCCGGCGGGTGTCTACACACTGAGCATTGTGAGCGTGCCGGCGGCCTACCTCGCCACGCCGGCGACGTTGGGTGGCGTGGCCCAGCCGAACGTCATTGCCAACGTGCTGACATCGACATGGGTGGTGCCAAGCGCCGCGACCAACATGCAGCCGGGCTATGCTGCGCCCGGCACGCCGCCTGTGGGCGTCGTGGGCAGCGCGGCAGTGGGCGCATCGGGGACGCAGCACGTCATGACCATGTCATTCGCGTTCGGTGTGGGCTACATCGGCGAGCTGTTCAACAACAATATTCCGCTGGACGCGATTGCCAGCGGCGGCGGTGGCGGCGGCACAACCGGCACATTTGACCTGTCCATTACAAAGAACGGTCCAGCCGTTGCGGCCAGCGGCGTCACGGCCACCTACACGCTGCAGATCACCAACCCGGGCCCGACTTCGGCGGCCAATGTGACCGTGACCGACGTCATGCCCGCAGGATTGAGCCTGCTCAGTGCCACGGTACAGCCAGCCAATGCCCTGGCGCTCAGCGTCACGCCAGCCGGGCTGGTCGCCACAACGTCCAGTCTTGCCGTGGGCGTCACCAACATCACGCTGTTCGTGCAGATAACGGGAGCTGCCGGCGGCGCAATCACCAACGTTGCCAGCGTGGCCACCACCACGACGGAAACCAATGCCACGAACAACACCGCGTCGTTCACGACGCGTATTGAGGGTACGGACCTGTCGCTGACCAAACGCGGGCCCGCCACCCTGGCTGCCGGCGGCACGGCCAGCTACGTGCTGACCATCAGCAACAGTGGACCCACCACCGCGGCCAATGTGACGGTGACTGACGTGATGCCTGCGGGCCTGACGCTGGTGTCGGCGTCCGTGGTGTCGGGCAGCTTCACACTGATCACTTCCGAGGCGGCGCTTACTGCTGTTGCACCGACGATGGCCGCGGGCTCGGCCGTGATTGCGCTGACCGTGGCGGTCGGCGACGCTGTTGTCGGAACGGTCACCAACGTGGCCAATGTCACCAGTACAACGGCCGATCTGCAGCCCAACAACAATACCGGCACCACCACTGCGGGCGTGTTGGGCGCCGATCTTGCGATCACCAAGCTCGGCCCACCGACGATCAGTGCCGCCGGCACGTCGACCTACACCCTGGTCATTGCCAACTACGGACCCAGTTCGGCCGGCAACGTGACCGTGACTGACGTCATGCCTGCGGCGTTGACGTTGATCGGCGCGTCCGCGTCCAACAACAGCGTGACGCTGGTGGCCGAGCCGGAGAAGTTCGTTGCCACTGCGACGGCCATCCGCGTGGGGACCACGGTCACCGTGACACTGACAGTGCAGGCAGCCTATACGGCCACAGGTACCGTGACCAACATTGCCAACGTCACCAGTACCACGCCTGACCCCACGGCGACGAACAACATAGGCTCCGTCTCGTCGGCCATCAAGGAAGTCGAGCCGGGCGTGATCCTGGTGAACAAGACCGGCAACAAGACGGTGGCCGAGGTGGGTGATTCCGTGCAGTACACCATCCGCATGCGCAACACGATCAACCTGCCGGTCAACCGCATCACGCTGGAGGACTTGCTGCCCGCCGGCTTCCGGTACATCCCGGGCACTGCTCGGTTGAATGGCAAAGAGCTTGCCGACCCGGCCGGCGGTATCGGGCGACAGCTGGGTTTTGACATCGGCACCATACCGGGCAATACCGTGTATGAGCTGACCTACTTCGTCCGCCTGGGCGTGGGATCCCAGCAGGGCGACGGCATCAACCGTGCCACGGCTGTGTTCCCTGGTGCGCGCGGCAACCCCATCCGCTCGAACACCGCCCTGTTCAAGGTCAACGTGCAAGGTGGCGTCTTCAGCAATGAAGGCTGTATCGTGGGCAAGGTGTATATGGATTGCGACGGCAACAGCGCCCAGGGCAGTGATGGCGGATCGCGCGAGCTGGGCATTCCGGGCGTGCGGCTGGTCATGCTCGATGGCAGCTTCATCGTGACCGACAATGAGGGCAAGTACAGCCTGTGCGGCGTCAAGCCGCAAACCCATGTGATCAAGGTTGACCGCACGACATTGCCGCAGGGCGCACGGTTGCTGCCGTCCAGCAACCGCAACGCTGGCGTGGGCGACAGCCTCTTCGTCGAAATGAAGGGCGGTGAGCTGGCTCGTGCCGACTTCATCGAAGGCTCCTGCAGCCCCGAAGTGCTGGAGCAGGTCAAGGCCCGCCGCGCCCAGGGTGGCGTGAACCTGCCCGAACCTGACCGGCAGTTGCAACCCGTGACACCGGGCGCGCCGTTCGGCGGAGTACGTCAATGAAGCCGCGCAAGCCCGCTCATTTGCAGCCGTTGCCAATGGCCCGTCGCGCGCCTGTGGCTGCTGCCGCGCTGGCATTGCTGCACGGCATTGCTGCAGCGCAGACGCCGCCCGCGGCGGATACGACCAGCGCCGATGTGCCTGAAGCGCGCAGCCTGTTCCAGACGGGTGGCCAGGAAAGCATCGGACCCCGTCCGTTCACGTCTTTCCTGGAGCGGCTGTCATCGCCGGTAGACAAGATTGCGATCAAGGTCGCCGGTGACAATCTGGCCGCCGACGGCATCACCGCGACCGATGTGCTTGTACGGCTGGTGGACCGCGACGGGCAGCGCGTGCTTGGTGACATCGACGTGACCATTGAGGTGGACGCCGGCGCGCGCGTGCAGTTGCCCGGGCGCGCCACTGCGGAAACAGGCGCCGACCGAGGTGATATCGACCGCATCCAGCCAGGCGTGCAGTACACCGTCAAGGACGGCGTGTTGCAGTTCAAGCTGATCGCCCCTTACAAGCCCGAATCGGTGAACCTGAAGGTGTCGGTCAAGAGCGTGACCGAGAAAGTCGTGGTCCGCTACGTGCCGGACCTGCGCGAGATGATCGTCGTCGGCCTGATTGAAGGCCACCTGCGCTCGGACCGGTTCGACCCGAACCAGATCGTTCCCATCCGCGAGAACGACGGCTTTGACAACGAACTGCGCAACTTCAGCAAGGAATTCAACGGCGGCAGCACACGCCTGGGCGCGCGGGCCGCCGTTTACCTGAAAGGCAAGGTCAGCGGCAAGTACCTGCTGACGCTGTCGTATGACTCCGAGAAGGACACGCGCAAGCGCCTGTTCCAGGACATCGACCCCAACGCCTTCTACCCGGTGTATGGAGACTCCAGCTACCGCGGGGTGGACGCCCAGAGTTCGGGCAAGCTGTATGTGCGCCTGGACAAGGGCCTGAGTTACCTGTTGTATGGTGACTACACCACCACCGACCCGAACCCGGCGCGCCTGCTGAGCCAGTACAGCCGCTCGTTGCCGGGCCTGCAGGGGCGCTACGAAGAAGGCAACGTCACCGCCAATGCGTTCGTGGCGCGCCAGGCGCTCACCCAGATCGTGGACGAATTTCCGGCGCGCGGTGTGTCCGGCCCGTATGGCGTGTCACGCTCCGACGGCGTGGCGGGCAGCGAGAAGATCGAAATCCTGGTGCGCGACCGCAACCAGACCACCAACATCATCAAGGCCACCACGCTGACACGCTCGCTGGACTACGAATTCGAGCCGTTCAATGGCCAGATCCTGTTCCGTGCGCCGGTGCCGAGCGTGGACGACCAGCTCAACCCGGTGTCCATCCGGGTGACCTACGAGGTAGACAGCGGCGGGCCAGCCTTTACCGTGCTGGGCGGTGACGTGCAGCTCAAGATCACCGACAAGCTGTCGGTGGGCGTGGCGGCCGCGCGCGACAACAACCCGGATGCTCCGTACACGATCGCCGGCGCCAACCTGCACCTGAAGCTGAGCAAGAACACCGAAGTGATCGCGGAAGTGGCGCGCGCCAACAGCGTGGTCGGCGGCGCGACGGGCAACTTCACCGCCAACAACAGCAACAACTTCGCCGGTGTCACCGGCCCGGTTACAGGCAGTGCGGCGCGGGTGGAAATCCGCCACGCCGACGAAACAATGCGTGCGCGGGCCTACGCTGCGACTGCGCAGGACGGTTTCAACAACAGCTCCGCAGGCCTGACAGGCGGGCGCACGGAATATGGCGCGTCTGCGGTTTACCAGGTGAACCCGGCGCTGAGCCTGAATGCCGAGCTGCTGCACTCCGAAGACCGCATCAGCGCCAGCAAGAGCGATGCAGCGTCCATCGGGGCAGACCTCAAACTGAGCGACCGACTGACCATTGGCGCAGGCGCGCGCCACGCCAGCCAGAATTCGGTGACGCTGGTGCCTTCCATTGGCAGCAACTGCCTGGGTGTGGGCAGCGGCACGACGCAAGGCTACAACGTCGGCTACGGGATCAACCAGGTCGGCAATCAGCAGATTGACCCGGCCACCGGCCAGCCCGTCGTGTGCAACACGGTGCTGTTGCCTACCGGCCCCACCACCAACCTGGATACGTCTTCGCTTTACGCCCGCGCCACCTGGAAGGCGACCGACACGGTTGCGCTGACCGGTGAAGTCCAGCGCGAAATGGGCCAGGGCTCCACCACGCTGTACCGCCTGGGCGCAGACTGGCGCGTGGCCGAGAAGACGCGCCTGTACGGCCGCTTCGAGCATTCGCGCCAGTTCACCGGCGCCTATGGCCTGGGCGTGGGCGAGACGGGCAGCAACCTGGCCATCGGCATCGACACCCAGTACATGCAGGATGGCTCGATCTACAGCGAATACCGCCTGCGTGACGCATCGGCAGGCCGTGAAGTCCAGTCCGCTGTGGGCCTGCGTAACGGCTGGCGCATCTCCGAAGGGCTGCGCCTGGTGACCAATGTGGAGCGCCTGAACACCAGCGGTGGCGGTGCGTCGGCGGCGGGCCTGGGGGTGGAGTACACCGCCAGCGAACTCTGGAAGGGCTCCAGCCGCTTTGAGTGGCGTGAAGACGCCACCAACACCAACTACCTGCTCACACTGGGCGTGGCCCGCAAACTGGACCGCAACTGGACACTGATCGGGCGGGACTACCTGAACCTGGTAGACCCCAAGACCACCGGGCCGGGGCGCCGGCAGAACCAGCTGCAGGTGGGCTTTGCCTACCGGCCGGTGGACAACAACAAGTTCGATGCCCTCGGCCTGTACGAGCGCAAATCCGAACGGGACGCTGCAGCCGGCCTGAACAGCACGACGGACATCGTGAGCCTGCGTGCCAATTACCACCCCACGCGGGTGTGGTGGGTGTCGGGCCGGTATGCGCTCAAGCGCGTGGACGAACTGCTGCTGGGCACCATCCAGGACAGCTACCACGCCCAGCTGTTTGGCAGCCGCGTCACGTACGACGTCAGCAACCGCTGGTCCGTTGGGGCGCTGGCCACCGTGCTGGTGGGCAAGGGTGGCGCACGCCAGTACGCCTATGGCGTTGAAGTGGGCTATGTGGTGGTGGACAACCTCTGGGTCACGCTGGGCTACAACTTCCGCGGCTTCCGCGATGACGAGCTCACTGGCAGCGACTACACCAACCGCGGCTGGGTGCTTGGCATGCGCTACAAGTTTGACGAGGACCTGTTCCGCAAGAACGATGCGTCAGTCAACAAGACGCTGACGCCCGGCACGCCGGCGCGATAGTACTTTCGGTCTCATATACCTCTCTTGCACGGGCGCCTTCCAGGCGCCCGTGTTGCGTTGACGCCGCAACGAGGCTTGTTACTTGTGCTTCAGCATCTGATTCCGGGTTTGCTGCGTATGAAACATCTGGCAGCATATGGAAATCACTCAAACAATCAAATCTAAGTTCTTGATTTGCATTGAGTTCTGCAAAAACTTAATCCTGAACGGCACGGTCATCAAAGCGAGTTTGTGTAATTCTGCACAAAAAAGCTTAAGAAATCGCCCTAAGGCCGTAACATCTTTTTACATAAGCCGATACCAATGTAAGATTGTGTTTCTGGTGTAGAGGTCTCGATTAACAATGGTTTTCCGGCTCTTTTTCGTCGTTGCAGCACTGGTCCTGACGGGCTGTGCACAGACCGTGGTCCAGCCGGAAGGCCCGGGTCCCGCTGCACGGGCGACGGGTTTGCTGCCCCAGGATCAACGCACCACGGACCTGCGCATTGCAGCGGACCGCAAGGTCATGAGCGAAATCCAGCTTCGGCTGCGCCGCCTGAATGAAGCCGGCCTGTCCCAGAACAATTACCCGCTGGCCAAAGCCCAATGCTGGCTGGACACGGCGTGGAGCCAGTACCACGAGAACGATCGCACCGGATACATAGAGGAGTCGTTGGCGGAGTCCCTCAAGATCGTGCAGGCGCTGGAGGCCGACAAGACGGTGAAAGTCGGATACGACACACCGCTGGTGGCCCGCAGCACCCGCCTGCGCGACGACCTGTGGGGGCAACTGAACGCACTGAAGATGCGTGAATCCACCTTGGTGTGCAATGCGCGCACCGTGGCTTGCGGCGAAGTCCGTCTGGTCCGTGCCGGTCATGCCGAGCAGCAAACCGGCTGGCGCCAGGCCAATGCCCATGTGCAGATGGCTGAGGACGCCGTGCGCCGCGCCTCTGCCGAGGCCGCCAACTGCCAGCCTGCACTGGCAGCCGCCAAGCCGGCCGTGGTGGCGGCTGCAACCCCCGTGGCAGCCTCCGGCCCCGCCGCCATGAACACCGGCACACCGGCAGCGGGCGCTGCACCGGCGGCCCCGGCCGCTGCACGCGAAACGTTTACCGTGCTGGCTGACGCCCTGTTCCGCTTTGACAAGGCCGGCCGGGATGAAATGCTGCCGGGTGGCATGGAGCGCCTGGCCCTGGTGGCCGAACGCCTGAAGCGCTATCGCACGATCCAGTCGCTGACAGTGGTCGGTTACACCGACCGCATTGGCGGCGATGAATACAACGAGAAGCTCGCCATGTCGCGCGCCCAGACCGTCAAGGCCTACCTGGAGTCGTTGGGTGTGAAGGCCGTGAACGTGCAGGTCAAAGGTCAGGGCAAGCGTGAATCGCTGACGGCATCCGCCTGCAGCGACAAGCAACTGGGCCGCGAAGAACTCGTTCAATGCCTGCAGGCCGACCGCCGCGTGATGATTGAAGTTGTAGGGAGTTAACCCCCCCCGAAGCGCCTTCGGCGCCTCCCCCCAAGGGGGCGCCACCAGCGGCCCGGCTGAGCCGGTTCCGCGGTGGCTCTGGAAGCCTCAATCTGGTATGACTGCGGTTACTTCAATCTCGACCTTCGCGCGCTCTTCCACCAGTGCGCTGACCTCCACGCAGGTCATGGCCGGGAAGTTTTTCCCCATCACGTCGCGATAAACCTCGCCCAGCTCGCGCAGGCGAGCCACGTATTCCACGCGGTCCACCACATACCAGGTCATGCGCACCATGTGCTGCGGGCCGGCGCCAGCCTCGGCCAGCACCGCGGCGATATTGCGCAGGGCCTGGGCGGTCTGTGCAATGAAGTCGTCGGACTCGAACTGCTGCTGGCCGTTCCAGCCAATCTGGCCGCCAACGAACACCAAAGTGCCGCGCGCGGCGACGCCGTTGGCGTAACCCCGGGGGGTAGCCCAGCCGGGTGGTTGAAGGAATTTCATGCTTGTCTCAATCTGAATCTCTGGAGCTTGCCCGTCTCGGTGCGCGGCAGCTGGTTGACGAACTCGATCTCGCGTGGGTATTTGAACGGCGCGATGGTGGCTTTCACATGGTCCTGCAGAAGCTTGACCATGGCGGCGTCGCCAGCGTGGCCGGGCTTGAGCACACAGTAGGCCTTGACGATCATGCCGCGCTCCTCGTCGGGCTTGCCCACCACGCCGCACTCGGCCACGGCCGGGTGACGCAGCAAGGCATCTTCCACCTCGGGGCCGCCCACGTTGTAACCGGCGGTGATGATCATGTCGTCCGCCCGCGCCTGGTAGAAGAAATAGCCGTCTGCGTCCTGGGTAAATGCGTCACCGGGGTAGTTCCAGCCGTCTTTCACATAGTTGGCCTGCCGGGCGTCGTCCAGGTAACGGCAGCCCGTGGGGCCGATCACCGCCAGTTTGCCGATGGTGCCGCGCGGTACCTCGTTCCCTTCGTCATCCACCACCTTCGCCGTATAGCCCGGTACCACCTTGCCGATGGCACCACGCCGCACATCGCTGCCCGCGGAAGAAATGAAGATATGGAACATTTCGGTCGCGCCGATGCCGTCCAGCATCTCGATGCCGGTGGCGTCCTTCCAAAGCTGGCGGGTGGCGTCGGGCAGACCTTCGCCGGCGCTCACGCAGATGCGCAACGTGGGCATGCCGTGTGTGCGCGCAAACGGCGCCATCTGCCGGTAAAACGTAGGCGCGGTGTAGCAGATGGTCGCGCCCACCTCGTTGATGAGTTTGACCATGGCCTCGGGCGTGTACGCAATGTCGGGGAAGTACACCGAGGCACCCGCCCACATCGGAAACACCAGCAGTCCGCCCAGCCCAAAGGTGAACGCCAGAGGTGGCGAACCCATGACGATGTCGTCTGGCGTGGCCTTGAGCACATGGCGCGGCCAGGCTTCGCAGGCAGCCATCACGTCACGGTGGCTGTGCACGGCCGCCTTGGGCTTGCCGGTGGTGCCGGACGTGAAGGCCATCAGCGCAATATCGTCCGCCGATGTGGGGCAGGGCGTGAAGTGGCCGGTCTTGGAGGCGCACAGCGCGCCCAGGTCCTGCGGGTCATCCGGCGCGTTGTAGCGCAGGATGGTCTGCAGCAACGGGTGCTCCTGCTGCGCCTGCTCCAGCTCGCCCAGCAGCTTGGCATCACAGATCGCGGCCACGGGCTGCGCCTTGTCGATGATGTCGCCCAGCTCGCGCGCGCGCAGCAGCGGCATGGTGGCCACGACCACCAGCCCGGCCTTCACCACGGCCAGCCAGGCCAGCGCCATGCCCACGGAATTGCCACCGCGCAGCAGCACACGGTTGCCGGGCACCAGGCCCAGATCCTCGGTCAGCACTTGCGCAATGCGGTCCACCCGTTCGCGGGCCTGCGCGTAGGTGAACGTGACGCGGGGCGAGCGCAGCAGCGGCCGCTCACCAAAGCCCCTGGCCACCGCCTTGTCCAGCAGCTCCTGCGCCGCATTCAGCTGCGCGGGCAACTGCAGCTCGGGCAGGTCGTAGCGCATGTGCGGCCACTGCTCGCGCGGCGGCAGGCGGTCATGAACGAAACGGTCTGTCTGCGCCGACATGCTTCACTCCTGTAGAACAGACTTGCCAATGATCAGTTGCTGCACTTCCGTGGCGCCTTCGTAGATCCGCAGGGAGCGGATGTCGCGGTACAGGCGCTCCACGCGCGTGCCCACCTTCACACCCAACCCGCCATGCATCTGCAGCGCCATGTCGATCACGCGCTGGGCGTTTTCGGTCGCAGCCATCTTCGCCATCGCTGCCTCAGCGGTCACGCGCACGCCACCCCGTTTTTCTCCGTCATCACGCAGCCAGGCGGCGCGGTAGGTCAGAAGGGCTGCGGCATCCACCAATGCAGCCATTTCACCGAGCTTGGCCTGTGTGAGCTGGAAATCCGCCAGCGTCTGGCCGAACATGCGCCGCGCCTTGGCGTGGGCCACGGCCTCGGCCAGCGCGCGCCGCGCCATGCCCAGCGCCGCCCCTGCGACGGATGCGCGAAAGATGTCCAGCGTCTGCATCGCCAGCTTGAAGCCGCCGTTCAGCACGCCCAGCTGCTCGCTGGCCGGCACGCGGCAATTGGTGAACTTGAGCGTGGCCAGCGGGTGGGGCGACATCACTTCGATGTGCCGCGACGCATCCAGGCCCTGTGCATCCGCGTCCACGATAAAGGCCGTGATGCCGCGCGTGCCGGCCTGCGGGTCAGTCTTGGCAAACACGCAGTAAAAGCTGGCCATGCCGCCGTTGCTGATCCAGGTTTTCTCGCCATTGAGCAGCCAGGTATTGCCGTCGGGCACAGCCGTCATCGCCATGGCGCCGGCGTCCGAGCCTGCATTGGCTTCGCTCAGGGCAAAGGCCGCGATCATCTCACCGCTGGCCACGCGCGTAAGGTAGGTGGACTGCTGCTGCGCTGTGCCCGCCAGCGTGATCGCGCCGCTGCCCAGGCCCTGCATCGCAAAGGCAAAGTCCGCCAGCGGCGACTGAAAGGCCAGCGTCTCGCGCAGGATCACCAGCGCGCGTGAGTCCAGCCGCTCCAGGGCACCGCCGTGGGCGGCCGGCACGCAGTAGCGCAGCCAGCCGTCGGCACCCAGGCGGCGTACCCATTCGCGGCAGGCGGCACGGTCGTCCTGCTCGTCCACGTCCTGCAGCGGTGCCCAGGCCGACAGGCGCTGCGCCAGGTCGCGGTGCGCATCATCGAAGAACGGCAGGGCAAGGTGGGGGGTAGGGGCCTGCATGGTCAATCCCCGCCGAACACGGGCTTTTGCTTTGCGGCAAAGGCTTCATACGCGCGCGTGAAGTCCTGCGTCTGCATGCAGATGGCCTGGGCCTGCGCCTCGGACTCGATGGCCTGCTCAATCGTCATGGCCCATTCCTGCTGCAGCATGGTCTTGGTCATGCCGTGGGCAAACGTGGGGCCGTCGGCCAACTCGCGCGCGGTTTGCTGCACCCGGGGCAACAGCTCGGACGGTTCGTGCAGGGCGTTGAAAAAGCCCCAGGCCAGTCCCTCCTGGGCCGACATCGCGCGCCCGGTGAACAGCAGCTCGGACGCGCGCCCCTGGCCGATCACGCGCGGCAGCAGCGCGCAGGCGCCCATGTCAGCGCCCGCCAGGCCCACACGCGTGAACAGGAACGCCGTCTTCGTGCCCGCCGTGCCCCAGCGCATGTCGCAGGCCAGTGCCATCATCGCGCCGGCGCCGGCGCAAATGCCGTCAATGGCGCCCAGCACGGGCTGCGGGCAGTCGCGCATTGCCTTGACCAGCGCGCCCGTCATGCGGGTGAACTCCAGCAGCTCGGGCATGGTCATTTTCGTGAGCGGGCCGATGATCTCGTGCACGTCGCCGCCCGAGCAGAAATTGCCGCCTGCGCCCGTGATCACCACGGCCTTCACATCGGTTGCAAACTTCAGCGCGCCAAACAGGTCGCGCAGCTCGGCATACGAGTCAAAGGTCAGAGGGTTCTTTCGCTCTGGCCGGTTCAGCGTGATGGTGCCCACGCCCGCGTCAAATGACCATGCGAAATGCCGGCCCGTGTACGCGCCCTGGGCGTTGAACTGCCCGTGCATCGGGTTGGCGCCGCCAATGTAGTGCTTCATGCGGCCTCCGCGCCGGTCTGGTTCTGGCTGTGCTCCTTGACCTTGCCCAGCAGCTTGTGCAGGGTAGCCACCTCGCGTTCGCTCAACGCCTCAAAGGCGTCCACGATCCATTGCTCGTGCTCGCGCGCCATTTCATGGAACAGGCGGCGCCCGCGCGCCGTCAGGCGCACGCGGTAGGCGCGGCGGTCGCCCTCGACATCCACACGCTCCACCAGGCCCTCAGTCACCAGCTGGTCGGTGATGCCGGTGACGTTGCCCCCGGTCACCATCATGCGGCGCGACAGCTCGTTCATCTTCAGGCCCTCGGGCGCGCGCTCCAGCTGGGACATCAGGTCAAAGCGCGGCAGCGTGGTGTCGAACTGCTCGCGCAGGCGGCTGCGCACCTGCTTTTCCACCAGCTGCGTGCAGGTCAGCAGGCGCAGCCACAGCCGCAGGGCCTCGGGGTGTTCGCTGTGGGCGCGGGCTTCCAGGTCCATGGGGTCATCCTTCTTCGTTGGCGTTGTTCTGCGCGCGCGCTGCTTCGGCAGCCTGCATCTGCCGCTGGCGTGCCAGCTCGCGGTATAGCTGGTCGCGCCCGCTGAGGTACTGGCGCGGCCATTCGGCCGCCCGGCTGTCCAGGCGCGCGGCCTCATGCAGCGTCCAGGCCGGGTCGGCCAGGTGGGGCCGTGCCACGGCGCACAGGTCGGCGCGGCCCGCGGCAATGATGCTGTTGGCGTGGTCGGCCTCGCTGATGGCGCCCACGGCAATGGTGCGTATGCCCGCCTCGTTGCGGATGCGGTCGGCAAACGGCGTCTGGTACATGCGGCCGTACACCGGCCTGGCCTGGCGCGTGGTCTGACCGGATGACACGTCGATGAAATCGCAGCCCGCGTCCTTGAACAGCCGGGCCACGGCCACGGCGTCGTCGGCCGTGTGGCCGCCCGGCGCCCAGTCGTGGGCCGAGATGCGCACGCTCATGGGCAGGTGCGCGGGCCACGCGGCGCGCATGGCGCGAAACACTTCCAGCGGGTAGCGGCAGCGGTTGTCCAGCGAGCCGCCGTAGCCGTCGGTGCGCAGGTTGGTCAGCGGTGTGATGAAGCTGGACAACAGATAGCCGTGTGCGCAATGCAGTTCCAGCCAGTCAAAGCCGGCGTCGGCGGCGCGCCGCGTGGCGTCCACAAATGCATCGCGGATGCGGTCCATGTCGGCGCGCGTCATGGCCGCCGGCACCTGGTTTTGCTCGCCATAGGCCAGCGCGCTGGCTGCCAGCAGGGGCCAGTTGTCCGACGCCAGCGGCTCGTCGGCAGCCTCCCAGCCGACCTGGGTGGAGCCCTTGGGGCCGCTGTGGCCCAGCTGGATGCCGATTTTTGCGGTGCTGGACTGGTGTACGAAATCCACAATGCGCCGGAAAGCAGCCTGCTGCGTATCGTTCCACAGGCCGGGGCAACCTGGCGTGATGCGGCCCTCAGGCGTAGGGCTGGTCATCTCCACAAACACCAGCGCGGCACCGCCCAGCGCGCGCGCGCCCAGGTGCACCAGGTGAAAGTCCTGGGGCACGCCGTCCACCGCGCTGTAGGTGGCCATGGGCGACACCACCACGCGGTTCTTCAGCTCGATGTCACGCACCTTCAACGGCGTGAGCATTGGCAGCACCGGCTTGCCACCGGCCAGCCAGCCCTCATAGCCCTCCAGCCATTTCGCGTCGCGCAGACGCAGGTTTTCATGGCTGATGCGCTGGCTGCGTGTGAGCAGCGAATAGGCGAACTGCTCGACTTCCATGCCGCTGTAGCGGTCCACGTTTTCGAACCACTCGGTGGAGTTGCGCGCGGCGTTCTGGATCTTCAGCACCTCCACGCTGCGCCGGGCTTCATAGCCTTGCAGCACGGTGGCCATGTCGTGGCCGGTGGCAAATTCGTCGGCCAGGTCAATGGCGTCTTCGAGCGCGAGCTTGGTGCCGCTGCCGATCGAGAAATGCGCCGTGTGCGCCGCGTCGCCCATGAGCACGATGGGCACCGCCCGGCCGTTGATCTGCTCGCGGTGTACCCAGGTGTTGCACACCACGCGCGGAAAGCGGATCCAGATGGCCGAGCCGCGCAGGTGCGACGCATTGCTGATCAGCGCGTTGCCGTCCAGGTAGCGGGCAAACAGCGATTCGCAAAAGGCAATCGCGTCTTCCTGCGGCATGCTGTCCAGGCCATGGGCCTTCCACACCGCCTCGGGTGTCTCCACAATGAAGGTGGAGGTTTCGCCGTCAAACTTGTAGGCGTGGGCCTGGAACCAGCCATGCTCTGTCTTCTCAAACGCGAACGTGAAAGCGTCAAAGGTCTTGCGCGTGCCCAGCCACACAAAGCGGCACTGGCGCAGGTCCACATCGGGCTGGTAGGTGGCGGCGTACCGGTTGCGGATGCGGCTGTTCAGCCCGTCGCTGGCAATCACCAGGTCGGCGTTGTACTGCGCGGCCAGCGCCTGGTCATCGGCCACGTCGGTCTCAAACACCAGCTCCACGCCCAGCGCCAGGCAGCGTTCCTGCAGGATGTTCAGCAGGCGCTTGCGGCCGATGCCGCAAAAGCCGTGGCCGGTGGAGCGCACCGAGCGGCCCTTGAAAAACACTTCGATGTCGTCCCAGTGGTTGAACGCGTCGCCGATCAGGCGGGCACTGACCGGGTCAGCCGCGCGGAGGTTGCCCAGTGTCTGGTCGGACAGCACCACGCCCCAGCCAAAGGTGTCAAACGGGCGGTTGCGCTCCACCACCACCACCCGGTGGTCCGGGCTGCGCTGCTTCATGAGCAATGCAAAGTACAAACCGGCCGGGCCGCCACCAATGCACAGGATATTCATGAAGAAATAGTTTAGGCTTAAACAAAGCAAAGTCAACAGGGGTTGTCATGGCACAAAGCGAATCTGTCCTACAAAAGACCGCCTTGACCTTGCCTTCGCCGGTGCAAGAATGTTTGCATGCAGACGCTGATCCACCAGGTGCAAGACCGGCTTGCCGGGTTGCCGGTGCCCGTGGCGCTGGAATTGCCGGCGGGCCAGCGCGTGGGCCCGCCTGACGCGGCGGTGACCCTGGGCTTTGCCGACTGGTCTGGTCTTGCCACGCTGGCCGCGGGCCAGATCGGGCGGCTGGCGGAGGACTTCGTGGAAAGCCGCGTACGCCTCGAAGGCCGCATGCGCGACCTGATGGCTGTGGCTGCGCGACTGCTGCCGGGTAACCCCGCCGGCGGCAACGCGGGCTGGTGGGCGCATCTGCTGCACCGCGCGCGGTCGCTGGCCGCGCACACGCCGCGCAAGGACGCCGAGCAGGTCCAGTTCCACTACGACGTGTGCGACGACTTTTATGCCTTGTGGCTGGACCCGCGGCGCGTCTACTCGTGCGCCTATTACCGTGAGCCGGCCATGACGCTCGCGCAGGCGCAGGAAGCCAAGCTCGACCACATCTGCCGCAAGCTCATGCTTCGGCCCGGCGAACGCTTCCTGGACATTGGCGCGGGCTGGGGCGCACTGCTGCTGTGGGCGGCGCAGCACTACGGCGTGGACGCCACGGGTATCACGCTGTCGCGCAACCAGCATGCCCATGTGCAGCGCCTCATTGACGAGAGCGGCCTGAACGGCCGTGTGCGCATGCTCCTGCTGGATTATCGGGAGCTGGACGAATCCAAACCGTTCGACAAAATTGCGTCGGTGGGCATGTTCGAGCATGTCGGGCGCGCCCACATGCCGGTGTACTTCGACAAGATCTTCCGGCTGCTGGCGCCAGGTGGCCTGGTCATGAACCACGGCATCACGGCGGCTGGCACGGCCAACCACCAGCTGGGCGCGGGCATGGGTGAGTTCATCGAGAAATACATCTTTCCCGGCGGCGAGCTGCTGCATGTCAGCCAGGTGCTGCGCGAGCTGGCCCGTTCGGGCCTGGAGATGGTGGACACCGAGAACCTGCGCCCGCACTACGCGCGCACGCTGTGGGCGTGGTCCGATGCGCTGGAGTCGCGGCTGGCCGATGCGCAGCGCGTGCTCGAGCACGGCGGTGACGCGCAGGGGGCGGGCAGGGTGTTGCGCGCCTACCGCCTGTACCTGGCGGGCTGCGCCATGTCGTTCGAGCAGGGCTGGATTTCATTGCACCAGATGCTGGCCACGCGCCCCACGGGCGAACCAGGCACCGACGCCACCGGCCTGCGGGGCGCACAATCGGTGTACCCCTTCAACCGAAGCTACATCTACAACAGGGACGGCCCATGATCTACAAGTTCAAATCCAAGGCAGACGGCGACCTCATCATGCTGGAGCCGCAGGGCCGCCGCGTGCTTGAAATCATCGGCAAGGACGCCGGGCCCAGGGGCATCATCACGGCCGGGCAGATTCCGGGCGCCATCAGTGCGCTGGAGGCGGCCATCGCACATGAAGAGGCCCTGAAGAAGGCCGCCGGCGCAGAAGGCGCCGAGCCTGTGGACGGCCAGCCTCCCACTGAAAGCATCAGCCTGCGCCAGCGTGCCAAGCCGTTCCTGGACATGCTGCGCCGCTGCGACGCGGCGCAGGCTGATGTGGTCTGGGGCGTGTGAGGCCGGGCGCCTCAGTCCACTTTCGCGCCCGATGCCTTCACCACCGGCTGCCACTTCTTCAGCTCGGCGTCGATCAGCTTTGCAAATTCGGCCGGCGTATTGCCGCTGGGGATGGCGCCGTTGGCCAGCAGCCGCTCCTTGACGGCCGGTGCGTTCAGCGCCTTGGCGGTTTCCTGCTGCACGCGGTTGACGATGTCCATGGACGTGCCCGCCGGTGCCAGCAGGCCGAACCATGAGCTGGCGTCAAAGCCCTTGAGCGCGGCGCCACCGGCCTGCTCCACCGTGGGCAGCTCCGGCAGCGCGGCCGAGCGCTGCGAGCTGGTCACGGCCAGCGCCTTGAGCTTGCCCGCCTTGATGAGCTGCATGGACGATGGCAGGTTGTCGAACATCACATCCATGTCGCCGCCCACCAGCGCCAGCAGCGCGGGGCCCGAGCCACCGTATGGAAAGTGCGTCATGTACGTGCCCGTCATGGCCTTGAACAGCTCGCCGGCCAGGTGGATGGACGTGCCGTTGCCGCTGGAGGCCATGTTCAGCTTGCCGGGGTTGGCCTTGGCGTATTTCACAAAGTCTTCCACGGTGCGGATGTTGCGTGCCGCGGCCTTTTCGGTGTTGACCACCATCACGTTGGGCACACCCGCCACCAGCGTGATGGGCACAAAGTCCTTTTGCGGATCGAACGGCATGCGCGCGTACAGCCACTTGTTGATGGACTGCGTGCCCACGGTGCCCATCAGCAGTGTGTAGCCGTCGTTGGGCGCCTTGGCCACCAGGTCGGCGCCGATGTTGCCGCCCGCGCCCGCGCGGTTTTCCACCACAAACTGCTGGCCGAACGCTTTGGACAGCTCAGGCGCAATTGCGCGCGCCAGGATGTCGGTGGTGCCGCCCGGTGCAAACGGAACCACGATGCGTACCGGCTTGTTGGGCCAGGCACTTTGGGCGGCTGCAGGGCCAGCCAGCAAGGTGACGGCGGTGGCAGCCACAGCCGCAATGGCCATGCGGCGGCCGGTCTTGTATGCAGGGGTCAAGGTGTGTCTCCTTCAGTGGGTGTCTTGTCAATCGCCTGCCTGCAAGGCTGTCCGGGCAAGATGCCCAGCGCCGCGGCAAGCGCGTTCACGTGGCTGATGATGCCATCGTTGAGGGTGCTGTGCGCATCCCCGATGCGCGCGCTGTGGTGTTCCACGGTGCAGGCCGCCAGCCCCTGAGCCTGCAGGAAGGCAAGCGCCGCAATGCCGGCGTTGTCCTTGCCCACGCCAGCGTCATTGAACACGCTCAGCCGGGGGCGTGCCGCCAGCGCGAAGCGCGCGGAGCTGATGCCGCCGTGCGAGCCACTGACAGCGACACAGCCCGCATCAGCCGGACCCAGCTCAGTGATGGAGTCCACCACGCGCAGGCCGCCGGTCATGGATGGACGACCCACAAAAAAGCCGCCCGAAGGCGGCCTTTCAGCGCAGGTGCGCGCGTCATGGGCCCAGGCTCAGTCGGCGTACTGCTTGGCGGCGTCCACGGCCGTCTTGAGCTTGGTGATTTCGGCGGCGACAAAGGCCTTGTGCTCGGCCGGCTCCATGCGCTTGTCGGTCACCACGATGGCGCCCAGGCCTTCGTTCTTCTTGATGAAGTCCGCATCCTTGAGCGACTTCTTCAGGGCGTCGTTGAGCATCTTGGTGACGGCGGGCGGCGTACCCTTGGGGGCGTACAGGCCGTGCCAGATGGTCAGGTTGAAACCCTTGAGCCCCATTTCCTGCAGCGTGGGGTAGTCCTTGAGCAGCTTGTGGTTGGACAGCGGCTTGGCCGTGGTCACGGCGAAAGCCTTCACCCGGCCGGCCTCGATCTGGCCTGTGGTGTTGGTGGTCTGGTCGCACATCACGTCGACCTGGCCGCCGATCAGCGCCGTCATGGCCGGGCCCGTGCCGCCAAACGGAATGGTCGTCATGGCTTCCTTGGTCTGCAGGGCCGACTGCCACATCAGGCCGCAGATGTGCGAGGCCGAGCCCAAGCCGGCATGGGCCAGGTTCAGCTTGCCGGCGTTGGCGCGGATGTAGTTTTCAAAGTCGCGGTAGGTGTTGGCCGGCAGCTGCGGCTTGCCGATCAGCGTCATGGGCACGTCGTTGACCATGCCCAGGTATTCGAAGTCGTTCAGCGCGTTGTACGGCAGGCGGCGGTACAGGGCCGGGGTGGCGGCCATGCCGATGTGGAACAGCAGCAGCGTGTGGCCGTCCGGCGCGGCCTTGGCGACCTTGTTGGCGCCGATGGTGCCGCCGGCGCCCGCGGCGTTTTCCACCACGAAGTTGCTGCCGGGGATCTGCTTGGCCATGGCGATGGCCAGGTCACGTGCCACGCGGTCGGTGGGGCCGCCGGCGGCGAACGGCACCACGATGGACACCGGCTTGGAGCCCGGGTAGGTCTGGGCGTTGACTGCAAAGGCCGACGCGACGGCGGCGGCGAGGATAAGCAGGCGTTTCATGGTTTGACTCCTTGGTCTGTCGGTAAGAATAACTAACGCAACGAATCGTAGCCAAGCTGTCGCCGGCTTCCATCGCGGGAACTACTTAGCACCGGGCAGGGGAAATCCCTTGTATTTCAAGGGCTTGCGTCCTTATAGGCGCAGCTTATTTGCACATGGCGAATCTGTATTGGACGCTTGGGGCGGCCGTGCCTAAAGTGCAGCCTCACCCATGAAAGCCTGCCCGATGAAACGCCTTGCCCCGCTGATCCTTGCCCTGTTTGCGAGCGCCGCTTCGGCCCAGGTGGCTGACGCCGTGTCGGCGCACGCGGCTGCGCAGGCGCTGGCGCGCGGCGCCACCGTGGTGGACGTGCGTTCGCCGGCCGACTACCGCACCGGCCACCTGCCGGGGGCCGTACTGCTGGACGCCCACGCCGCCACGCGCGGCCTGGCGGCCCTGCAGGAGCAGGTGTCGCGCCAGGGCGTGGATCTGTCGCGCGAAGTGGTGGTGGTGGGTTTGCCTGGCGACTTGCTGGCCCAGCGCCTGCAGCAGCACCTGGCGCAGTACGCTACCGGGCGCGTGAGCTGGCTGGTGGGCGGCGTGCACGAATGGGTGCTGAGCGGCCGTCCGGTGGACACCACCGCCGTGGCCTTGCCGGCCGTGCCCCAGTACCTTGTGCCGCTGCGCACCGAGGCGCGTGCACCGCGCATGGCCGGCGCCGCGCTGCGTGACGCCGCGGGCCCGGCGATCTGATCCTTCCTGGTTACTTGTAGCTGCGCGCGTCCTCGATCACCTTGCCATCATTGGGCAGGGTGCCGGGGTTGAGCAGCTCCACCTGGCCGCGCAGCTTGGTCACGTCGCGGATGGCCTCGCCGATGCGTGCGTCCAGGCCGTCGGGCGTTGAAGAGGCTTCAACCTTCAGCGTCATCTGGTCGTTGGCCATTTCGCCGCTGACCACCAGCCGCGCCTTCACGACCTCCGGAAAGCGCCGCGCGATGTCGGCCACCTGCGACGGGTGCACGAACATCCCGCGGATCTTGGTGGTCTGGTCGGCGCGGCCCAGCCATCCCTTGATGCGCGTGTTGGTGCGGCCCGTGGGGCAAGGGCCGGCCAGCACGGCTGACAGGTCGCCGGTGCCAAAGCGAACCAGCGGGTATTCGGCGCCCAGCGTGGTCACCACCAGCTCGCCCACCTCGCCCTCGGGCACCGGGTCGCCGGTGCCGGGGCGCACGATTTCCACAATCACGCCTTCGTCCAGCACCAGGCCTTCGCGCGCAGCGGTTTCATAGGCCACCAGGCCCAGGTCGGCCGTGGCATAGCTCTGGTAGATGTCCATGCCATGCGCGGTGAACCAGTCGCGCAGGCTGGGCGGAAAGGCCTCGCCGCCCACCAGGCCCTTTTTCAGGCTGGCGATGTCGGTGCCTGTCTCCAGCGCCTTTTCCACCAGGATGCGCAGGAAACTGGGCGTGCCGGTGTAGGCGTCGGGTTTCAGCTCGGCCATGGCCTGCAGTTGCTGCTCGGTCTGGCCGGTGCCGGCGGGGAACACGGTGCAGCCCACGGCGTGCGCCCCCGACTCCATGATGAACGCGCCCGGCGTCATGTGGTAGCTGAACGCGTTGTGCACCAGGTCACCGGCGCGAAAGCCTGCCGCGAACATGGCGCGTGCCGAGCGCCAGTAATCGCGCTGCGTGCCTTCGGGCTCATAAATCGGGCCGGGCGACGAATACACCCGCGGCATCTGCGGCCCGCGCACCACGGCGGCAAAGCCGCCAAACGGGTCCCGGGCGCGTAGCGCCTTTTGCCGCTCGAAAAGTTCATGCTTGCGCGTGACCGGCAGGCGGGCCAGCGCTGCGCGTGAGGTCACGCCCGCGGCGTCCACGCCGGCAAGGATCTCACCCATCGCCGCCGAGCGCGCCTGCGCATGCGCCACCTGGCGCGGCAGCGCCGCCATCAGCGCCGCTTCGCGCTCCCGCGGATCGCGCGTTTCCAGTGCATCAAAAAAGTCACTCATAAGAGGTATCGGTGGATCGCATAGGTTGCTGAACAGGGGCAGCCGTGGAACCGGCTTCGCCGGGCCACTGGCTGCGCCCCCTCGAGGGGGAAGCGCCGAAGGCGCTTCGGGGGTGTTTCATGCCAACCAGCGCTTGCGGCGCTTGTAGCTTTTCACGTCCTTGAAGCTCTTGCGCTCCCCGCCGCCCACGCCCAGGTAAAACTCCTTGACGTCCTCGTTGTTGGCCAGGTCCGCGGCCGGGCCGTCCATGACCACGCGGCCGCTTTCCATGATGTAGCCGTAGTCTGAATAGCGCAGCGCCATGTTGGTGTTCTGTTCGGCCAGCAGGAAGGTGACCTTTTCCTTCTGGTTGAGGTCCTTCACGATCTCGAACACTTCTTCGACGATCTGCGGCGCCAGGCCCATGGACGGCTCGTCCAGCAGCACCATGCTGGGGTTGGCCATGAGCGCACGGCCAATGGCGCACATCTGCTGCTCGCCGCCCGAGGTGTAGGCCGCCTGCGAGGTGCGCCGCGTCTTCAGGCGCGGGAAGTAGGCGTACACCTTTTCGAGGTTGGCCGCGACCTCGGCCTTGCTCTTGCGCGTGTATGAGCCGGTCAGCAAGTTTTCCTCGATGGTCAGGTGGGCAAAGCAGTGGCGGCCTTCCATGACCTGCACCACGCCGCGCTGCACCAGGTCGGCGGGCGACAGGTTTTCAATGCGCTCGCCGCGCAGCTCGATGCTGCCCTTGGTGACCTGGCCGCGTTCGCCCTGCAGCAGGTTGGACACGGCGCGCAGCGTGGTCGTCTTGCCCGCGCCGTTGCCACCCAGGATGGCCACGATGCCGCCGTCAGGCACCTGCAGCGAGACACCCTTGAGCACCAGGATCACGTGGTTGTAGATGACCTCGATGCCGTTGACGTTGAGAACGATATTTGTAGTGCTCATAGCGGTGGTATTTGCCAAATGAAAGGCGGTTGCCTTTCATTTGGCGGCTCCTTGGAGCCGCTGCCCCTCCCGCCAGGCGGGAGGGGTTGGGGGAGGATTCCGGCAGTACAGCCCTTGGGCTGACTGTCAGTCCTCAGGACTGACAGTCAGCCGGGGTGCGCGGCGACAGCTTCTTGTCGGCTGCGTACTTGGCTGCCGTGCTCTTGACCAGCGGCTTGATGATCTGCTGGTCGGCTTCGATCCAGTCGCTGGTGAAGGTCCACTTGGTACCGTCCCAGGTATGGATACGGGCCGCGCCCGCGCCCACGTGGTCCGCGCACGATGTGCTGACCGGGCGCATCACACCCTTGAAGCCCAGCGCGTCCAGCTTGGCCTGCGTGAGGTTCAGGTTCTCCAGGCCCCAGCGGACCTGCTCGCCCGTCATGACCTTGCCCTTGCCAAAGCGCTCCTGCGCCGCACGGATGCCTTCCACCCCCATCGCGGCACTCACCACGCCGCGCAGGTACAGGGTTTCGCCCACTTCTTCCTTGGGGCCGGTGCCCTGGCCCTTGGCGTGCAGCTTTTCCAGAATTTCCTTGACGATGGGTGCGTTGCGGTCGGTGCCATGCTGCAGCGTCACGCCGTTGTAGCCCTTGGCGCCCTGGCCGACGTCCTTCACATCAGGCTCGGCGCTGGACCACCACACGCCGTACATCTTCTCGCGCGGGTAGCCGGTGGCCTGGGCCTCCTTCAGAGCGGTGGAGTTCATCACGCCCCAGCCCCACAGCAGCGTGTAGTCCGGGCGGCTCTGGCGCACCTGCAGCCAGGTGGCCTTTTGTTCAACGCCGGGCGCCGTCACGGGCAGCAGCTGCAGATCGAAACCGTGCATCTTGCTGCGCTCCTGCAGCAGCGGGATGGGTTCCTTGCCGAACGGACTGTCGTGATAGACCAGGGCGATCTTCTTGCCCTTGAGCTTGTCCAGGCCGCCTTCCTTCTTGCCGATGGCCTGGATGATGGCGTCGGCGGCCACCCAGTAGGTGCCCAGCAGCGGGAAATTCCATTTGAAGATGGTGCCGTCAGCGCTTTCACTGCGGCCGTACCCGGTGGTGATCAGCGGGATCTTGTCGGCCGGGGCCTTTTCGGTCAGCGCGAAGGTCGCACCGGTGGACCAGGGGTGGATCAGCGTGGCGCCGCCGTTCTTGCCTTTCAGGCGTTCGTAGCATTCCACGCTGCGTGCGGTGTCATAGCCGGTTTCGCACTCTTCAAACAGCAGCTTCACGCCGTTGATGCCGCCGCGCGCGTTGACCAGCTTGTAGTAGTCCACGATGCCGTTGGCCGTGGGCGTGCCGTTGGGGGCGTACGGGCCCGTGCGGTACGACAGCACGGGCAGGTACTGCTCCTTGGCCTGGGCGAAAGCGCCCGTCGATACCATCGACGAAGCGCCGGCGGCTACCACGGCGGCGGCGAGGATGATTTTGCGAAGTTTCATGTCTGTCTCCTGTTGATAAAAGTTAACGCACTGCCAGTAAACGGATAAACGCGATGAAAAGCATTGGGGGTTGCGAGCAATCCGTGCCCTCAATGGGGGAACGGCCACAGCCGCAGTTTCTGCTTGCCCACGGCCCACAGCCGCGCCAGGCCATGGGGCTCCACGATCAGGAACCACACGATCAGGCCGCCAAAGATCATCAGCTCGGCATGCGATACCGCGGTGGTGGAGATGGTGATGCCCACCAGCCCTGCCACCAGCGGCAGGATCTGGTTGAGCGCGATCGGCAGGATGACGATGAACGCCGCGCCGAAGAAGCTGCCCATGATCGAGCCCAGCCCGCCGATGATCACCATGAACAGCAGCCGGAAAGAGTAGTCCACCGAAAAGGCGGAGGGCTCCCAGGCACCGAGGTAGATGAAGGCCCACAGCGCGCCGGCCACGCCGATGATGAAGGAGCTGACTGCGAAGGCGCTGAGCTTGGCGTACATCGGCCGGATGCCGATCACGGCTGCCGCCACGTCCATGTCGCGGATGGCCATCCATTCGCGGCCAATGGCGCCGCGCACCAGGTTCTTGGCCAAAAGCGCAATGACCGCCAGGATGCAAAGGCAGAACAGGTATTTGCTGACCGCGCTGTCAATCGGCATGCCGAACACCTGCAGGTTGGACACTGCCACGGAGCCCGACGGCGTGTCCAGAGTGAACCACTTGATGCGCAGGAACATCCAGTCGGCAAAAAACTGCGCGGCCAGCGTTGCCACCGCCAGGTAGAGCCCGCGCACCCGAAGGCTGGGCAGACCGAACAGGATGCCGAACAACATGGCGCACAGCCCGCCCAGGATCAGCGCCGGAATCAGCGGCAGACCGGGAAGGCGCACAAAGAAGTTGTAGGCGCCGTATGCGCCCACCGCCATGAAGGCGCCCGAGCCCAGCGAAATCTGGCCGCAATAGCCGACCAGGATGTTCACGCCCACGGCGGCCAGCGAGAAGATCAGGAACGGGATCAGGATGGCCCGCATCAGGTAGTCGCTGGCGAGCAGGGGCACGGCCACGAAGGCAACCGCCAGCAGCATGAACACCGCGATGCGGTCCTGCAGGATGGGCAGAATCTGCTGATCCGCCCGGTAGGAGGTCTTGAACTGGCCGTTTTCTCTGTAAAGCATGGCTCTTCTTCTTCTTCAAACGCGATCAATGATCTTCTCGCCGAACAGCCCTTGCGGACGGAACAGCAGGAACACAAGGGCCAGCACATAGGCGAACCAGATTTCGATGCCACCGCCCACATAGGGGCCCAGGTACACCTCGGACAGCTTCTCGCCCACGCCGATGATCAGCCCGCCGATGATGGCGCCGGGCACCGACGTGAGGCCGCCCAGGATCACCACCGGCAGCGCGCGCAACGCCAGCGTGGTCAGTGAGAACTGCACGCCCAGCTTGCTGCCCCAGATCATCCCGGCCACCAGCGCGGCCACGCCGGCCACGCACCACACGATAAACCAGATGCGGTCCAGCGGAATACCGATGGACTGCGCGGCCTGGTGGTCGTCTGCCACCGCGCGCAGCGCGCGGCCGGTGGATGTCTTCTGGAAGAACAGGCTAAGCAGCGCGACAAGGGCCGCGGCGATGGCCGCGGCGATCAGGTCTTCCTTGTTGATCAGGATTCCGTTCTGGAACACATTTTCGAATGCGATGACCGGCTCCTTGGGCATGCCGATGTCCAGCTTGTAGACGTTGCTGCCGAAGATGGTCTGGCCCAGACCGTCAATGAAGTAGGTGATGCCTAGCGTCGCCATCAAAAGCGTTGCGCCTTCCTGGTTGACCAGGTGGCGCAGCACCAGCCGCTCGATCAGCCAGGCCAACGCGAACATCAGCAGGCCCGCCAGGAAGAAGGCGCACAGGTTGGCAAACAGCTGACTCTGGATGCCGGTCCATTGCGGGATCCATTCGGCAAAGCGCGCCATGGCCAGCGCCGCGAACAGCACCATCGCGCCCTGCGCGAAATTGAACACGCCGGACGCCTTGAAGATCAGCACAAAGCCCAGCGCCACCAGCGAATACAGCATGCCGACCATCAGGCCGCCCAAAAGGGTTTCGAGAAAAAATCCCATGTTCAGTGCCCCGTCCCTAGATACGCCTTGATCACTTCCGGGTTGCTGCGCACCTCGTCCGGCGCGCCGTCCCCGATCTTCTTGCCGTAGTCCAGTACCACCACGCGGTCGCTGATGTCCATCACCACGCCCATGTCGTGCTCGATCAGGACCACGGTGGTGCCGAACTCGTCATTCACGTCCAGGACGAAGCGGCACATGTCCTGCTTTTCCTCGACGTTCATGCCCGCCATCGGTTCGTCCAGCAGCAGCAGCTCGGGCTCCATGGCCAGGGCACGGCCCAGGTCCACGCGCTTTTGCAGGCCATAGGGCAGCTGGCCCACGGGTGTCTTGCGGTACGCCTGGATTTCCAGGAAGTCGATGATGTGTTCGACGAACTCGCGGTGGCGGATTTCCTCGCGCTCGGCCGGACCGAGGCGCAGCGCCTGCATGAGGATGCCGCTTTTGATCTTCAGGTTGCGCCCGGTCATCAGGTTGTCCAGGACGCTCATGCCCTTGAACAGGGCAAGGTTCTGGAAGGTGCGCGCCACGCCCATCACGGCCACCTCGTGGCTGTTCATGTGCTTGAAGGTCTTGCCGCGAAACGCGATGGTGCCCTGCTGCGGCTGGTACACGCCGTTGATGCAGTTGAGCATGGAGCTCTTGCCCGCGCCGTTGGGGCCGATGATGGCGCGGATCTCATGCTCACGCACGTCAAAGCTGATGTCCGTCAGCGCCTTGACGCCGCCGAACGCGAGGGAGATGTTCTGGACGTCCATGATGACGTCGCCAATCTTTTTCGTCATATCAGGCCGCCGCCTTTACGGGCGCGAAGGTTTTCGCATCCATGATCTTCAGCGTGGCGCTCACGCTGCCGGTGCGTCCGTCCTCGAACTTCACCTGGGTTTCGATGTACTGCTCGGACTTGCCGCCGTACAGCGCGTCCACCAGCACGTCGTATTTGTCGGCGATGTAGCCGCGGCGGACCTTGTTGGTGCGGGTGAGCTCGCCGTCGTCGGCGTCCAGCTCCTTGTGCAGCACCAGGAAGCGGCTGACCTGGCTGCCCGCCAGCAGCGCGTCGGCGGCCAGGTCGGCATTGACCTTTTCCACGCATTCGCGGATGAGCTGGTACACCTCGGGCTTTTGCGCCAGATCGGTGTAGCCGGCGTAGGGCAGGTTGCGCCGCTCGGCCCAGTTGCCCACGGCGTCGAAGTCAATGTTGATCATCACGCAGACCTTCTCGCGCCGGTCGCCGTAGGCCACCACTTCCTTGATGTGCGGGAAGAACTTGAGCTTGTTCTCCACATACTTGGGCGCGAACATTGCGCCGTCGTTGGCGCCGCCCATGATGCGGCCCACGTCCTTCACGCGGTCGATGATCTTCAGGTGGCCCTGCGCGTCCAGGAAGCCGGCGTCGCTGGTGTGGTACCAGCCGTCGGCGGTCAGCACCTCGGCCGTGGCCGTGGGGTTCTTGTAGTACTCCTTGAGCAGGCCGGGAGACTTGACCAGGATCTCGCCGTTGTCGGCCACCTTGATCTGCACGCCGTCAATCGGAATGCCCACGGTGTCGGCGCGGGCCTGGTTGTCCGGCTGCAGGCAGACGAACACGGCGGTCTCGGTGGAGCCGTACAGCTGCTTGAGGTTGATGCCGATGGAGCGGTAGAAGGTGAAGAGGTCGGGGCCGATGGCCTCGCCCGCGGTGTAGGCCACGCGCACGCGGCTCATTCCCAGATTGTTGCGCAGCGGACCGTACACCAGCAGGTTGCCCAGCATGTACTTCAGCCTGTCCAGGCCGCCCACCGCCTTGCCGTCCATCAGGTCGGGGCCGACCTTGCGCGCCACGTCCATGAAGGCGTGGAACATGCGGCGCTTGATCGCGCCTGCGTCTTCCATGCGGATCATCACCGTGGTGAGCAGGCCTTCAAACACGCGCGGCGGCGCGAAGTAGTAAGTGGGGCCGACTTCCTTCAGGTCGATCATCACCGTGGCGGCGGATTCAGGGCAGTTCACCACATAGCCGCAGGCCAGCCACTGCGCATAGCTGAAGATGTTCTGCCCGATCCAGGCCGGCGGCAGGTAGGCCAGCACTTCCTCGTCGCCGCCGAGCCTGTCAAAGGCGGCGCCCGCGCGGGCGCGGTCCAGCAGCGTGTTGTGCGTGTGCACCACGCCCTTGGGGTTGCCCGTGGTACCGGAGGTAAAGAACATCGCTGCCACGTCGTGCGGGTTAGCCCGCGCCACCTCGGCCTGTACAAAGCCGGGGTGTTGAGCAGCAAAGGCGGCGCCAGCTTCGATTAGGCTGTCCAGCGAGGCCAGGCCCTCTTCGGCGTAGTTGCGCAGGCCGCGTGGGTCGTCAAAGTAGATGTGTGTGAGCTGCGGGCACTGCTCGCGCGCTTCCAGCAGCTTGTCCACCTGCTCCTGGTCCTCGGCGAACGCAAAGCGCACGTCGGCGTTGTTGATGGGGAACACGCATTCGGCCGCCACCGCGTCCTGGTACAGCGGCACGGGAATGGCGCCCAGCGATTGCGCGGCCAGCATGGTGGCGTACAGGCGCGGGCGGTTGCCGCCCACCAGCACCATGTGCTCGCCACGGGCGAGGCCGGCCTTGTGCAGCCCGCAGGCGATCTGGCCGACCAGCGTGGCCAGGCCCGACCAGCTGGTGGTCTGCCAGATGCCGTATTCCTTCTCGCGCATGGCAGGGGCCTCAGGCCGGGCCTGTGCATGCTGTGCAAGCAGCTGGGGAAAGGTTGTCTCCATGGGGGTTAAAACCATTCTTTTGTGATCAACTGGGGCGGATGCTAGACCCGGCTTTGACGTTGGGTTGTCTTTGCGCCGACAATTTGCGGGAAAGTCCCAGTAGGGGAGTCCCTTGCCGGAACCGGCAGGACTTCAACGCCCCAGAAAGGTTTTGCGCCATGTCCTCCGATCTCTCGCTGCACCAGCGGCGGCGCTCGCCCACCGCCGACGAACTGGCCGGCATCCCGTGGCTGCAGCTGCTGCAACCCGCAGAACGCACCCACGCGGTGGCGCAGCTGATGGTGGGCGATGCGCTGCCGGGTGACCATGTGTGCCGCCTGGGAAAGCCCGTGACCTACTGGTTCGGCGTGGTGGAAGGTTTGCTCAAGATGAGCAGCGACAACGCCCAGGGCCAGAGCATTACCTTCAGCGGCCTGCCGCCCGGCGGCTGGTTTGGCGAAGGCACGGCGCTCAAGCGCGAGGCCTACCGCTACAACATCCAGGCACTGCGCAAGAGCGTGGTGGCGGGGCTGCCGGTGGACACCTTCCACTGGTTGCTGGACCACTCCATCGGCTTCAACCGGTTTGTCATGAACCAGCTCAACGAGCGGCTGGGGCAGTTCATCGCCGCGCGCGAGATCGACCGCCTGAACAACCCCGACGTGCGCGTGGCGCGCAGCCTGGCTGCGCTGTTCAACCCGGTGCTGTTCCCCGGCGTGGGCGAGATCCTGCGCATCACCCAGCAGGAGCTGGCCTACCTGGTGGGCCTGTCGCGCCAGCGCGTGAACGAAGCGCTGGCCGCGCTGGAGGCGCAGGGCAGCATCCGCGTGGAATACGGCGGCCTGCGCATCCTGGACCTGGGGGCGCTGCGCTCCAGCGTCACGTCCAGGACAATCCAAAGACAATAGGCGCCCCGCCCCCGACCCGGCCTTGCGCCATCAACCCAACGCCCGATGACAGAACCCGCCGCCCCCACCGGAACTTCCCGCCTGAACAAACGCATGGCCGAGCTGGGCATGTGCTCGCGCCGCGAGGCCGACGACTGGATCGCCCAGGGCTGGGTCCGCGTGAACGGCCAGGTCGCGCCCATGGGCCTGCAGGTGGCGCCCGACGCCCGCATCGAGGTGGACCCCAAGGCCCGTGGCCAGCAACAGCAGCAGGTGACCATCCTGCTGCACAAGCCCATGGGCTACGTCAGTGGCCAGGCCGAAGACGGGCACGAGCCCGCAGTGACCCTGGTGCAGGCGCGCAACCAGTGGAAGGGCGATACCTCCAGGACGCGCTTTTCACCCGCGCAGCTGCGCGGGCTGGCGCCGGCCGGGCGGCTGGACATTGATTCGGTGGGCCTGCTCGTGCTGACGCAGGACGGCCGCGTGGCGCGCCAGCTGATCGGCGAAGACTCCGGCACCGAAAAGGAGTACCTGGTGCGCGTGACCTGGACCGGCCCCCACGGCGACGTGGCCACCGACGTGGACAAGGTCTTTCCGCCGGCGCAGATGGCACGGCTGCGCCACGGCCTGAGCCTGGACGGCCAGCCCCTGAAACGCGCCCAGGTCGAGTGGCAAAACCCCGAGCAGCTGCGCTTTGTGCTCACCGAAGGCAAAAAGCGCCAGATCCGCCGCATGTGCGAACAGGTGGGCCTGAAGGTGGTGGGGCTCAAACGCATCCGCATCGGGCGGGTGGTGTTGGGGCAGCTGCCAGTGGGGCAGTGGCGCTACCTGGGGGTGACCGAACGTTTTTAGACACTTGACATATTTGCATATCCGCATGAATATGCAAATATGCGTACCAGTCTCGACTTTCCCGACCCCTTGTTTCGCCACCTCAAGGCGCGTGCCGCCCTGGAGGGCACGTCGTTTCGCGACCTGGTGCTGAGCCTGATTGAGCAGGGGCTCGCCGCGCCGCCACGCGTGGCAGCCCCGAGCCCTGCCGAGCTACCCAGCCTGAGCCTGGGTGCGCCCATGGCGCTGGCCGCTGGGGATCTGAGCAACGCCAGGCTCAGTGAGCTGCTGGACGGCGAGCTGCTCGATGAGTAAGCGCTACCCCACCACCGCACCCACCCCGCCCCTGATCGCACGCGAAGCGCCAGGCATGCCCTGGTCCGTGTCGGGCGGCGATTTGCCCGACATCAACGTCTGGCTGGCGCTGGCCGTGCAGGAGCATCCGCACCATGCCGCGGCCCGCGCCTATTGGGCGGACGTGCAGGCCGGCGGCACCTCGCTGTGGTTTTGCCGCGTGACCATGCTGGGCCTGGTGCGCCTGCTGTGCCAGCCCAGGGTGGTGGGCGACGGTGCGCTGGCGCCGGGCGCGGCCTGGGCTGCCTACCAACGCTTTCGCGCCGTGCGCGGCGTGGGCCTGCTGGCAGAGCCCGAGGGCTGCGACCTGCAGCTGCATGCGCTGGTGGCGCAGGGCCCGCTGCCCGCGCGGCTGTGGACAGACGCCTACCTGGCCGCCTTGTCGCGCGCGGCCGGCCTGCGGCTCGTGACGTTCGACCGCGACTTTCACCGTTTTGCACTGGAGCGTGTGCTGGTGCCTAATGACGGTGGGAACAAGAAGGACCACACCCCGAAGGAGACACCATGAAATTCCACCTCACCCGCGCCATTGCGGCCATGGCCGTCCTGGGCGCTGTAGCCACCGTCGCAACGGCCCAGACCGGCACCGTCAACGCGCTGTGCAGCACCGACGCATCCTGGTGCGAGCTGGCGGCCACTGAATTCACCCGCGCCACCGGCATCAAGGTCAACCAGGCGCACAAGGGCACGGGCGAAATCGCCGCGCAGCTGCGTGCCGAGGCTGCCAACCCCAAGACCGACATCTGGTGGGGCGGCACCGGCGACCCGTTCCTGCAGGCGGCCGAGCAAGGCCTGCTGGAGGCCTACCGCCCGCCCAGCTACGGCCAGCTGTACGACTGGGCGCAGCGCCAGTACACGCTGTCCAAGGACATGGTGGGCGGCTTCTATACCAGCGCCATCGGCTTTGGCTTCAACACCGATGTGCTGGCCAAAAAGAAGCTGGCCGAGCCCAGATGCTGGGCCGACCTGATCAAGCCCGAATACAAGGGCGAGATCGAAATCTCCCACCCCGCCACCAGCGGCACGGCCTACACCGTGATTGCCGCGCTGGTGCAGCTCATGGGCGAGGACGCCGCGTTTGACTACCTCAAGAAGCTGCACCGCAATGTGTCCAACTACACCCGCAGCGGCCAGGCCCAGGCGCCCAATGTGGCCAAAGGCGAGGTCGGCATCGGCGTGAGCTTCATCTTCGGCTTTGACAAATGGCGCCACGACAAATACCCCGTCAAGACCGCCGCCCCCTGCGAAGGCACGGGCTACGAGGTCGGGGGCATCGCCATCGTCAAAGGCGCGCGCAACAAGGAGGCCGCGCAGCGCTACTACAACTTCCTCATGAGCGCTGAGGGGCAGGCCGTGGGCGGGCGCGCGGGCAGCCTGCAGGCGCCGGCCAACAAGACCTTCAAGCCGGACCCGCGCATCCCGTCCATGGACGGTGTGAAGCTCATCAACTACGACTTTGCCAAATACGGCTCGGCGGCCGAGCGCCGCCGCCTGATCGAGCGCTGGACCAAAGAGGTGGAGGCGCTGCCGCGCTGACGGGGGCGGGGGCAGCCTAATTCGGGCCTAACTCGCCGGCGCGATCATCCAGGCTCCCCTTGCTGCACACCCCTGCCATGGACACCTTGACCGAACGCGCCATCCGTACCCTGCTGTTCATCGCGGGCCTCATCACACTGCCTGCCCTGGCGCCCGACATGGCGCTGGCGCTGCAGGACTACCGCGGCCTGATCGGCCTGCTGGCCCTGGCGCTGCTGGGCGCGGCCGCGCTGCTGCTGCGCGCGGCCCGGCGCGAGGCCCGCTGGGACAACCCGGGCCTGGCCCGGCGACACCGACAGGACACCTGATGCGAGTGCTGCTGGTTGAAGACGACGACATGATCGGGCGCAGCCTGTCGCAGGCGCTCGAATCCAATGGCTGGTCGGTCGATTGGGTCAAGGACGGCCTGCTGGCCCAAAGCGCGCTGGCCGATGGCGATTACGCCTGCGTATTGCTGGACCTGGGACTGCCCAAGCGCGACGGCACCGAGGTGCTGGCCAAGGCCCGGGCCCAGGGCAACACCACGCCCGTGCTGGTGCTGACCGCGCGTGACGGCCTGGACGACCGCATTGCCGGGCTGGACCTGGGCGCGGACGACTACCTGCTCAAGCCCTATGAATTCCGAGAACTGCTGGCGCGCATGCGCGCGGTGATCCGCCGGCGCGACGGCGCGGCGCATTCGCTGATCGGCGGCGGTGACCTGCAGCTGGACCTGACCACGCGCGAAGTGCTGGTGCGTGGCGAACGCTCGGCCCTGTCGGCGCGTGAATTTGCCCTGTTGCACGCGCTGCTGGAGCGCCCCGGCGCCATCCTGTCGCGCGAGCAGCTGGAAAACCGCATCTACGGCTGGGGCGAAGAAGTCATGAGCAACGCGGTGGACGTGCTGATCCACGGCATGCGCAAAAAGCTCGGGCCCGACGCCATCCGCAATGTGCGCGGGCTGGGCTGGCGCGCCGTCACCACGCTGGCCGCGGCCGGCGCCACCACCGATGCGGGCGGGAGCGCTGCATGAGCACGATCAACGTCTTTCCGGCCGGGCGGCTGTGCTCGCTGCGCGGCGTTCTGATGATGTGGCTGCTGCCGGCCTTTGTGCTGGTGGGCGCAGTGTCTGCCACCGGGGCCTACTGGACCTACACGCACATGGTCGGGACCTTCATGGACGACCAGATGCAGCTGCTGGCCGACTCGCAGGTCGCGCAGCCGGGCAAGCCCGACTGGCCCACGCTCACGCACGAGCAGGTGCACGAATGGGGCACCTATGTGGGCCAGGTGTTTGACCGCGACGGCCGGCTCATTGCCAGTTCGTGGCCCGCGCTCACGCTCAACAAGATTTCCGACACCGGTTTTCACGACGCCACCGCGGGCGGCCAGAAATGGCGCGCGTATGTGGCCCGGTCGCCCGATGGCCGCCAGGTGCAGGTGGTGCAAAGCGGCAAGTTCCGCACCCACCTGGCCGCGGGCCGCGCGCTGGGCGTGATCGCGCCTGTGGTGGTGCTGCTGATCGTGTCGTCTTTCATCCTGTGGGGCGTGGTGGCGATGATCTCGCGCGCCATTGGTGACATCGCCCGCCAGGCCGCGCAGCAGGACGAAAACAACATCGCCGAGCTGCCGCTCACGCATGTGCCGCGCGAGATCGCACCGCTGATTGTTTCATTCAACAGCCTGCTGGCGCGCCTGCGCGATGCCTTCACCACGCAGCGGCGCTTTGTGCAGGACGCCGCGCATGAGCTGCGCACGCCCATTGCCGCCATCGGCCTGCAGCTGGAGACACTGCGCGGCGATGTGTGCTGTGGTGAAACCCAGGAGCGCTTCAGCCAGCTGGAGCAGGGCATCCAGCGCGCGCAGCGCCTGGTGGACCAGCTGCTGCGCCTGTCGCGCCAGGAGGCCGTGACGGGCGACGCCGCGCCCACCGATGTGGACGTGCTGGCCGTGCTGCGCGAAAGCGTCAACGGCCTGATCCTGCTGGCCGAGCAGCGCGGCATTGACCTGGGCCTCTTGCCCACGACCGTCAGCCATGTGCCGCTGCGCTGCTCGGTGGCCGACCTGCGCAGCGTGCTGGACAACCTGATTGAAAACGCGCTGCGCTACACGCCTGAGGGCGGTGTGGTGGACGTGAGCCTGACCCATGAAGGCGGCAAGCTCGCGATTGAAATCATCGACAGCGGCCCCGGCATTCCGCAGGAACTGCTGGACCGCGTGTTCGACCGTTTCTTTCGCGTGCCCGGCACGGGCGCACGCGGCAGCGGCCTGGGCCTGGCCATTGCACGCGGCGCCGCGCAACGCTGCGGCATGAACATCTCCTTGCGCAACCGCGAAGGCACCAGCGGCCTGATTGCGCGCGTGGAAACTTCCTGAAACACGGCCCCTAACACGGGCCTAAGTTTCCCCTCAGTGATGGCTAATTTGCGGGACCTACAGTTCATTCACCGGATCACAAAACACATCCCGGTGTCTCCTGAAAACCGAAGTCTCCTCATCAACACACTGAAAGGTCCCGCATCATGAACAAGTCCACCGCACTCATCGCCATCGCAGCTTTCGCCGCCCTGGCTTCCACCGCAGCGCGCGCCGAAAGCCCGGCCGCTGAATCGCAGTACGCTGCGTCCATCGACGGCAGCCGCACCCGCGCTGAAGTCATGGCCGAAGCCTCCACCGTGGCCAAGACCCGCAGCACCGAGCCCGCAGGCTCGCGTGTGGCCGCCCCGGTGAAGTCCACGCTGGACACCGCCACCGTGCGCGCCCAAGCCGCGCAGGCCGTGCGCCTGGGCCAGATCCCCAGCGGCGAGCTGAGCCTGTAAACCCCGGCGCGGCCATCAGGCTGCCCGCGGACACGCGATAATCCGGCCTTGAAAGCCGCCCGAGCGCCCCTAATTCAGGGGCGTTTCGCTTTTTCCGTTATCGCTTACAGACGTCCGACACCAACACCATGAGCAAGCAAACCCTGTCCTTCCAGGCCGAAGTGGCCCAGCTGCTTCACCTTGTCACCCACTCGCTGTATTCCAACCCCGAAATCTTCCTGCGCGAGCTGATCTCCAACGCATCAGACGCCTGCGACAAGCTGCGCTTTGAAGCGCTGAACAATGCCGCCCTGTACGAAGATGCGCCCAACCTCGAAGTGCGTGTGAGCTACGACAAGGACGCCAAAACGCTGACCATCACCGACAACGGCATCGGCCTGAGCCAGCAGGAGGCCATCGACAACCTGGGCACCATTGCCAAGAGCGGCACGCGGGAATTCATGGGCAAGCTCAGCGGCGACCAGAAGGCAGACGCCCAGCTCATCGGCCAGTTCGGCGTGGGCTTTTACTCAGGCTTCATCGTGGCCGACAAAATCACCGTGGAATCGCGCCGCGCGGGCGCACCGGCAGCCGAAGGCGTGCGCTGGACCAGCGGCGGCACAGGCGATTTTGAAGTGGAAGCCATTGACCGACCGCAGCGCGGCACCAGCGTCACGCTGCACCTGCGCGACGACGCCCACGACTACCTGAACACCTGGAAGCTCAAGGACGTCATTGGCAAGTACTCGGACCACATCGCCCTGCCCATTCTGATGCGCAAGGAAGAATGGAAAGAAGGTGAAGAGGGCAAGGGCGGCGAAATGGTGCTGACCGACGAGTGGGAAACCGTCAACCAGGCCAGCGCCCTGTGGACCCGCCCCAAGAAAGACATCACCGACGAACAGTACGCCGAGTTCTACAAGGCCATCAGCCACGACTATGAAGCGCCGCTGGCCTGGGCCCACAACCGCGTGGAAGGCAGCTCTGAATACACGCAGCTGCTGTTCATCCCGGGCAAGGCCCCGTTTGACCTGTGGAACCGCGACAAGAAAGCTGGCGTCAAGCTGTACGTCAAGCGCGTGTTCATCATGGACGACGCTGAAGCATTGATGCCCACCTACCTGCGGTTCGTCAAGGGCGTGATCGACTCCGCCGACCTGCCGCTGAACGTGAGCCGCGAGCTGCTTCAGGAAAGCCGCGACGTCAAGGCCATACGCGATGGTTCCACCAAGCGCGTGCTGTCCATGCTGGAAGACCTGGCCCGCCAGGAAAAAGACGGCGAGACCGACGAGGCCAAGGCCAAGTACGGCAAGTTCTATGCTGAATTTGGCGCGGTGCTCAAGGAAGGCCTGGGCGAAGACTTCGCCAACCGTGACCGCCTGGCCAAGCTGCTGCGCTTTGCGTCCACCACCAGCGACACCGTGAGCGTGAGCCTGGCGGACTACAAGGCCCGCATGAAAGAAGGCCAGGACGCCATCTACTACATCACGGCCGACACCCTGGCCGCGGCCAGGAACAGCCCGCAGCTGGAAGTGTTCCGCAAAAAGGGCATTGAAGTGCTCTTGATGACCGACCGCGTGGATGAATGGGCGTTGAGCCACCTGAGTGAATTTGACGGCACACCCATGCAAAGCGTGGCCAAGGGCGCTGTCGATCTGGGCAAGCTGCAGGACGAGGCCGAGAAGAAGGCGGCGGAAGAAGCCGCGGAAGCCTTCAAGCCCGTGCTGGCCAAGCTGAAAGAAGCCCTGAAAGACAAGGCCGAAGACGTGCGCGTGACCACCCGCCTGGTTGATTCGCCGGCCTGCCTGGTGGTGAAGGACCAGGGCATGAGCCTGCAGCTGGCGCGCATGCTCAAGGCGGCGGGGCAGGCCGCGCCCGAAGTCAAGCCCGTGCTGGAGGTCAATGCCGATCATGCGCTGGTGAAAAAGCTGGACGGCAGCGTGCATTTCAACGACCTGGCCCATATCCTGTTTGACCAGGCCCTGCTGGCCGAAGGCGGCCTGCCCGATGACCCGGCCGCCTATGTGCGCCGCGTGAACGCGCTGCTGGTGTGAGGGCGGCGCAGGGCGGAGACACCTGAGCGCGTCCTGCGCTCCTAGAATGGCCTGATGACTCATTGCACACGCTGGCTGGCCGCACCCCTGGTGCTGGCACTGCTCGCGCTGGCGGGCTGCGGCACGGCGGGTGTGGGCGCGGGCATCAGCATCCCTGTCGGCCCGGTATCGGTTGGCGTCGGCGTAGGCTCAGGCGGCGCCACATTGGGTGTGGGCACTGGCGTAGGGCCCGTCGGCGTGGGAGTGGGCGTCAACCAGCGCGGTGTGGTGACGGGTGGCGTGGGGGTAGGTGCCAGCACGCCCATTGGAAACAGCGGCGCCCGCGCGGGGGTCGGTGTCGGCACCGGAGCGGTGCTGTACGACCCGCAAAACCGGAACACCACCACGCCGGCGGCCACGATCCACGGCATGCCTGGTGCGCGGCAAGCCGCACCGGCGGCAGACCCCGTCGCGCCGTGATCCCGGGCCCGGCTCAGACCACCAGCGCCGGCTCCTGCATCGCCTCCAGCTGCTCCTGCAGCATCTGCACCTGGCCCTGCCAGTAGTCGCTGGTGCCAAACCAGGGGAACGCGGCGGGAAAGGCCGGGTCGTCCCAGCGGCGGGCCAGCCAGGCGCTGTAGTGGATCAGGCGCAGCGTGCGCAACGGCTCCACCAGCGCCAGCTCGGCGCGGTCAAATTCGCGGAATTGTTCATAGCCATCCACCAGTGCGCCCAGCTGCTGCGTGCGCTGCGCGCGGTCCCCAGACAGCAGCATCCACAGGTCCTGCACCGGCGGGCCCATGCGGGCGTCGTCCAGGTCCACAAAGTGCGGGCCGCCGCCGGGCTGGTCCTCGGGCGTCCACAGGATGTTGCCGGGGTGGCAGTCGCCGTGCAGGCGGATGGTGCTGGTGCGGGTTTGCTGCAGATGCTGCGCGATGGCGTCCATCGCCTTGTTGCATTCGGTCTGCCACGCGCCCTGCACGTCCAGCGGGATCATGTCGTGCGAAAGCAGCCAGTCGCGCGGCTCGGTGGCAAAAGTCTGCAGGTCCAGCGTGCCGCGGTGGGCGAACGGCCGCGCCGCGCCCACGGTATGGATGCGCGCCAGAAAGCGGCCAATCCATTCCAGCACGCTGGCGTCGTCCAGCTCGGGCCGGCGCCCGCCGCGCCGCGGGCTGACGCTGAACGAGAACCCGGCGTGTGAGTGCAGCGTGCGCCCCTGCAATACCAGCGGGCCGATGGCGGGCACCTCGGCAGCCATCAGCTCGGCGGCAAAGGCGTGCTCTTCCAGGATCTGCGCTTCACTCCAGCGCCCGGGCCGGTAAAACTTGGCGACCACCGCGCTGTGGCCTTCGTACGGCTCTTCCAGGTGGATCAGGTACACGCGGTTCTCATAAGAGCTCAGGCCGGTCAGCCGGCCGTCTCCGTACAGGCCGACCGACGCCAGCGCGTCCATCACCACGTCGGGGGTCAGGGTTTCATACGGATGCGGGAAATCGGTCATGCGCCGATTGTGGGCCCAGCTGGGCAAACGGCAGCGACTGGCGCACCAGCAGCACGCTGCAGGGTGCGTCCATCACCACCCGCATGGGCACGGTGGCTACCAGCCGCTGCATCTGCAGCCCATGCGTGGCCGCGCCCAGCACCAGCAGGTCCACATGGTTGCCGCGCGCATAGGTGCACAGCGCGCGTGCCACGTCGCCCGATTCAATGACGTGGAACGATGCCTGGTGCCCTTCCAGGTGGATGCCCTGGGCCCACTGGCGCAGCCGCTCCAGGTGCAGGCGGTGGGCCTCAATCTCGTCCTGGCCGCCGTCCACCGGCGCGATCACGCTCACGCAGGCCAGCCGCGCACCGGGACGGATGCCCAGCGACCGGTTCACGGCCTGGCGCAGCGAATAAAGCGTGGCGTCGCTGGCATCCAGGTGCGGCACCGCCACCATCACGATGGGCACTTCGCGGATGACCTGCGACGGCAGCGGGCTGGGCTCGTATTGCATGCCTGCGGCCTTGAACCAGCGGCGCAGGTGGGTGCGCAGCGGTGTGCCGCGCGTGCGCTCGCCGCGCTCGCCCACCACGACCTGACCGGGGTGGCCCAGGTCAAATGCCAGGTGCGCCGCCGACGTGTAGCGGCGTGCCGCTTCAGGCTCAAGGCAACGCAGGATCACCTCCTGCAGCCAGCCGGGCACGCCGGCGTTCAGGGCGCGCGGCGGCGGCGGGTCCATCCACAGGCGCTGGCGCAGCCCGCCCGTGGTGGTGGGGGCACCAAACGGCAGCTCGCCGGTGACCAGCTCGTACAGCATGACGCCAATGGCAAAGATGTCGCTGCGCGGGTCGCCGCGCACACCTACCACCTGTTCGGGAGCCATCCAGGCGGGCGAACCCACGGCGCTGCGCAGCTCCTCGGCCAGCAGGTCGGGGTAGTGCGCGTGCCAGCTGAGGCCAAAGTCCAGCAGCACGGCCTGGCCGTCGGCGCGGATCAGCACGTTGGCCGGCTTCAGGTCCAGGTGCACCGCATTTTGCTGGTGCAGGCTGTGGGCCGCCACGGCCATGGCCTGGCCCAGCCTGGCAACCTCCTGTGCGGCGGGCCGCTGACGCAGCGCTTGTGCGTCATCCAGCCAGCTTTGCAGCACACGGCCGGTCACGTATTCCATCACCAGATAGGGCAGGCGGGCCAGGTCACCCGCTGCCACGAAGCGCGGCACATGGTTGCCACCCAGCGCCTGGAAAATCTGGTGCTCGACCTCAAAGCTCACCAGGTTTTCCGCGCCGTCGTCGCCGGCCATGCGCGGCACCTTCATGGCCATGGCAAAGCCCGGGTCGGGCCGGCCGTCGGCATAGCGCACGCGGTAGATATGGGCCATGCCGCCCGAATGGATCACCTCGCCCACGGCAAACCCGTCGAGAACGGTACCCGGCTCCAGCAGCTTCATCGCCCTTCCTCCAGCCTTTGGGCAAACCACTCGGGCTGGGCGGTGTGCCGCACGGCTTGCGCCGCTGCCCGATGGTCATAGGCTAAGCGGTGAAAGGCCAGGCGGCCTTGCGTGGCGTCAAACAGCGCGTACATGGCGCGCGTGTCGCCGTCGCGCGGCTGGCCCACCGAGCCTACGGTGGCCAGCCATTGCCGGTGGGCCGGCACGGGGATGGCCACGCCGGGCGTGGGCAAAAACTCCATCAGCGCCTGGCTTGCGCCGCGGTAGTACAGCCGCTGGTGGTGCACATGGCCGCAAAACACATGACTCACACCGTCGTGCGTGCAGGCTGCGTCCAGGCTGCGCTGCGCGCGTTGCAGGTTGTCCACGTAGTGCCAGTCGTCAGGGGCGTCAGCACTGGCGTGCACCAGCCAGGCGCTGGCCAGGCGCGCCTGCAGCGGCAGTGTGGCCAGAAAATGGCGCTGCGCGCTGCCCAGCTGGCCATGCGTCCAGCGGGCCGATGTGTCGCCCTGGGTATCTTCCTGCGCGGGGGGCTGCACGGCCATGGCGTCGTGGTTGCCGCCCAGCACCACGGCGCCTGCGGTGGCCAGCTGCATCACGGCGTCCACCACCTGCGCGGGCTCGGCACCGTAGCCCACCAGGTCGCCCAGCACGGCGTAGTGCGTGGCGCCGGCCTCGCGCGCGTGGGCCAGGCAGGCGAGCAGGGCCCGCAGATTGGCGTGGATGTCCGACAGCAGGGCCAGCTTCATCGCGCCATCATCGCGCGCGAAGCTGATGCGGGGCTTTCAGCCCAGCGACAGCATGTGGCCCGTGCGCGGGTCGCCCTTGCCTTGCAGCACCTGGGCATAGGCGGCCTGGACGGCCTGCGGTCCCTTGTGCTCTTGCACCGCCAGCCACGGCGCCGCCGCATCGGTGGCGCGTGCGCTGAAGGCCTGCCAGGCCTGCACCAGGCGTTTGCCCAGTTCCGCCGCACCCCAGTCGGCATTGCGTTTCTTGATCTGCGCGGGCGCAAAAAACAGCGTGGCGCGCGGCCCCGGCAGGTCTTTGGCGCCGCCCAGCTGCTCCACATGCGTGCCGCCAATGGAGCAGCTGTACTTCAGTTGCGCAAACCGCGTGTGGATCTGCTGGCGCAGCGCCGCGTTGCCAGCAAAGTCCACATACACGCAGGCCGCATCTGCCGCCACCTGGTCCAGCTGGTCGTAGGTCAGCACACGCGTGTAGCAGCCCAGGCCTTCACAAAATGCCTTGTTGGCGGGGGACGTGAGGCCGATCACCTCCACACCCGGGCGCTGTGCGAGCTGGAATGCCGTGCCATACGCCGTCTTGCTCGACGCGCTGGACAGCAGCATCACGTTGGCCCCGAAGAAATCGTTGTCGGCCATGAAGTCGTCAATCAGCCACGAGGTGACGAACAGCGGGCGCAGCAGGGCCTGGGGCCCCTCGGAGTCTGGCGTGTAGAAAGGGTCGCGGTTACAGCGCAGCAGCTGGTTGTACACCACGTGCAGGCCGGCACGGTGGGGCGCGGCGTCGGTGAAGCCGGCCTCGGTCAGGCGGTCGGGCTGCAGCACGGCGCTGCCGGCCATGGGCCAGTAGCCGTACAGGCGCTCGCCCACGGCCACGCCGGGGTGCAGGCTCTGTGTGACGGTGGCAAAGCCCCACACGGGCACGATGCCCCAGCCGTCTTCGCCGGTGGGCCAGAACTGCCAGTAGCTCATGGCGTCACCAAAGGCGGCGTAAGTGATGTTGTTGGACGTGAGCGCAAAGTGTTCGACGCGCACGCGCACCTGGCCGGTGGCCAGTGGGGCGTCGTCAGTGGTGACAAGGCGCGTTTCGGTCAGCTTGTCCTTGCGGACCTGGAGTGTGGTGGTGGGCATGGCCGTCACATTAAGCGAAGCGGCCCGACGGTTCAAGGCCGGCGGGCCGCATTCGTGACAGCCAGAAGAGCCTGGTCAGACGAGGGTGATGGTCACATCAATATTGCCGCGCGTGGCGTTGGAGTACGGGCACACCTGGTGGGCGGCGTCGACCAGCGCCTGGGCGGCGGCGCGGTCCATGCCGGGCAGGCTCACATTCAGGCGGGCGGCAATGCCGTAGGCATTGGGGATCGGGCCCAGGTCCACTTCGGCGTCAATGGCCAGGTCAGCCGGCAGCGCGACCTTCATCTTGCCGGCCACGGCCTTCATCGCGCCGATGAAGCAGGCCGAATAGCCGGCGGCAAACAGCTGCTCGGGGTTGGTGCCGGTGCCCGACGTGCCAGGAGAGGACAGCGTGACGTCCAGGCGGCCGTCGTCGGTCCTGGAGGCGCCGTCGCGACCGCCGGTGGTGTGGGCTTTGGCGGTGTAGAGGACTTTTTCGAGCTTGGTCATGGTTGCTTCCTTGAAGTGGTGGTTGGAACGGGAAAGGGTCAGGCCGTCAGGCGCTGGCGCAGGGCTGGCACCGGCTGGGTGAGTGACATCAGCGCGGGGATGGAGCACTGGCTGGCGGCCAGGATGCAGCCCGGAATTTTGGCGGCACGGTTTTTGAGCTTGCGACCCGCGGGGGTGAGGGTGATGTGCACGCGGCGCTCGTCCTGCACGTCCCGGATGCGGGCCACCAGGCCCAGCGTTTCCAGCCGCTTGAGCAGCGGGGTGAGCGTGCCTGAATCCAGCGACAGCCGCTCGCCCAGCTCGGACACCATGAGCCCGTCACGCTCCCACAGCACCAGCATGGCGATGTACTGGGGGTAGGTCAGGCCCAGCTCCTCCAGCAGCGGCTTGTACAGGCGCGTCATGGCCAGCGACGCCGAATACAGCGCAAAGCACAGCTGGTTGTCCAGCCGCAGGGCCTGGTCGGCCGGGAGGTCTTGCGGAAGCTTGTGCGTTGCCATGGGCTGAATTGTAGCGTCAAATTAAATTGCGTGCAATTTAATTTGACGGACCCCATCCAGGGTCGGTCGTTTTCAGTCCTGCACGCCGTAGGTCTGCCGGTAGGCCAGCACTGCCGCGTGGTGCTGGCCCAGGCTGTCGCCGGCCTGCCGTTGCAGGTATTGCAGCAGATCCGCCAGCTTCGCAATGGCACACACCTGCAGGCCCAGCTGGTTGCGCACGTACTGCACGGCGCTGTGGTCCACATCACGGCCGGCCTCGGTGGCCTTTTCCTGGCGGTCCAGGGCAATGGCCACAGCGTGCGGCGTGGCGCCCGCTGCCTGGATGATGGCAATGGATTCGCGCGCAGCGGTGCCGGCGGACATCACGTCGTCCACGATCAGCACGCGGCCCTTGAGCGCAGCGCCGACCAGGGTGCCACCTTCGCCGTGGTCCTTGGCTTCCTTGCGGTTGTAGGCAAAGGGCACGTTGCGGCCCTGGCGCGCCAGCTCCACGGCCACGGCAGCGCCCAGGGGAATGCCCTTGTACGCAGGGCCAAACAGCATGTCGAATTCAATGCCCGAGCCGATGATGCGCTGTGCATAGAATTGCGCCAGCCGCCCGAGCTTGGCGCCATCGTCAAACAGGCCGGCGTTGAAGAAATAGGGTGACAGCCGGCCGGCCTTGGTCCTGAATTCGCCAAAGCGCAGCACGCCGGAATCCACCGCAAACTGCACGAAGTCCTGCGCCAGAGCATCCGCGCCCGTATCAACCACCATGGGGAATTCCTTGTTCAAGTTAACCAGCCTCAACCTCAACGGCATCCGTTCCGCCGCCACCAAGGGCGTTGAAGCCTGGATCGCCAGGGCCGCCCCGGATTGTATTTGTGTGCAGGAGGTCAAGGCCCAGGCAGCGGATGTGAGCGGCCGGTTTGAGGCGCTGGCAGGGCTCAAGGGTCACTTTCACTTTGCCCAGAAGAAAGGCTATTCCGGTGTGGCCGTGTACAGCCGTCACGAACCCAGCGATGTGGTCGTGGGCTACGGCTCCAGCGAATTTGACGCCGAGGGCCGCTATGTGGAGTTGCGTTTTGACACGCCGGTGCGCAAGCTGTCGCTCATCAGCGCGTACTTTCCCAGCGGCTCGTCGGGCGAGGAGCGCCAGCAGGCCAAGTTCCGCTTCCTGGCCGAGTTTGAGCCGCACCTGGCGGCGCTGAAGAAAAAGCGCGACTTCATTCTGTGCGGCGACGTCAACATCGCGCACCAGAACATCGACCTGAAAAACTGGCGCAGCAACCAGAAAAACAGTGGCTTCCTGCCCGAAGAGCGGGCGTGGATGACGAGCCTGCTGACCCACACCGGCCTGGTGGACGTGTACCGCCAGCTGCAGCCCACCGCCACCGACACGGCGTACACCTGGTGGAGCAACCGCGGCCAGGCCTACCTGAACAACGTGGGCTGGCGGCTGGACTACCACCTGGCCACGCCGGCGCTGGCCGCGCTGGCGCGCACTGAAGCCATCTACAAGGCCGAGAAATTCTCGGACCATGCGCCGATCACGGTGGAGTACGACTTCGCCTTGTAGCCTGCGGCGCAGCGCAGGTCAGAACACCGCGTGGTCGCCACGCTCGGCGGTCGCTTCACCCCTGAGCAGCGCGGCGTAGTAGTCAAACAGCGTGTCGCTGCCGGTGCTGGGCGTGGCTTCGGCGCTGTAGCGGCCGGTGGATGCGTCCAGTACCAGCATGGATTCAGTGGCGTAGTAGCGGCCGATGCGGGCCAGCTCCGCCTTGGCCGCCAGCGCAGGCACGGCATGGCCCAGTGTGCCCAGCACGGCAATGACGCCGTCCAGCAGGGCAGGGGGAACCTGCTTGAAGCGTGGCGGTCGGCCCAGCAGCGCAAACAGGTGCTCGCCTTGCTGGCGCGGCGTGATGGCCGGCCCCGGGCCGCCAATGGGCAGGATGCGGTTGTGCCGCGCGGGGTCGTCCAGGCAGCCCGCGATGTAGTCCGCCAAATCGTCGTCGCTGATCGGCTTGCAGGCCGTCAGCGTGCCGTCGCCAAACACCAGGAAAGGCTTGCCCCGTCGGACCCGTTCCACCTGGCCCGACAGCGACTTGAAAAACGCCGTGGGCCGCACGATGGAGTAGGTCAGGCCCGAGGCGACCAGGGCCTGCTCGAAAGCAAGCTTGGCCTGCTGGAAGGCCAGCAGCGGCTTTTGCACACAGATGGCCGACAGCAGCACCACCTGTGACACCCCTGCGTTGCGCGCCGCCTGCAGGGCCTGCACATGGGCCAGGTGGTCGATGGCCCAGGCATCGCGCGGCGCGCCGGTGCGCGATGCCAGGCAGGACACCATCGCGTCAAAGCGCTCGCCACGCAAGCCGTCCTGGGTCAGCGACGCCAGCGCGGTCGCGTCGCCATGGCGCAACTTGGCCCCGGCCGGCAGCGCGCTGGCCGTGCTGTTGGGCCGCACAAGGCAGACCACTTCATGCCCCTGGCGCAGCAGCGCGCGCACGGTGGCCCGCCCTGTCGTGCCCGTCGCGCCCAGCATGAAGACGCGCGCCACGGCTTACCAGTCGACCAGGCTCAGGCCCACGCTCAGGACCGTGCGGCGCCGGTTGTAGTCCAGCAGGCTGTCGCCATAGCCGCTGAACAGCTGCAGGTGCAGCCGCAGGTCGTTGATCGGGCCGTCGGCCGCGCCCTTGCCCAGCGTGCGCAGCCATTCCAGCCGCATCGAGCCCTGGTCCGCCGCGCGCAGCGAATGGCGCAGCGTGGCGCCCACCGTGTTGCGCTTGTCCAGGTTCCAGTAGCCCTGGATCTCGGCGCGGCCGATACGGTCGCTGATGTCGGGGTTGTCGTCGCTGCTGCCTTCGGGCAGGCGCTTCCAGATGCGGGCCTGCACCCGCGCGATGTTGTCCTTCTCGGCGCCCACCATGAGGTAGGCGCGGTTCCAGCTGCGCGACAGCGGCAGCGCCTGGCCGTTGGACTGGTGCACCACGCCCAGGCCGGTGTAGCGCATGCGCCAGCCGCCGGGCAGCGAGAAATCGGTGGGGTAGGCGTAGATGACCTCGGGCTCATGGTCGGTGCTGCGAAACGGCCGCGAAATGCCGCCGTTGAACAGCTGCCAGTAAGACTGCTGCGTGTAGCCAAACCACAGCGAGTCCTTCAGCGTGGGGTGGCCGCTGGTGAGGATGCCCTGGGCCAGCTTGGTCCGCACCGACAGCTGGATGCGTGTTTCGGTCTTGCGGTAGGCCGTCTCGGCTAGCGCGTTGTTGGCCGGGTTGGCCGAGGTGGGCATGGTGTTGACGCTGGTGGCCGAGATCAGCGACACGCTGATGGGGCGGTAGCCGCGCAGGCCGAAGGTACCGCAGTCGCTGCCGGCCTCCAGCTCCCAGAAGCGCGACAGGTCCGAGTACTGCCGGTCATGGCAGCCTTTTTCAGACGTGATGGAGATGACGCGCGTGGCCGGTATCAGCGGGTCGACCGGCGTGGCCGCGGCGGCAGGGTTGTTGGCCGCGGTGGCGGCTGTGGCGCTGCGCGCGGGTGCAGCCGCTGCGGCGGCCGGCTGCGGCTGCTGTTTGGCCCACTGGTCAAAACAGGCCAGGCGAGCGCCGCTGTCGGCGGTGGCCATGCAGGCCTGCCAGCCGGCCTCGCCCGGGGTGGGGGGCACCGTCTGCGCGTGGGCCGGCATCACGCCAGCCAGCGCGGCTACCGCCAGCCCGGCAGCTTGCGCAGCACGAAGCTGCGTTCTGTGTTGTCTTTGGAGCGTCGCCATACGCCGGTGAATTCCTTGCCGCAAGATGTATCGGCGACGTTACCAGACCAGACGGCGGTGATTTGTAGGCCGTTGTCTGATTCATCCAGTACCAGCACACCGTCGTCCACGTCCCCTGCCAGCAGCGACTGCACGCCGTCGCGGTTGATGGCGCCGCGCACGCTTTCGGTGCGCTCGGGGTGTTTTTCAAACAGCACGGTGGCCATGGTCGGGGCGCTGCCACCACCGTCAAAGCTCACGCGCCACAGGCCCCACAGGTGGGCGGGGGTCAGGTCGGCCGCCGCGGGGCAGGCGGCCACGCCACTGCACGCGCAGGCAGCCAGCACGGCGGCAAGCGCTGCGCGCGTCATGGCGCGCTCGCCGCGGCAGCCGCGGCGGTGTCCAGGGCCTTTTTTGCGAACTCGGCGCGCAGGGCCTTGAGCTTTTCGCGCGGGTCTTCCTTGGCAGTGGTCTTGTCCAGCGCCATCTCGGCAATGAAGCGGCTGGGCTGGGCGGCCACCATTTCGCGCCCCTTCTTGCGCCGCTTGGTCCAGCTGACCGCCAGGCTGCGCTGGGCGCGGGTGATGCCCACATACATCAGGCGGCGCTCTTCCTGCAGGCGCTGCAGGATGCCTTCGCTCATCGGGCCGTCGGCGCGGCCGGTGGGGTTGTCATCATCCCCCAGCTTGAAGGGCAGCATGCCCTCGGTCACCCCCACGAGCATCACGTGCGGCCACTCCAGCCCCTTGGCCGCGTGCAGGGTGGACAGCGTCACCACGTCCTGGTCCTGCTCGCGTTCGCTGATGGTGGACAGCAGGGCGATGGTTTGCGCCACCTCCAGCAGGTTTTTCCTTTCCGACTCCAAGGTCACGCCGGCCGTGTCGTCAATGGTGCCGCCGCAGCGCTGGCTCATCCAGTCGCAGAAGTCCAGCACGTTGGTCCAGCGGGCGGCGGCGAGCTTTTCGCTGTCCTCGCCGTCGTACAGGTGCTTTTCGTAGCCGATTTCCTTGAGCCAGTCCATCATGAACGCACGGGCATCTTCGGCGCCCGTGGTCTGGCGCGCGCGAAACTCCAGGTCGTTCACATAGCGGCCAAACTCGTGCAGGCTGCCCACGGCCTTGGCCGGCAGCACCGAGCCCAGCGATGAAGAGAACAGCGCCTCGAACAGGCTCACCTTGTACTTGCTGGCAAAGGTGCCCAGGTTCTGCAGCGTGGTGTGGCCAATGCCGCGCTTGGGCGTAGTGATGGCGCGCAGGAAGGCGGGGTCGTCGTCGTTGTTGACCCACAGGCGGAACCAGGCACACAGGTCCTTGATCTCCGCACGGTCAAAAAAGCTCTGGCCGCCAGACACCTTGTAGGGAATCGCGGCCTTGCGCAGGGCCTGTTCCAGCACGCGGGCCTGGTGGTTGGCGCGGTACAGCACGGCAAAGCTGCGCCATTCATGCGCCGCGCCCGCCGTGGTGGTGGCGCCCGCGCGGATCGACTGGATGCGCGCCACGGTGCGCTCGGCCTCGTGCTCTTCGTTGTCGGCATCCACCACGCGCACCGGTTCGCCCTCGCCCAGTTCGGAAAACAGCGTCTTCGGGAACAGCTTGGGGTTGGGGCCGATCACGTTGTTGGCCGCGCGCAATATGGCGCTGGTGCTGCGGTAGTTCTGCTCGAGCTTGATGACCTTGAGCTGGGGGAAATCAATCGGCAGCTTCTTCAGGTTGTCCAGCGTGGCGCCGCGCCAGCCGTAGATGCTCTGGTCGTCGTCGCCCACCGCTGTAAAGCGCCCGCGTTCGCCCACCAGCAACTTGAGCACTTCATATTGCGTGGCGTTGGTGTCCTGGTTTTCATCGACCAGCACATGGCCCAGCTGGGCCTGCCATTTCTCGCGCACCTGCGCGTGGTCTTTCAGCAG
>JBEIPU010000052.1:0-24184 GCA_040376925.1 Caenimonas sp. | reverse complement strand
GAAGTGTTCCTCAAGCGCTTTACCGGCACCGTAGTGGCCATCACCCACGACCGCTATTTCCTGGACAACGCGGCCGAATGGATCCTGGAGCTGGACCGCGGCGCCGGCATCCCCTGGAAGGGCAACTACAGCACCTGGCTGGAGCAAAAGGGTGATCGCCTGGCGCAGGAACAAAAGGGCGAGGAAGCCCACGCCAAGGCCCTGAAGAAAGAACTGGAATGGTCGCGCCAGAACCCCAAGGCCCGCCAGGCCAAGAGCAAGTCGCGCCTGGCACGCTTTGAAGAGCTGTCCGACATCGAATACCAGAAGCGCAACGAAACCCAGGAAATCTTCATTCCCGTGGCCGACCGCCTGGGCCAGCAGGTCATTGAATTCCACAACGTCAGTAAGTCATTCGGCGACCGCGTGCTGATCGACAACCTGAGCTTTACCGTGCCCCCGGGCGCCATCGTCGGCATCATCGGCCCCAACGGCGCGGGCAAGTCCACGCTGTTCAAGCTGATCGCCGGCAAGGAGCAGCCCGATTCGGGCACCGTGGTGATCGGCTCGACCGTGAAGATGGCCTTTGTGGACCAGCACCGCGACGAGCTGGCCAACAACAAGACCGTGTGGGAAGACGTCTCGGGCGGCCTGGACATCCTGAACGTGGGCAAGTTCCAGATGGCCAGCCGCGCCTACTGCGGCCGCTTCAACTTCAACGGTGGTGACCAGCAGAAGAAGGTGGGCATGCTGTCGGGCGGCGAACGCGGCCGCCTGCACCTGGCCAAGACACTGATCGCCGGCGGCAACGTGCTGCTGCTGGACGAGCCGTCCAACGACCTGGACGTGGAAACCCTGCGCGCGCTGGAAGATGCGCTGCTCGAATTTGCCGGCAGCGTCCTGGTCATCAGCCACGACCGCTGGTTCCTGGACCGCATTGCCACGCACATCCTGGCGGCCGAAGGCGACAGCCAGTGGACCTTCTTTGACGGCAACTACCAGGAATACGAAGCCGACAAGAAAAAGCGTCTGGGCGAAGAGGGTGCCAAACCGAAGCGCGTACGCTATAAAGCCTTGAAATAGGCCCACCCCCGAAGCGCCTTTGGCGCTTCCCCCTCAAGGGGGCGCCACCAGCGGCCCGGCAAAGCCGGTTCCGCGGTGGCACTGGGAAAAACGGAGAGACGAACATGCCTGTACCTTCGCCCCACCGCCACGAAGCCCCGTTTCGCGCGTGCATCGGCGAGGCGGCGCAGCGCGGCAGGTTGCTGATGGAGCGCATGGTGCAGGGCGCGCGGCAGTCGCTGCCGCAGCGTATCGCCCTGGCCAATGACGTGCGCGAACGCGAGGTGCAGCAGGAGTCCCTGCGGCTGCTGCTGCAGCATGAAGCGGCCCTGCGCGAAAACTACCCGCAGGCCCTGCTGGCCGAGTTTGCGCAGGCGATTGCCGGCAACACCGACAAGGCCGCCGCTGGGGGCCTGAGCTTTGATGCGCTGGAACTCATGGGGGAAGACCAGATCCAGGAAAGCGTGGAGATCGCCCGCGCCCAGCAGGCCACGCTGCTTGCGGTGGAAGGCGAGCTGGGTGAGCTCAACGCGCTGATCTGCGCCGCCCAGGGCCTGAAATCCGTGCAGGCCGAGCGCAACCCGCTGCGTCCGGACGTGTACGTGCGCGGGCTGCGCAGCGTGCTGGCTGACACCGGCGTACCGGTGGCCGTGCGCATGCGCTGGCTGTCTCACCTGGGCGAAGCCCTGGGCCCGGCGCTGGCGCGCGACTATGTCCATCTGTCCGACATGCTGCGCGACCAGGGCGTGGTGGCTGCGGGCTTCAACGTGATCATGCAGCAGGAGTCACCCGCGACGGCGCGGGCACCGGCTGCCGGCACGGGCGGTGCCGCCGCTGCGCCGCCGCAGCACCGGCCCGAAACCCTGCTGACGGTGCGCCAGCTGCGCCGCCTGCTGTCGGGCGAGCTGGACGCGGGCGGCAATTCCTTTGATGAAAAGTTTGCGCGTGAATTTGAAGGCGCCGGCCACGAGGTGCCGCACGCCGACTTTTCACCTACGGTGCCCGCGGCGTTCGAGGCGCTGCAGGAGATGAAGCAGGTCGATGAAGTCATGCAGCGCCTGGCGCAGCGCAAGCGCGAAGGCGCGCCCGCCACGCTGCGCGAGCAGCTGCGCAGCACAGCCAGCACCAGCCAGGCGCTGGGGCTGGAGGTGGTGAACCTCATGCTGGACAACATCGCCAACGACGCCCGGCTGCTGCCCGAGGTGCAGGCCGTGGTGCGCGAGCTGGAGCCCGCACTGTTGCGCCTGGCGCTGATCGACCCGCGCTTTTTCAGCGACAAGCGCCACCCCGCGCGTCGCTTCCTGGACCTGCTCATCCAGAAAAGCCTGGCCTGGCAAAGCGCCAGCGCAACGGGTTTTGACAGCTTCATCGACCCGGCCCGCCAGGCGGTGCAGGCGCTGGTGGCCACGCACATCGAAGGCGCGGAGCCCTTTGCCTACGCGCTGCACACCCTGGAAGAGACCTGGGCCGAACAGCAAAAGCGCGAGCGTCGCAAGCGCGAGAAAGCCGTGCGCGCGCTGCTGCAGGCCGAGCAGCGCAACCTGCTGGCCGAAAAGATCGCCAGGGACCTGCGCCAGCGCGCCGAGACGGCCGGTGCGCCGCGCGGCATCGTGTACTTCGTCACCGGCCCCTGGGCCCAGGTCATTGCCCAGGCGCGGCTGCTGGACAGCAGCGGCCAGGCCGATCCCGGCGGCTATGAAGACCTGGTGACGGACCTGCTGTGGAGCTCGATCCCGCAGGTGGCGTCCGCCAACCCGGTGCGCCTGGCCCGGCTGATCCCCGGCCTGCTGGCTCGGCTGCGCGAAGGCCTGGAAAGCATCGGCTATTCCCGCTCCAAGGCGGGGCGCTTTTTTGATGAGCTGGTGGCCCTGCACGCGCGTGCCAGCCAGCCGGCCGCGCCGCTGGACGATTCACCGCGCGGGCGGCTCGAAGCGCAGTTTCGCGAGGCCGATGAAGCTGGCCTGTGGCTCGCGCCGTCCGAGCAGCACCAGTCGGGCTTCATGGAAACGCAGGCGCCGCAGACGGACAAGCCGCTGTTCGAGATGACCCAGCCGGCCTTCAGCGAGACCCTGCTGGAAGGCGTGGCCCGCGCCGAACCGGCCCGGCCTGCGCCGGCGCAGCCGCTGGCGCTTGCCCCGGGTGCGTGGGTGGAGCTGCGCCTGGACGACGCCTGGACGCGCACCCAGCTCACCTGGGCCAGCCCGCACGGCACGCTGTTCATGTTCACGCAGGCCGACGGCGTCAACCATTCCATGACGCGCCAGTCCATCGACCGGCTGTTTGCCGGCGGCAACCTGCGCGTGCTGGCGCAGCAGGCGGTGGTGGAGGGTGCGCTGAATGCCGTGGCGCAGGCGGCCCTGCGCAACAGCGTGGACTTCACGCTCTGAGCAGCTTCTTGCGCACCAGGTGGATGTTGTTGCGCAGGGCGTAAACCTCATCGGCATACGACAGCGGCACGTTGATCTTGCCAGCCTTGTCGTCCAGCGCGTTCAGCTCGGCCAGCAGGCCCTGGCCTGCCGCCGGGTCGGCGTCCAGCCGGGCCTCGATGTCGCGCAGCTGCGCGTACCAGCGAAACACCCGCGAGCGGATGCGAAACTCATACAGCGGCGGCACGATGCGGCTGGCCGGCAGCAGGATGGCGATGATGATGGTCAGCACCAGCCACATGCGCTCGACCAGGTTGGCCGCCCAGAACGGCAGCCACCGCTGCAGCAGCGGGCGGCCGCCCTTGATGGCGCGCTCGGCCTCTGTCGCCAGCGGAAATTCGCTGCGCTCGATGCTGGGGAACACGCCCGCGCGGTTGAACCAGCCGGCCTTGCCGTGGAATTCGCGCGCGGCCTGGGCAAACAGCTGCAACAGCGCCGGGTGGGTGGCGTCGCGCGTGAGCAGCGAGGTGGTGGACGCGATCAGCCGCACATTGGCCGGCGGCATGTCCTGCGCCAGGTCCACCACGCCGCGCGGCAGCGTGGCGGGCGTGAGGAACGGAAAACGCCGCGAATACGCCTCGGCCTGGGCGAAGTCCATCAGCTTCACCCCCGGCGTTTGCAGCAGCATCTGGACCATCAGTGATTCAGGCGCGGAGGCGAACACAATCGCGTCCAGCTCGCCGCCCAGAAAGGCCACGGTGGCCGGGGTCTGCTCCAGCTGCGACAGCTTCAGCGTGGCGGTATCCACCCGGTTGGCCTCGAACAGCTTGGCCATCAGGCTGGGCACGCCGCTGCCCGGGGTGCCTACATTCAGGCGCAGGCCCTGCAGCTGCGACAGCGCCGTGAGCGTGGCCGTTCTGGTCACGCCACGCGCGGCACTCTCGCGGTAGAACAGCCACACGGGCTCCACAAACAGGCTGCCCAGCGATTCAATGGCGTTCTCGTCGCCCTCGGCAATGTCGGCGCTGCCGCCCTGCACAAAGCCCAGGTCCGCCTTGCCGTCGCGCAGCAGCTGCAGGTTGGCCGACGAGCCCTCGCTGGGCAGCAGCACCACCTGGATGCCATTGGCCGCCAGCGCCTTCTGGTAGCGCTTGCCAAACTCGTCATAGGCGCTTTGCGCGGGGCCGGTGGCCAGCGTGACGCGCTTGGGTGGCGTGGGTTGGAGCCACAGGTAGGCCAGCACGACCAGGGCGGCGGCCAGCAAGGCAAACGGCCCGGCCGAGATCAGCATCTCGCGGATGGACAGCAGCGTGTAGCGGATGGCCTTGGGCATCACAGCTCGCCGGCCGCGGGCAGGTGCAGCGTGCCGGCGGTCAGGCCGCGTGCGGCCAGCACCGCGCGCACCACGGCGCGGGCCGTGGCCTCGGCTGCCATGGTGCCCAGCACCATCATGCCGGGGTGGGTTTTGACGCGGCCCGTGCCCAGCGCAAACAGCGTGTCGCCGTCACTCATGGTGTGCACCGGATTGATGCTGCGCGCCAGACCGTCGTGTGCCATCTGCGCCAGCTTGGTGGCCTGTACCTTGGTGATGATGGCGTCGGTGGCGATCACACCGATGGTGGTGTTGGTGCCGGCCAGCAGCGGGCGGGGCGCGTCGCCGCGCAGCAGAGCGCGCCGCGTGTCCAAAAGCTTTTTGCCGTTGGCGGTGCGGGCGCCCGCAATGACCTGGGCCGTGTCCGGGTCCACCACATCGCCCAGCGCGTTGCAGGCAATCAGGGCGCCCACCGTCACACCGCCGACGGTGACGGACGCGGTGCCGATGCCGCCTTTCATGGCGCGGTCAATGCCAAAGATCTTGCCTACCGCGGCGCCGGTGCCCGCGCCCACATTGCCCTCGGCGGGGCGCTTGGTGGTGGCGGCGGCGCAGGCAGCGTAGCCTGCGGCGGCGTCAGGGCGGATGGCTGCATCACCCACCAGCAAATCAAACAGTACGGCGGCGGGCACGATCGGCAGGCGGCCCACGCGCACGTCAAAGCCGATGCCGCGCTCTTCGAGCCAGCGCATGGCGCCGCCGGCGGCATCCAGCCCCCAGGCGCTGCCGCCAGCCAGCATGACGGCATGTACCGTGTCCACCAGGTTCACCGGTGACAGCAGGTCGGTTTCGCGCGTGCCGGGGGCGGCGCCACGCACATCCACGCCGGCCACGGCACCCGCGCGTGCCATGACGACGGTGCAGCCCGTGGGGCGGCGGGTGTCGGTGAAGTGGCCGACCTCAATGCCGGCGACGTCGGTGATGGAGCCCGCCTTGCGGGCGCTGGTCAGAAGGGGCATGAATTCATTATCCATGCCCCTGTGCGCTCAGGTGGCGGCTGACAGGGCCGGTTGCACAAATGCAAACCAGCCGCCCACTGCATAGATCAGCACGCTGATGCCATACAGCCGTGCCGATGCCTTGCGCGTGCGCAGGCAGGCGTTGCGCAACGCGGGGTCGGTGGGGCAGGGGGCCGTGCGGTTGCGCCACTGCAGCCAGCCGCTGGCGGCCAGCATCAGGCCGGCGGCGGTGAACAGGCCCTCTTTGTGTTCGCTGAGCCAGACCAGCTGCGGCACGGCCGACACCAGCGACGACAGCACGGCCCCCGCGCCCAGGCCCACCAGCAGCGCCGGCAGCGCGCAACACACCAGCGTGCCCGAGCTGGCAAACAGGCTGGCCACCGATGCCCACAGGCCGGTGCGCGACTCGGCCAGACCGTCCGCGCTCATTTTTTGGCCCGGGTCTCGGCCTTGATCTGCTCCACCGTCTGCGTGACGGTTTCGATCCTGGTGACGTCGTAGCCGGCGTCGGTGATCTCGGCGGTGATGAGCTGGTTGTCCAGCTTCTGGCCGGGCTTGGCCTCAACCGCCACGACGCGTTTTTTCAGGTCCACAAACACGGCCTGCGTGGCGGGCAGCTTGCCCAGGCGCTTTTCAATGCCCTGCGCGCAAAACGCGCAGACCATGCCGTTGACCGTGGCCTTGACCGTGTCGGCGGCCCAGACGCCGCTGGCGCCTGCGAGCAGCGCGGCGGCGGCGATGGATTTGAGTGTGATGGAGGTCATGGGTTTTCCTTCAAAAAATGTACATGAAATTGAAGCGGCCCTGCTTCATCTGGTTGACGCCCAGCTCTACGAAGAAACGCTTGTGGATCAGGCGCAGCATGGGCGTCACCTCGGTTTCGTCCGACAGGCCGCGCATGCGCCGTGCTTCCACCACCAGCCAGGGCTGGGTCTGGTCGTAGTCCACTTCGTAAAAAGAAAAGCCCGCGCGCACCGCGGCGTAGTCGTGGTTGATGCCCTCGGCCCGGTACAGCCGCGCGGTGGCCGACACATACAGGCGCGTGGTTTCCCAGTCGGCGGACAGGCCTGGCGCCAGCATGGTGCGCGTGCCGGTGAAGTCGTTGCCCCGCAGCGGCCCGGCGCCGCCCACAAACCAGATGTTGGCCTGCGAATGCGGCGCGTTCCAGCGCTTGACCAGCCGGGTGTAGTTCACTTCCGCAAATTCACGGGTGATGCGCTTGTCGTCCGAGCGCATCCAGATGCCGCCCGCGCCAAAGGCGTCGCGCGGCGTGATGGCGTGGTTGACCCAGGCCTCGCGCCAGTTGGGGCCGAAGTCGCCCATGGCCATGGTGCTGTCCTTGAAACCCATGGGCCCGGCCTGCGCCGCGGCCACGCCGCACAGCGCCATGCCGGCCACAAGCCAGCGTCGGATACGGCTCATGGCACAGCCTTCTCCACGCCGGTCACCACGTAGGCGCCTTGCTGCTGCTCGGCGGTGAACCGCACCTTGTCGCCTGCGGCGACCTTGTCCAGCAGCGCGGCGTCTTTCACCTGGAACACCATGGTCATGGCGGGCATGTCCAGGTTCTTGATGGGGCCGTGCTTGAGCGTGATCTTCCTGGCGTCCTTGTCGACCTTGCGCACCTCGGCTTCTGCCATGTCCCTGGCCGGGGCTTGCGCCAGGGCGAAAGTCGAGGTCAGGGCAATGAGTGCGGCAGCGATGAGCTTGTTCATGGGGGTTCCTTTCAGCTGTTGTAAGTCTGGTAAACGCGTGTGCTGCCGTCAGTGGCGACCAGCAGCACGTCATAGCGGTCCTTGCGGCCGCGGTATTCGGGCCCGTCCATGCCGGGTGAGCCCACGGGCATGCCCGGCACGGCCAGGCCCAGGGCGCGGGGCCTTTCGCGCAGCAGGCGCTGGATGTCCCGGGCGGGCACGTGGCCTTCGACCACATAAGTGCCGACGATTGCCGTATGGCACGAACCCAGCGTCTCAGGCAGCCCTACGCGCTTGCGCGCGGCAGCGTTGCCCTGGTCGTGGGCCTTCACCCGGAAGCCGCTGGCCTCCAGGTGCCTGATCCAGTCCTTGCAGCAGCCGCAGTTGGGGTCTTTCCAGACTTCCACCAGCGGCAGTGTCTGCGCCTGCAGCGCCAGGGTGCCGAAGGCCAGCGCGGCGGCGATGAGGTTGCGTCGTTTCATGGTTGTCTCCTTGGGGGTCAGGCGGGTGTGACGGTGATCTTGCCGACCATGCCTGCCTGGTAGTGGCCGGCGATCAGGCAGGCAAAGTCGAATTCGCCTGCGCGGTTGAAGTGCCAGACGATCTGGCCTGTCTTGCCCGGGTCCACATGGGCCATGTAGGGCTCGTCGTGCTCCATGTTCGGGAACTTGACCATCAGCGCGGCGTGCTCGTCCAGCTCCTGTTTGGTGCCGATCACCAGCTCGTGCAGCATCTTGCCGTTGTTGCGGATCACCAGCCGCACGGTTTCACCCTGGCGCACCGTCAGGCGGTCGGGCGCAAAGCGCATGGCGTCGGTCATGGCGATTTCGATGGTGCGTTTGACCGCCCTGGCGTCGCCGGCAATGCCCCAGGGCTTCTGCTCTTTCTTCACGGCAGCGGGCTTTTTGTGGGCATCGCCGTGCGCCAGCGCGCGGTGGGCCGTGAACGGCAGCAGCGCCAGGCTCAGGCTGAAAGTTCGCTTGTACATGCTGTGCTCCGTGGATTCAGTGCTTGTGGGTGCTTGCTGCACCGCTGCCGTAGCCACGCAACTGGTCGTACCTTGCAATTTGCGCAGGCGTGAGCAGCGCCGTTTGCTTCAGATGCGTTTGCAGGTGTGCATCACGCACGGCCGCCTGCAACGCGCCGATGCGCGCAAGCTGTGCCGACAGCGACGCCGCGTCGATCCGGCGGGTGGCAAACGCCTGGTCCAGTTCACGCTCGGCCTCTACCAGCTGGCGGCCCAGGGCGCGCGCCTCGTCCTTGTGGGTGGCCATCAGGCGCGTGGTGGCGTCGCGCTGGGCGTCGCTCAGCTGCAGGGCCTGCGCCAGCTCCAGCACATGCATGGGGCCGGGGTAGCTGTTGAGCTCTGCTGCCTTGGCCAGGCCCATGCCCTTGCCGTCGATCAGATCCTGCATTTCTTGCGGTGACAGCGCCTTGATGTTTCGCGCCTGCTGGCCGGCGTAGGGGGTGGCGGCGGCCTGGTGGCCCATGTGGCCAGCGTGACCTGTGTGCTGTGCCTGGGCTGCCGTACAAGCGGCCAGTGCGGCGCAAGCGGCGATCCGGCGGAATGTGGGGGAATTGCTCATGGTGTGTCTCCGGGGTGTCAATGGTTATGGCTGGTGGGCTTGCGAACATTCAGCGGCGCCGTGGCGGGGTTGTGCAGGCCGGGCACCACGCCGTTGTTGGACGCGACCTCGGCCTGAAAGCGGGCCGGCTCGGGCAGCGTGCCGGTGAACTCGAACGCCTGTGTGCCCGGCGGCTGGCGGTACCAGCCCGGGTCCTTGTAGTCGCCGGCTTTCTGGTCGCGCCGCACCTTGAGCGTAGTGAACATGCCACCCATCTCGATCGGCCCATACGGGCCGGTGCCGGTCATCATGGGGAATGTGTTGTCGGGCAGGGCCATTTCCATCTCGCCCATGTCGGCCATGCCGCGCTCGCCCATGACCATGTAGTCGGGCACCAGTTTCTGGATCTTTTTCACCAGGCCCCGGTGGTCCACACCGATCATGGTGGGCACGCCGTGGCCCATGGCGCCCATCGTGTGGTGGCTCTTGTGGCAGTGAAACGCCCAGTCGCCTTCCTCGTCGGCCACAAACTCCACCTGGCGCATCTGGCCCACGGCCACGTCGGTGGTCACCTCATGCCAGCGGGTGGACTTTGGCGTGGGGCCACCGTCGGTGCCGGTCACCACGAACTCATGGCCGTGCAGGTGGATGGGGTGGTTGGTCATGGTCAGGTTGCCCACGCGTATGCGCACCTTGTCGTTCAGGCGCACGTTCAGCGATTCAATCCCCGGGAACACGCGGCTGTTCCATGACCAGATGTTGAAGTCCAGCATGGTGTTGACCTGCGGCGTCATGCTGCCGGGGTTGACGTCAAACGCGTTGAGCAGGAAGCAGAAGTCGCGCTGCACCTCATCAATCAGCGGATGCCTTGCCCTGGGGTGCGTGACCCAGAAACCCATCATGCCCATCGCCATCTGCGTCATTTCGTCCGCGTGCGGGTGGTACATGAAGGTGCCGGGGCGCCGCGCGATGAATTCATACACGTACGTCTTGCCCACGGGGATCTGCTTCTGGTTCAGTCCGCCCACCCCGTCCATGCCGTTGGGCAGGCGCTGGCCATGCCAGTGGATGGTGGTGTGCTCGGGCAGCCTGTTGGTCACGAAGATGCGCACGCGGTCGCCTTCGACCACCTCGATGGTGGGGCCGGGGCTCTGGCCGTTGTAGCCCCACATGTTGACCTTGAAGCCCGGCGCCATCTCGCGCACCACCGGCTCGGCCACCAGGTGAAATTCCTTTACCCCGTTGTTCATGCGCCAGGGCAGCGTCCAGCCGTTGAGCGTGACGACAGGGTTGTACGGTCTGCCTGTGTTGGGTACCAGCGGCGGTGCGGTGTCCGGTTTTGCCATCGTCACCGGCTCGGGCAGGGCGGCCATGGCGACACTGCTGACGGCCGTGGCGGCGCCTGCGAAGAATGTTCTGCGGTCCATGTTCAATGACTCTCTTTGGGCTCTGTTTTTGGTTGCGCGGTTTTCGCGCGCGCTTCGCGGCAGGCGATGCCCGGCGGGGGGCTCACACTGCGGTGGCAGTCGCCGCAGGCGACCGTTCCAGTGAAGCCCCCAGGCCGGTGGTGCGCCCAGGCGTGACTTTGTCGCGAGGTGCAACAGCAGAAGGTTTCCATGCCTAGTGCCCCCCAGCTTCGCCGCCACCAGGGAGCGAAACAGAAGTCAACGCCGACAACCCACCCGGCGAAGTCCCGGTCAACACCAATTGCAAATCGGTATCAGCAATCCAGAAGTCACGCTGCGCCTCAATGCTGGCGTTGACCGCCGCGATGTTCATGCGCACATCGCCCAGCAGGTCCCACACACTGGCAAGCATGCCGTTGTAGCGCAGCACCACTTCGTCGTTGATGAACTTGCGCAGCGGCACCACCTCGTCGCGGTAATGCTTTGCCAGGTCATGCGCGGTGCGCCAGCCGTGGTAAGCCTCGCGCGCCTCGCTGCGGGCCTGCACGGCCACGGCGCGCACGCGCGCGGCCGACTGCAGGTACATGCCTTCGGCGCGTGCATTGCGGCCCTGGCCCCAGTCAAAAATCGGCAGGGGCAGCTCCAGCTCGAAGCCCTTCTTGGTTTCGCGCTCGCCGTTGGCGTTGTTGAACGTGGTGTTGCGCCCGTAGCCGATGTCCAGCGCGTTGACGAAGCCGGTGGCGCGCGTGTAGCCCATGGATTGCGCCACGTAGCGGGCCTCCAGCTGGGCTGCGCGCACGTCCAGCCGCTCGCGCAGCGCGCGGGCCTCCAGGTCCTGCGGTTCCTGCAGCGCCTTGGGCAGATCGGGCAGGCGCTCGGGCAGGGTGAAGTTCGTCTGCGCGCCCCACAGCCCCATCAGCCGCGTGAGCTGCTCGCGGCCTGCCAGCGCCGCCTGTTCGGCGCGGGCCAGCTGGGCCGTGGCGTCGGCCAGCAGGGCCTGTTCGCGCGCCTGCTGCAGGCGGCTGAAGTTGCCCACGCGCGTCATGCGCCGGGCCAGCTCGGCCCCGGCCTCGGCGGCCTCCTTCACGTCGCGCATGTACTGCGCCGTCTGCTGCGCCGCCACGGCGCGCACCCAGGCGCGGCGCGTGTCGGCCGCCGTGCGCACCACGTCCTGCGCGGCCTGCAGGCGGGCCAGCTCGCTTTGCTGGCCGGCCCACTGGGCGCGCCAGGGCAGCGTCAGCAAACCCAGCACGTCAAATTTCAGGAAGCGCTCGATCTCGACCTTGCTGCCCTCGGTGAAGCGGCCGATCGCGAAATGCGGATTGGGCAGGCGGCCGGCCTGCACACGCTCGGCGTCGCTGATGCCCAGGGCTGCCATGGAGGCGTGCAACTGCGGGTTGTTCAGCAAGGCTATCCGCACCGCTGTCTCGGCCGTGACCGGTTGGGCCAACAGCGCAGCGACGGCCTGTTGTGTTTCAGCGGTGGCGCCGCGCGAGAAGGCTGCGTCTACCCCGGCGGTCTTGCCGCGCGTCAGCTCGCCCACCTGGCCAAGCCCGCCGTCGGGTGAAACCGTGGCGCAGCCGGTGAGCATCACGACGGCTGCCCATGCAATGAGGCGTTTCATGGCTTGTGCCCCCCGTGATGCCGGTGATTGCCCGCGGCTGGCGCGGGCGGGGTGCGCGCACGCTCTTCTTCCCACTTGAGCAGGTCCACATGGCCGCGGCGGAACTGGCCGACGTCGGCATTGGCTTTTTTCCAGTCGGCCTGCTCAGCCTCTACCCCCGTGGGTGTGTCAGCAAACACAGAGCGGTACGCCACGCGCGGCACGGCGGCGGTGGGGTCTGCCGGGTCGGCCGATGCAGGGCCGGGCGCTTGGCCCCACGCCAGGGGCGGTGCCAGCAGCAGCACCATAAGACATTGTTTCAAGGGAGATCTCCAGGCACATCACGGAACGCAGCGGGCATTCAGCCCCACTGCGGACGGACTACGGGCAGGAAGATCAGGAAATGGGCGGCTTGAAGCCACGCGCCGGCTCGGCGCTGGCAAAGTGCGTGCCGCGCACCGGCGGCGCAGCGTGGGGGACGGGCGCCAGGGGGCCGGCGCCGGATGTGGCGGCCATGGCCACCGTATGGCAGACCTGGCAGCTGGTGCAGTTGCCGCAGTCGGTGGCTGTGGCATCGCCTGCGGCCGGCAAGGCGGGGCTGGTGGCAGCGGCCTTGCCGTGGCAGTCCGCATGCGGGTCGGCAGAATCGGCAGAGTCGGCTGGCTGCGCAGGTTGCGCCTGCGTGGGCACCTGCTGCACCGCGGCGATTTGCTGCGTCACCATTTCGGCCGCCATCACGTCGCCCACCCATCCGCGGATGGGCAGCAGGGCAATCATGATGAGCAGGAACCAGCGGCGCATGGGGTGAATGATACGTGCCGGCCCGCGAAGTTCAACGCGCCCGCTCAAGTACCCGTCATGTAAGGGTCCCAGAACCCTGCGGCGGGCTCGGCCTGCTCCACGATGTCCAGTACCAGCCCTGACGGCGCCTGGACCTGGAAGCGCACCTGGCCCCAGGGCTCGTGCTGCACGGCGTAGGTGATCGGGACGCCTGCGTCCCGCAGGCGCTTTTCCTCCGCGCGGGCGTCGTCCACCTGCAGCGTCAGCAGCAGGCCCTGGTTGTTGAACACCTCCGGCCCCGGCGGGCGCGAGGGGTGGTCCGGGTGCATGAAGGCCAGGGCCACCGTGCCGGCTTCGCTGGTGCTGCGCGACAGCCAGACGAACCACGACGCCTCAAACCCCACCTCAAACCCGAAATGCCTGACGAAGAAATCGCGGGATTGCGCCAGATGCGGGGTGGTGATGAGCGGATAGCAGGAAGTCAGCTGGGAAGACGGCATGTTGGGCTCCTTTCAAAGGGGTTGCGGTCAATGGGTTATAGATACATACTATTTGTATGTTCAAAAAACTATAAATACGTACTGCCTGTATGTCAAATACCTCCGACGTCAAACCCGCCACCGGCAACCGCCGGGTGGAGCAGGGCCTGCAGTCACGCGCCCGCCTGGTTGAGTCCGCGCGGACGCTGTTCCAGCGCGACGGCTACGCCGCCACCTCGACCGAGGCGCTGCTGGCCGCCACCGGCCTCACGCGCGGCGCGCTGTACCACCACTTTCGCGACAAGAAAGACCTGTTCCTGGCCGTGTGCGAGGCCGAGCATGCCGACCTGTCGCGGGCGATTGACGCCGCCACCCAGGGCCTGGCCGACCCGCTGGCCCAGCTGATGGCGGGCTCGCTGGCGTGGATCGACGCCGTGTCGCGCCCCGGGCCCCGCCAAGTGCTGCTGCTGGATGCGCCGTCCGTACTGGGCGCCGACGAATGGGCCGCGCTGGACGACCGCCACGGTTACCGGCAGCTGCGCGCCGTGGTGGGCGAGTTCCTGGGCGGCCGCCCCGGTGTGACCGACGCCGCCATCGACGCTGCAGCGGCCGTGTTGAACGGCGCGATCAACGAGCTGGCCCATTGGGTTGCACGCGCGGGCACGCCTGCCGCGCGCGCTGCAGCGCAGGAGGCGTTGCGCAAGCTGTTTGCCGGCGTGCTGGGCTGATCAGGCGGCCCAGGCCAGCGCCGAGTCCACCAGCCGCTGCACCTGGGGCGGCGGCTGCATCGGGCGCAGGGCGCTGACCGTCACGCGGCCGGTGTTGCCCAGGGGCAAGCGCTGCAGCAGGTGGCCCAGCGGCACCAGCGCCAGACGCAGCCACTGGCCGGCGATCTCGCGCCGGTCGCCCAGCGCGCGTGCGTAGGCCAGCATGTGCAGGTGCGACTGCCAGTGCAGCGCCAGGCGGGTCTGCCCCACCACATGGGCGGCCTCCAGCCAGAGCCAGCGCTGCGCCGGCGGCTGGCCGGCGCTGGCGGCAAAGCCGTCCAGCAGGTTGGCGAAGGCGCGGGTCTGCAAGGTGGCGTCCATGGTCAAGCCCCCGCCAGTTCACGCCGTGCATCGCGCAGCACGCTCACACCGGCGGTGATGGCCAGGCCCGCCATCACAGCCGCCACGGCCAGGTCGGGCCAGGCCGAGCCCGTGCCGAACACGCCCAGGGCGGCGGCCATCACGGCCAGGTTGCCCAGGGCGTCGTTGCGGGTGCACAGCCACACGCTGCGCATGTTGGCGTCGCCCTCGCGGTACGCATACAAAGCCGCGGCCACCCCCACGTTGGCCGCCAGCGCCAGCAGGCCCACCAGGCCCATGGTCATGGCCTCGGGCGGCGTGCCCCAGGCCAGGGCCCACAGCGCGCGGCCGGCCACAAACAGGCCGAACAGCAGCATGCAGGTGCCCTTGAGCAGCGCGGCGCGGGCGCGCCAGGCCAGCGTCATGCCCAGCACCAGCAGCGAGACGGCGTAGTTGGCCGCGTCGCCCAGAAAGTCGATGGCGTCGGCCAGCAGCGACACCGAGCCGGACTGCACGCCCGCCGCGATCTCGATGGCAAACATCGCGGCGTTGACGATGAGCGCGCCCCACAGGATGCGGCGGTAGCGCGGGTTGTTGGCATTCAGGGTGCCGGCTTCAGGGCCGTGGGCGTGGTGATGGCAGTGCGCAGACATGCTTTTTTTCCTTTCGATGGCATGATTGGAAACCCTCAAGTCACTTCAAGGTCAAGCGATGCCTGCCGCAAACCCCCACGGCCCTGACGGCTATCGTATCGGCGACGCCGCGCGGCAAAGCGGCGTGAGCGCCGCCAACATCCGCTATTACGAAAAAGAAGGCCTGCTGGCGCCCCAGGCCCGCGCCGGCAATGACTACCGCATCTACACCGCGGCCGACGTGCACCAGCTGCGCTTCATCCGCCTGTGCCGCGCCATGGACATGAGCCTGGACGAGGTGCGCACCCTGCTGGCGCTGGACCTGCGCAAGAAGGCCGACTGCGCCACCGCTGACGCCGCCTTGCACGCCCACATCAGCCATGTGCGCGAGCGGCTGGCCGAGCTGCGCGCGCTGGAAAAAGACCTGGTGGCGCTGCAGGCGCGCTGCCATGGCGACGGCGACCGCTGCCACATCATCGAAGCGCTGCACGATCAGGCAGATGCCGCCGTGCCGGCGCGCAAGCGGGCGGCGCCGGCCAAGCGGCATGTATGAGGCTCGTTTGAGGCCCGTCTGAGGGCCGTCTGAGACCCTAGGCCTTTTCCAGCTGCGCGCGGGCCTTGTCGACCCACAGCTGCAGGTTGTCCAGCAGCCCGCTCTGGCTGAACGAGCAGCTTTCCTCGCTGAACAGGGCGCTGGACTCCAGCCGGTCCAGCAGGTCATTCAGCACCTGGCTGTAACGCTCTGGCAAGCCAAGCTGTTCAGCCTGGCCGCGTACCTCGGTGCTGAAGGCCGGCACGCCCAGGTTGCCCGCGCGCAGGGCGTCCAGCGCGTTCTGCATGGCTGCGAGGGCTTGCATGCTCAGTTCCTGTGCGCGCGCGGCAGCGGCATGCCGCGCTTTTGCATCACCTCGCGCAGGCGGTCTGGGTAGTCGGTGATGATGCCGTCCACGCCCCAGCCGATCAGGCGGTCCATGTCGGCCGGGTTGTTGATGGTCCAGGGCACAACCTTCAGGCCGATGCCTTGTGCTTCTTTGACCAGCGCCTCGGTCACCGCGCCGCCGTTGGGCGACCACACCGCGCCGCCCGCGGCCTTGACCATTTTGGGCACGCTGCCGTGTTCGGCGAGTTTGAAGCCCGCCGTCCACACGCCGTCACGGATGTTGTCGGTGTTGGCCGTCTGGATGCTCAGGTACACCGTGGGGATGGCGGGCTCAAAGCCCTGCACGATCTGCAGCGTGCGCCAGTCAAAGCTCTGGATGGTCACGCGCTTTTGCATGCCGGCCTCGCGCACCACATTCAGCAGGGCGCGCACAAACTGTTCGGGGTTGACCGTCTCATCCGGCTGGGTGGGGTTGATCTTGGTTTCGATGTTGAACCGCACGTCGTGGATGCCGCGCTCCTTCACAAAAGCAAACAGCGACGCCAGCGTGGGCATGCGCGTGCCGTCACGCGGCACCTGGGTGCTGAAGGTTTTGGCATACGGTGTGTCGGGGTTGATGCGGCCCACGTCGTAGGCCTGCAGCTGCGCCAGCGTCAGCGATCTGATCGTGGGGCCCTTGGCGGCCAGCCAGCGGCCGGTGGCGTCGCGTGTGATGGCGGGGTTCAGCGCCGGGTCATGCCCCACCACCACCACGCCGTCGGCCGTCACGCCTACGTCCAGCTCCAGCGTGTGCACGCCGATGTCCAGCGCGCGCTCAAACGCGGGCAGGGTGTTTTCAGGCGCCAGGCCGCGCGCGCCGCGGTGGCCCTGCGCGTCAAAAGCCAGTGTGCTGCAGCCGGTCAGGGCCAGCAGGCCAAACGCGCACAGCAGGGTGCGCAGGCGGTGGGGTGTGGTGAAGGTCATGCGCGCATTTTGCCGTGGCTGGGTGAAACAGGGTGGCTGTCTTACGATGTCACGCATGCGCATAGAACTGGACCACACCATCGTGCCCGCCGCCGACCGGCGGGCGTCTGCCGAATTGCTGGCCACATTGCTGGGCGTGCCCTGGTCGGAAACGGGCGTGGGCCCTTTTTGCCCTGTGTACGTCAGCGACAGCCTGACGCTGGACTTTGACCAGGCCGACGGCCCCTTTGCGGTGCAGCATTACTGCTTTCGCGTGAGCGATGCAGACTTTGACGCCATCCTCGGCCGCATCCAGGCGCGCGGCCTGGACTACCGCAGCCTGCCCCACGGGCCGGTGGACAGGCAGGTGAACACGCAGCACGGCGGGCGCATCGTCTACTGGGGCCAGCCTGACGGGCATGTGTGGGAGATGCTGACGGTCAGCTATGCACGCCAGCGCTGACGTTGGACACCAACCCATGACATCCATTCACGATCCGGTGGGTTGACTGATGGTACGCTTTAGCGTACGCTTCGAGCCTTCTTTGAGGAAGCCATGACCCATCTTGTAACCGCAAGCGAAGCGCGCGCTGGCTTGTACCGGCTGATTGACGAAACTGCCGCGTCTCACCAACCTATCTGGATATCGGGCAAGCGCAGCAGCGCTGTGCTGGTGTCGGCCGACGACTGGCAAGCCATTCAGGAAACGCTTTACCTGCTCTCTATCCCTGGCATGCGCGAATCCATCCAGAAGGGACGTGCCGAGCCCTTGAGCAAGAGTGCCAAGGAGCCCGGTTGGTGAAGTGGGCTGTCGTTTACGCGAAGCACGCGCAAAAAGACGCCAAAAAACTTGCAGCGGCCGGTCTGAAAGACAAGGCGCTTGAACTGCTCGCGATCCTTGCCGCCGACCCATTCCAGAACCCGCCTGCGTACGAAAAGCTGGTGGGCGATCTGGACGGCACCTATTCCAGGCGCATCAACATCCAGCACCGGCTGGTCTATGAAGTCTTCAAGAAAGAACGCACGGTGCGCGTGTTGCGGATGTGGTCGTACTACGAGTGAGTCGCCATTGCGCAGTGTCTTAGTGCAGCGACGACAGAAACTGCCTGAGCTCCGGCGTCTGCGGGCTGCCAAACAGGTCTTCGGGTGGCCCCATCTCGTGCACGCGGCCCTGGTGCATGAAGATCACGCGGTCGCTCACCTTGCGGGCAAAGTTCATCTCGTGCGTGACCATCAGCAGCGTCATGCCTTCTTCGGCCAGGGTTTCCACCACGCGCAGCACTTCGCCCACCAGCTCAGGGTCCAGCGCGCTGGTGATTTCGTCGCACAGCAGCACGGCAGGCTCCATGGCCAGTGCGCGGGCGATGGCCACGCGCTGCTGCTGGCCGCCTGACAGCTGGTCGGGTGTGGCGTCAAATTTTTCGGCCAGGCCTACACGGTCCAGGAGCTTGCGGGCCAGTGTCTCGGCCGTGTTGGCTTCGGTCTTCTTGACCAGCGACGGCGCCAGCATGATGTTCTTGCCTACCGTCAAATGCGGGAACAGGTTGAAGCTCTGGAAGATCATGCCCACGCGCTGGCGCAGCTCGCGCATGGCGGCGGGGCTGTCGTACATCAGCTTCTTGCCGTCCACCGACAGCGCGCCGTCCTGGAATTCTTCCAGCCCGTTGATGCAGCGCAGCAGTGTGCTTTTGCCCGAGCCGCTTTTGCCGATGATGGCAATGACCTCGCCGCGGGCCACCTTCAGGTCGATGCCCTTGAGCACTTCGTTGGCGCCGTACGATTTGCGCAGGGCGGTGATTTCAACAATGGGGGCGCTCATCGCATCTTCCTTTCCAGGGTCTTGGCGTACAGGCTGATGGGGTAGCACAGCGCAAAGTACAGCAGGGCCACGCAGCTGTACACCACAAAGGGCTTGAGCGTGGCGTTGGTGATCATGGTGCCGGCCTTGGTCAGCTCGATGAAGCCAATGACCGACGCCAGCGCCGTGCCCTTGATCACCTGCACCAGAAAGCCCACGGTGGGCGGTATGGCAATGCGCACGGCCTGGGGCAGCACCACGTAGCGCAGCTGTTCGCCAAAGCTCAGCGCCAGGCTTTGCGCGGCCTCCCATTGGCCCTTGGGAATGGCGGCCACGCAGCCGCGCCAGATTTCGGTCAGGAAGGCGCTGGTGTACAGGGTGAGCGCCACCGACGCAGCCACCCAGGCCGATGTCTTGATGCCAAACAGCGCAATGCCGAAATACGCCAGGAACAGCTGCATCAGCAGCGGCGTGCCCTGGAACAGCGCCACATAGCCGTCCACGATGCGTTGCGCCATGCGCGATTTGCCCAGGCGCACCACCAGCAGCGCCAGCCCCACCAGGCCGCCGCCGATGAAGGCGATCAGCGACAGCACCACCGTCCAGCGCGCGGCCAGCAGCAGGTTGCGAAAGATGTCCCAGACGGAAAATTCAACCATGTGCCGCCCCTTTCATTTGCCGAACAGGAAGCGCGGGCCCAGCCAGTTGAGCAGCCGGCGCACCCCCATGGACAGCACGAGGTAGATCGCCGTGACGATCAAAAAGGCCTCGAACGCGCGGAAGTTGCGGCTCTGGATCAGGTTGGCGGCGTAGCTGAGCTCTTCGGTCGATATCTGGCCGCACACGGCCGAGCCCAGCATCACGATGATGATCTGGCTCACCAGCGACGGCCAGACCTTCTTGAGCGCCGGCGGCAGCACCACGCGCATGAAGATCTGCGCGCGTGTCAGCGCCAGGCTCAGCGCGGCTTCGATCTGCCCGCGGGGCGTGGCTTCAATGCCGGCGCGAATGATCTCGGCCGCATATGCGCCCAGGTTGATCACCATGGCAATGATGGACGCCGTCTCGGGCGACAGCCTGAAGCCCGCTGCCGGCAATCCAAAGAAGATGAAGAACAGCTGCACGATGAACGGCGTGTTGCGGATCAGCTCCACATACGTGCCCACCACCCACTTGAGCCAGGTGGCGCCATACACACGCGCCCAGGCGCAGGCAATCCCCACCGCCACGCCAATCACGGCCGAGATGGCCGTGAGGCCCAGCGTCCACACCACGCCCTTGAGCAGCATGGGCCATTCACGCAGAACCGCGAAGAAGTCGAGGGTGATGTTCATGATGCGGACGTATCAGTGAAGCGTTACGGGCTTTTCGCGGGCCGCCGTGGAACCGGCTTCGCCGGGCCACTGGCGGCGCCCCCTTGAGGGGTGAGCGCCGAAGGCGCTTCGGGGGTGGGCTTAGTTCGGCAGGTCACCGGTGGGGCGGCCCAGCCATTTGACGGCCATCTTGTCCAGGTCGCCAGTCTTCTTGGCGTCGGCAATGATCTCGTTGACCTTCAGGCGCAGCTTGTCTTCACCCTTGCCCACGCCGATGAAGTTGGGCGAATCCTTCAGCACGAACTTGTACTCAATGCCCATCTGCGGGCTCTTGGCCATCAGCGCGCCGGCCACCTGGGCGCTGGTGGCCACCAGCTGCGTCTGCCCGGCCGAGAAGGCCGACACCGTGGCGTTGTTGTCTTCAAAGCGGCGCAGCTCGGTGCTGGGCGGGGCCACCTTGGTCAGCTCGGTGTCGTCCACCGAACCGCGCGTGACCGAGATCGACTTGCCGGCGAGGTCGGCCGGTGTCTTGACGGTGATGGTCTTGGGGCCGAACACGGCGATGAAGAACGGCGAATACGCGGCGGTGAAGTCGATCACCTTTTCACGCTCGGGGTTCTTGCCCAGCGTGGAGATGACGAGGTCGGCCTTCTTGGTCTGCAGGTAGGGGATGCGGTTGGCCGTGGTCACGGGCACCAGCTCGACCTTCACGCCCAGCTTGGCGGCGATGTAGTTGGCCATGTCGATGTCCAGGCCCTGGGGCTTGAGGTCGGTGCCCACAAAGCCGTACGGCGGGAAGTCCGTGGGGATGGCGATCTTGATTTCCTTGGCCTTCATCACGTCGTCCAGCGCGGTCTGCGCGGGGGCGCCGGTGGCTGCCAGCACGGCGGCGGCCGCAAGGCCGAGGGTAAAGAGGCGTTTGCCTGAGGTCATAGCACTTCTCCTAGGTAGGTCGAACGTTGGGGCCGCGGTTTGCGGGCCGGGGTGGGAACACTTGTATGCAACTCCTGTGCCGCGTCTTTCACCGGCGCCAGCGCGGCGCGCAGCTCGGCCAGCGGGTCGGCCTCGGCCGGCAGGTGCAGCTTGCGCTGCCAGGTGGCCAGGTGGGCCGCCATCAATTCCTCAGCGCGGGCCAGGTTGCCGGCCTCCAGCGCCTCGACGATCTGCACATGCTCGGCACACGACTGCGCGGCGTCGGCGCTGGACTGGTAGCGCATGGCAATCAGCGTGGTGCGCGCGGTGAAGTCGCGCAGGGTTTCGGCCAGCAGGCTGTTGCCCAGGCATTCGGCCAGGCACACATGAAAGTCGCCCAGCAGGAAGCTGCGCAGGCCCACGTCGGCACCTGCAATGGCGGCCTTTTCGCGGGCCAGGTGGGCGCGCAGGCGCTGCACGGCGGGTTTGTCAATGCGCGGCGTGGCACGGATCAGGCCGGTCTCTATCACCCGGCGGGCTTCAAAGGCCTCGCGTGCCTCGTCCTGTGACGGCTCCACCACATACCAGCCGCGCCGCGCGCTCACGGTGACGATGCCGCGCGCGGCCAGGCGCGTCAGGGCCTCGCGCACGATGGTGCGGCTGCAGTCAAACAGCATGGCCAGCTGCTGCTCGCCCAGGCGGGAGCCGGGCGCGAGCTTTTGCGCCATCACGGCTTCCATGATGCGTTCGCTGATCTCGGAGGCAGTGGTCATGCCTTGCTGTAAGCAGGTTGTGTGCCAGCCTGGCTCCATCTGGTATGCAAGATGGGTGCACCAATCTGTGGCGCACAGCTTGTGGTTCAGCCTGTGCGGCGCGCTGCGCCTGTGCGTGCGCACCAGGCTGGGGCTTATAGCGCCAGGCGGGTCAGGCCGCCGGCAGGCTGGGCCAGGCGGCGGCCCAGGGGTGCTGTGCCTCATAACGCAGGGCCGCTGCCAGCAGCGCTGCGTCGGCGCCCGGGCGGCCCACCAGCTGCAGGCCGACCGGCAGGCCACGGACCTGTCCACAGGGCAGGGCAATGGCGGGCAGGCCGGCTGCGTTGGCAAACGCGGTAAACACGGCATGGCCGCGCGGGCCGGTCTGTACGCCGCCGATCTGGGCGGGGTGGGTCTGGTCCGCCGTCCAGGGCAGGGCGGCGGCGGCTGGCGTGAGGATGAAGTCATGCGCGGCAAACACCGCGTCCAGCCGTTGCTGCAGCGCATGCACGGCCGCCAGTACCTCAAACAAGGCGGTGGCGCCGGCGCGGCGGCCGGCCTGCAGCGCGGCCTGGGCTGCGTCGCCACACAGGCGTGTGTCGGGCGCGCCGGCAAATTCGGCAAAGCGCGCGGGCTGCGCCAGCATCCAGGCCAGGCCGGCGGCCGACAGCGTGGGCCACAGCGCGTTCACGTCCTCGGCCAGGTCCCACGCGGGCGCTTCGTCCACGGCAAAGCCCAGTGCGGCCAGGTCGTGCGCGGCGCGCTGCGTCAGCGCGGCGATACCTGCGTCCACCGGGTGCTGCGCAAAGCGGGGTACGTACAGGATGCGGTGGCCTGTGATCCCCGGCGATGCAGGTGCCGCCTGGCCCGACAGCACGCCGTCCACCAGCAGCACATCGCGCACGCTGCGCGCGAGCGTGCCCACCACCTCATGGCCCAGGAATATCTCGGGCAGGCCGCCCGCGCGCGGCACGCGCCCCGACGACGGCTTGAAGCCCACCAGGCCGTTGTGCGATGCCGGCCGCCGGGTGGAGCCGCCGCCGTCGGTGGCCAGTGCCAGCGGGCCGCAGCCCGCCGCCACGGCGGCGGCGGCGCCGCCGGACGAGCCGCCGGGCGTCAGTGAAACGTCCCAGGGGTTGCGCGTGACGCCGGCCACCAGGTTGGCGGTGTAGCCCTGCATGGCAAATTCAGGTAGGTTGGTCTTGCCCAGCACGATGGCGCCCGCTGCGCGCAGCCGGGCTACCGGCAGCTCGTCCTGCGCGGGCACATGGCCGCGCAGCAGCGCGCTGCCCCAGGTGGTGGGCAGGCCGGCGGCATGCAGGCTGTCCTTGAGGCTGATGGGCACGCCGTCCAGCGGGCCCTGCGGTGCGCCGGCGGCCCAGCGTTGCGCGCTGGCCTGTGCGCCGCGCAGCGCAGCGTCTGCAGCCATGCACACAAACGCATTGATGTGCGGCTGCCAGCGCGTGATGCGTTCCAGGCAGCTGTGCACCGCGTCCACCGGCGTGAATGTGCCCGCGCGGTAGCCCTGCAGCAACTGCGTGGCATCCAGGCGCCACAGCGCCTGCGCATCGGCGGTGGGCGCCGGCTCGGCGGGGGCAAGGCTCATGGGGGCTCCATCGCAAAAACGGTGCCCATGATACGGCGCGGGTGACGCACAGGTGACGCGTGTGGGGCTTCCCCCGATGCGGTGCAGCAAGGCCGCGCGCTACCCTGCGCGCAGTTTTGTTGAAAGCCCTGCATGCCGCGTCCGCACCACAAGTTCTGGCCCAAACGCCTGCCCCACAGCATCAACCCGCCCGCCATGCCGCTGTGGGACAACCTGGCCATCAGCGCGCGGCGATACCCGCACAAGCCGGCCGTCATCTTCTTTGGCCGCGAATTCCGCTATGCAGACCTGGCCCGCATGACCGAGCGGCTGGCTGCGCGCCTGTACGCGCTGGGCGTGCGCAAAGGCGACCGCGTGATCCTGAACATGCAGAACTGCCCGCAGCTGGTGATTGCGCACTTCGCCATCCTGCGGGCCAATGCGGTGGTGGTGCCGGTGAACCCGATGAACCGGGCCGAAGAGCTCAAGCACTACATCACCGACCCCGACGCCAAGGTGGCCATCACCACCGGCGACCTGGCGTCGGAGCTGGTCAAGGCCAGCGACGCACTGCCGGCGGCCGACCGGCTGGCGCACCTCGTCGTCACGCAGTTCACCGACTGCATGCCTGACGGAGTGCCGACCGACCTGCCCGAGGCCTGGCACAACTGGCTGCTCACGCGCCACCCGCTGCCCGCGCTGGCCGGCGGCCAGGTGCATGCCTGGGCCGACGCACTGGCCACCGATGCCCCCGCGCCTGAGCCCAGCGTGGGCCCGGCCGACCTGGCCATCCTGCCCTATACCAGTGGCACCACCGGCCTGCCCAAGGGCTGCATGCACACGCACGGCAGCATCATGCACAACGCCGTGGCCAGCAGTGCCTGGGGCAATGCCACGGCCGAGAACGTGACGCTGATGGTGGTGCCCATGTTCCACATCACCGGCATGGTCAGCCTGATGCATTCCAACATCTACGCCGGCTGCACGCTGGTGATGATGCCGCGCTGGGACCGCGACCTGGCCGGGCGGCTGATCTCG
>JBEIPU010000020.1:0-34285 GCA_040376925.1 Caenimonas sp. | reverse complement strand
GTGGGTGCGGATGCGCTTGCCCCAGAACACCTGGTTTTTCTGGTTGAGCAGGATGATGCCGACGTTCGGCCGAAAGCCGTCCCGGTCAAGCATAATCAAACCCCAAATTTTTAAACTGAGTTCATTATGCACGCCGGTGCAAGGCGGGCAAGGGGCTCGGTACCTACGGACCCCATCCCCCCTGATGAAAGCCTCCCAGTTCTTCATTTCCACCCTCAAGGAAGCACCTGCCGACGCAGAGGTGGTGAGCCACCAGCTCATGATGCGCGCCGGCATGATCAAGAAGCTGGGCGCCGGCATCTACAGCTACATGCCCATGGGCCTGCGCGTGGTGCGCAAGGTAGAGGCCATCGTGCGTGACGAGATGAACCGCGCCGGCGCCGTGGAGCTGTTGATGCCGGTGGTGCAGCCGGCCGAATACTGGCAGGAAACGGGGCGCTGGGAGAAGATGGGCCCCGAGCTCATGCGCGTGAAAGACCGCCACGACCGCGACTTCATCATCCAGCCTACCAGTGAAGAGGTGGTGACCGACATCGCCCGCCAGGAGCTGCGCAGCTACAAGCAGCTGCCCAAGAACCTGTACCACATCCAGACCAAGTTCCGCGACGAGCGCCGCCCGCGCTTTGGTGTCATGCGCAGCCGCGAATTCATCATGAAGGACGCGTACAGCTTTGACCGCGACGTACCGTCGGCCAAGGCCAGCTACCAGGTGATGGCCAAGGCGTACCGAGCGATCTTTGACCGCTTTGGCCTGCGCTACCGTGCCGTGGCGGCCGACAGCGGCGCGATCGGCGGCGATTTGTCCGAGGAGTTCCAGGTGATCGCCGCCACCGGCGAAGACGCCATCGTCTACTGCCCGGACAGCGACTACGCAGCCAACATCGAAAAGGCCGAGGCCCTGGCGCCGCAAACGCCGCGCCCCGCGCCGGGCCAGCCGATGACGAAAACACCCACGCCGGGCAAGAGCACCTGCGCGGACGTGGCCGCGCTGCTGGGCGTGCCGCTGCAATCGACGGTGAAGTCGTTGGTGCTGGCCACGGACGAACTGAACGAACACGGCGAAATCACCAGGTCCAGGGTCTGGCTGCTGCTGGTGCGTGGCGACCACGACATGAACGAGATCAAGGTCGGCAAGGTGCCGGGCCTGGACGCTGGTTTCCGCTTTGCGACCGTGGCCGAGATTGAAGACCACTTTGGCGCCAAGCCCGGCTACCTGGGGCCGATTGGCCTGCGCAAGCCTGTGTCGGTGGTGGCCGACCGCGATGTGGCCGTGATGGCTGACTGGATCTGCGGCGCCAACGAACTGGACTTTCACATCACCGGTGTCAACTGGGGCCGCGACCTGCCCGAGCCTGCCGTGGTGGCTGACATCCGCAACATCGTCGAGGGCGATGCGTCGCCTGACGGCAAGGGCGTGCTGGCAATCGAGCGTGGCATCGAGGTAGGCCATGTGTTCTACCTGGGCACCAAATACAGCAAGGCCATGAACGCCACCTTCCTGGACGAAAACGGCAAGCCGCAGCTCATGGAAATGGGTTGCTACGGCATTGGCATCACCCGCCTGCCGGCGGCGGCCATCGAGCAAAACCATGACGATCGCGGCATCATCTGGCCCGATGCGATTGCGCCGTTCACCGTGGTGGTCTGCCCCATCGGCATGGACCGCAGCGCTGACGTCAAGGCGGCGGCTGAAAGGCTGCACGATGAGCTGCTTGCAGCCGGTGTGGACGTGCTGCTGGACGACCGCGGCGAGCGCCCTGGCGCCATGTTTGCCGACTGGGAGCTGATCGGCGTGCCGCATCGCGTGGTCATCTCCGAGCGCGGCCTGAAAGAAGGCCAGCTTGAATACCAGCACCGCCGCGATGCGGCGGCCACCAAGGTGCCGGCGGGCGAAGTGTTCAGCTTCGTGAAGGGCCGGCTGGGCGTGTGATTTCGCGTCGCCGCTGCCTGTCGCTGCTGCCTGCCTCCGGCGCAATGGGCCTGCTGGGCCTGCCGCGGCTGGCAAGCGCCGGTGCGCAACTGGAAGAGCCCCTGGTCGATTCCGTGCGCACGGCGCTGAGCTCCGCCATTGCCAACAGCGCGCCCCCGGTGCCTGAATTCAGCGACACCGAATCGCGCCTGGCGTACCTGCGCTGGCTGGGTGCCATGAGCGAGCGCCTGAAACGCCGCAAGCCCGACTGGGACGTGCGGCGTGAATTCCTGCAGACCGTCTGGTACGAAAGCCGCCGCGCCGGCTTGGAGACCGCGCTGGTGCTGGGTCTGATCCAGGTGGAAAGCGGCTTTCGCAAGTTCGCCGTGTCCAGCGCCGGCGCGCGTGGCTACATGCAGGTCATGCCATTCTGGACGCGCGTGATCGGCGATGGCGACGCGGGCAAGCTCTTTCACATGCAGACCAACCTGCGCTTCGGCTGCGTCATCCTGCGCCACTACCTGGAGCGCGAGCGCGGCGACCTGTTCCTGGCGCTGGGCCGCTACAACGGCAGCCGGGGCAAGGCGCCGTACCCGAACGCCGTGCTGGGCGCGCGCCGGGCCTGGGAGTTCAACGGCTAGCTGCAGCCTGGATTTTGGTGACCATCACCTGGTCAATCCGGTAGCTGTCCACGTCCAGCACCTCAAACTTGTAGCCACCCCAGGTCACCGTGTCGGTCCGCTTGGGCACGCGGCGCAGCATGACCATCAGGAAGCCGGCCAGGGTTTCGTATTCGTCGCCATGGGGCAGGGCATCAAGCTGCAGGGCGCGCAGCACGTCGGTGATCGGCGTCACGCCGTCGATCAGCCAGGAGTTGTCGTCGCGCCTGACGATCTGCTCTTCGTCGGGTGGCGACACCAGCTCGCCCATCACCGTGCTCATCACATCGTTGAGCGTCACCACGCCCACCACCAGGCTGTACTCATTGACGATCACGGCGAAGTCTTCATGGGCCTGGCGGAACTGCTCGAGCACTTCGGCCAGCGTCAGCCGGTCGGGCACGATCAGCACCTTGTGCAACAGGGCTTCATCGGTCAGCGGGATCGGCTCGTTCTTCAGCACGCGCTGGAACAGGTCCTTGGCATCCACATAGCCCAGCACGTGGTCAATCACGTTGTCGCACACCGGGTAGGTGGAAAACGGCTCGGCCGCAATGCGCGCGCGCACCACCACGTCGGGGTCGTCGCGGCGGAACCAGGCAATGCGGTCGCGCGGCGTCATGGCGCTGGATACGGTGCGTGTATCCAGCTCAAACACGTTCGCTATCACCTGCTGCTCGCGCCGGGCCAGCACGCCGGCTTGCGCGCCGGCTTCGGTCAGCGCCAGGATGTCGGCCGAGGTAACCTTGTCGTCGCGCTGGGCCGGCAGGCCGAACAGCCTGAACAGGCCGTCGGTGCTTTTGCTGAACAACCACACCACCGGCTTGAACAGCGTGGTCAGTGCCTGCATGGGGCCGACCATGCGCATGGCCAATTGTTCGGGGTCGTTCATGCCCAGACGCTTGGGGAACAGGTCCGCAAACACCAGGAACAGCGAAATCGTCACCAGAAACGACGCAACGAAGGCCGCCGTCTGGGCCGCCCCTGGCGCCAGCCACAGCCCGAAGAACTGCACGAAGTAGGGGCTCCAGGCGCCTTCGCCCACCACGCCGCCCAGGATGGCCACGGCGTTCAGCCCGATCTGGACCACGGTGAAATAGGGGCCGGGGTGTTCCTGCACGCGCAGCACCTTGTCGGCCCGCAGGTCGCCATCGTCTGCCAGCTGGCGCAGCCGCAGCCGGCGCGACGCGGCCAGCGAGATCTCGGCCAGCGAGAAGAACGCGCTGGCAGCGATCAGCAGGGCAATGAGCAGCAGGCTCTGGTTGAGGGACATGGGCGCGGAACTCCAGCGCGGAGTTTACCGGCCCGCCCCGGTGCCCTTTACTGGAAAAACCCGATGCGTGTTTTTGCAGCGCCCGGCTTGGGCAGGTCGTCCACGCGCACGGTATCGCGCCCGTCCAGCCGTGCATTGCCAAAGCCTGTCATCAGCGCGCGGCGCATTTCGCGCGGCGCGAGCGCCGCCAGAACGTCCAGCGTGTCGGGCTCGGGCTCGGCGGCAAAGCGCTCGCCCCAACCGTGCTCGGCGCGGATGCCCTGGTACAGGTTGCGCGCAATGCGCCGGGCGGCTTCGGGCGTCGGGGCCTCGATCTCGAACACGTTCATGCGGTTCAGGATGGGCTCGGGGATGGACCGCTCGTCGTTTGCCGTGAGCACCCACACGACCTGGCTCGCGTCGATGGACACCTCGGCAAATTCGTCCATGAAGTCCTGCGCACTGTCGTGCTCAAGCAGGCCGTACAGCGCGCCCAGCGGGTCGTACTGCGCGTCGGCGCTGGCCTTGTCCACCTCGTCCACCACGATCACCGGGTTGGCGTACTGGCCGTCCACCAGCGCCTCGAACACCTTGCCGGGCTTGGCGCCTTTCCATTGCGACGACGAACCCGACAGCAGCCAGCCGGCCGTCATGGAGCTCATGGGCACCAGGTTCATGCCAGTGCCCAACAGGGCGGCGAGCTTGCGCGCGAAATGGGTTTTGCCGATGCCCGGCGGGCCCAGCAGCAGCATGGGCGTGACTTCCAGCCCGTCGCGGCTGTCCTGGCTCAGGGCCACGTGCCGGCGCACGTCGTCCAGCGCGTCGGTGAAGTTGGGCAGCTGGTCGTACAGCGCGGCCATGTCGGGCACGCCGCTGGGCTTGACCTGGAAGCGGTCGGGGCCGCGTTCCAGCATGCGCTCATAGGTGCTGCGCAGGCTGTCATGCTCGCGCTGGCTGCCCATGTCCTGGAGCTTGGCCAGCTTGCGTTCCACCTCGTCGGGGCGGAACACGCTGCGCACCTGGGCTATGGGCAGCTGGAACGAAGAAGACTGAGGAACGAGACTGCGGGATTCCATCGGCGACTCCTTTCAACAAACACGGCTCTATTCCAGCATAAGCCGTGCCAGTGTTGAAAGGGGGAAAAGCGCCGGGAAGTGGGCGCCTTACAACATCACGCCGCGCCGGGTCAGGCGGCGCCGCCGCCCAGGACCTGCTGCAGTTCCCCGTTTTCGTACATCTCCATCATGATGTCCGAGCCGCCGATGAATTCACCCTTGACGTACAGCTGCGGGATGGTGGGCCAGTTGCTGTATTCCTTGATGCCCTGGCGGATTTCGTCGTCTTCCAGCACGTTGACGGTGGTCACGGCCTTGGGGTCCACGCCGCAGGCCTTCAGGATCTGGATGGCGCGGCCGGAAAAGCCGCACATGGGAAAACTGGCGTTGCCCTTCATGAACAGGACGATGTCGCTGTTCTTGACCAGGCCGTCGATGCGTTGTTGCGTGTCGCTCATGGGTGTGTCCTCGCTGGGGGGCCGATGTACCGGCCGACAGGCGCAATTATCCGCGTTCAGGCCATTGCCCGCCTGAACAGCGTTCAATGCCCGCCAGGTCCCTTCGGCTGTCGACGTGGGCAAAGCCCTGTGCGTCCAGCAGGCTGCGCACCGCCTGCGCCTGATCGTGGCCGTGCTCCAGCAGCAGCCAGCCCCCCGGGTGCAGGTGCTGCGGCGCCTGCTGGACGATCTGGCGGATGTCGGCCAGCCCGTCGGGCCCGGACGCCAGGGCCTGCAGCGGCTCGTGCCGCAGGGCCGCCAGGTGCGGGTCGGCGGCCGCCACGTAGGGCGGGTTGGAGACGATCAGGTGGTAGTGCGAGGCGTCGCCTTGCAGCCAGGAACCCCGTCGAAAGGTGACAGGCAGGCCCAGGCGCGCCGCGTTGGCCCGGGCCACGGCCAGCGCCTCGCTGCTGGCGTCCACTGCTGTAATGCGCGCTTCAGGGCGCCGGCTTTGCAGCGCCAGGGCAATCGCGCCGCTGCCCGTGCCCAGGTCGGCCACGGCCTGGGAGCCGTTCATCAGTTCCAGCGCCCATTCCACCAGGGTTTCGGTATCGGCGCGCGGGTCCAGCACCCGGGCGTCCACCTGCAAGGCCAGGCCGAAGAATTCCTTGAACCCCGTCAGGTAGGCCACCGGCTCGCCGTCGGCACGGCGCCGGCACAGGTCGCCAAACCGTCGGGCGGCGGCATCGGGCAACGCGTCGCCGTCGTGCGCCACCAGCCAGGCCCGGTCATGGGTGTCGCGCCCCAGGGCATGCAGCAGCAGCATCTGCGCCTCCAGGCGTGCCAGGCCGGCGGCGGCGGCCGCCTGCAGGGCCCGGGTGACGGTGGGTCCGGTCATGCTCAGCCTGCGGCAAATTCCAGCTCTTGCAGCTGTTCGGCCTTGCGCGCCAGCAGCAGGGCGTCGATCACTTCGTCGATCTCGCCTTCCATCACGAACTGCAGCTTGTACAGCGTGAGGTTGATGCGGTGGTCGGTCAGGCGGCCCTGCGGGAAGTTGTAGGTGCGGATGCGGTCGCTGCGGTCGCCGCTGCCGATCAGGCCCTTGCGCAGCGCCGCCTCCTTGGCCGCGCGCTCGCTGCGTTCCTTTTCCTGGATGCGCGCCTGCAGTACCTGCAGCGCCTTGGCCTTGTTGCTGTGCTGGCTGCGTCCGTCCTGACATTCGGCCACGATACCGGTGGGCAGGTGCACCACGCGCACCGCGGAATCGGTCTTGTTGATGTGCTGGCCGCCCGCGCCGCTGGCGCGGAAGGTGTCGATGCGCAGATCAGCCGGGTTGAGCTTGACGGCTTCAGCCTCATCAGGCTCGGGCATCACCGCCACGGTGCACGCGCTGGTATGGATGCGGCCCTGCGTTTCGGTGGCGGGCACGCGCTGCACGCGGTGGCCGCCGGACTCGAACTTCAGCTTGCCATACACGCCTTCCCCCTCCACGCGCAGCACCACTTCCTTGTAGCCGCCCACCTCGCCCTGGCTGGCGCTCATCACCTCGCAGCGCCAGCCCTGGCGTTCGGCATAGCGGGTGTACAGGCGCAGCAGGTCGCCGGCGAACAGGGCGGACTCATCGCCGCCCGTGCCCGCGCGGATTTCCAGGAACGCGTTTCGTACGTCGTCCGGGTCCTTGGGCAGCAGCAGGCGCTGAAGTTCATCTTCCAGCGCGGCCAGCTCGGCCTCGGTGGCTGCGATGTCCTCGCGCGCCATGTCCGCCATCTCGGGGTCTTCCAGCATGTCGCGCGCGCCCGCCAGGTCCTTTTCGCGCTGCACGAAGGTGGCATATCGGCCCGCCACCTCGGTCACCTCGGCATGCTCGCGCGTCAGCGCGCGAAAGCGCTCCATGTCGTTCACCACGTCAGGCTGCTGCAGGAAGAAGTCGAGCTCCTGCAGGCGGACGGGGTAGCGCTCGAGTTGCTGGCGAAGGAAGGGCTTCATGGGAATCTTGGAGGGCGACAGGGTGTGGGGCTCTTGAAGGCCGTCGTTCCCGCGAAGGCGGGAATCCAGGGCGCCCTGGGTTCCCGCCTTCGCGGGAATAACGGCGATGGCGGCGACCGCCGCTAACGCTCTTTGCGCAAAAAGAAATGCTGTATGGCCGCGCTCGCGCGTTCGCGCGCCTGGGCGTCGCCCGCATGCAGCTCGGCCATGGCGCCGTGCAGCATCTTCTGCGTCAGGCCGCGTGACAGTGCCTCCAGCACCGCGTCCACGTTCTCGCCCCTGGCCAGCAGCTTGCGTGCGCGCGCCATTTCGGCGGCGCGCCACTCGTCTGCCTGGGCGTTGAGCTGCTGGATCAGCGGCACGGCGCCGCGCTGGTCCATCCAGTGCATGAAGCTCTGCACACCCGCGTCGATGATGGCCTCGGCCTGCGCTACCGCGGCCTGGCGGTTGGCCTGGCCGGTCTGCACCACCTGGGCCAGGTCGTCCACGGTGTAGAGGTAGATGTCTTCCAGGCCCTTGACCTCGGGCTCGATATCGCGCGGCACGGCCAGGTCCACCATGAACATGGGACGGTGCTTGCGCCGCTTGAGCGCGCGCTCCACCGCGCCCAGGCCGATGATGGGCAGCGTGCTGGCGGTGCAGCTGACCACGGCGTCAAATTCATGCAGGCGCTCGGGCAGCTCGCTCAGGCGCATGACCTCGCCGCCAAAGCGTGAGGCCAGCTTTTCACCCCGCTCCAGCGTGCGGTTGGCAATGGCGATGGCCTTGGGGTTTCTGGCGGCAAAGTGGGTGGTGGCCAGCTCGATCATTTCGCCCGCACCCACGAACAGCACGCGGATCTGGCCCAGGTCTTCAAACAGCTGGCCGGCCAGGCGCACCGCGGCGGCGGCCATGCTGATGGAATGCGCGCCGATTTCGGTGGAGGTACGCACCTCTTTCGCCACGGCAAACGAGCGCTGGAACAGCTGGTTCAGCGTGGTGCCCAGGGCGCCGGCCTCGTTGGCGGCGCGCACCGCGTCTTTCATCTGGCCCAGGATCTGCGGCTCGCCGAGCACCATGGAGTCCAGCCCGCTGGCCACGCGAAAGGCGTGGCGGGCAGCCAGGTCGTCCTGCAGGGTATAGGCATGCGAGCGCAGCAGCAACGGCGACACGCCGCCCGACTGGGCCAGCCAGTCCAGCGTGTGCTCAAGCTCATGGCGCTCACCCGCGCAGTAGATCTCGGTGCGGTTGCAGGTGGACAGGATGGCCGCTTCGGGCCCGCGCGCCACACGGGCCGCCAGCGACTCGCGCAGGCCCTTGAGCGTGGGTTCGATCTGGTCGATGGCGAACGCAAACCGGCCGCGCAGGTCAAGCGGCGCGGTGGTGTGGTTGATGCCCAGGGCCCAGACTGCCATGTTTGATTGGAAAGACGTATCGTAAGGTATAGGCGCCGATTATAAAATTTGGCGCTGCAGCAAGCACTTGCATTGCATCAATCACCCTGATCCGGATTCGCGATGGGACCGCTGGACCTTCTGCTTCACCTGCTCAACTTCGTGGCGCCGGCGCTTTTCACGGGGGTGGTGCTCGCGCTGCTGGCCCGGTTTGTCCTGCGCCACAAATCCGCCAGGCTGTCGCTGCCCCTTCAGGCTGCTATCAATTCAATAGCGGGCATGGCAGTGTTGGCCGCAGGCCTGTGGTACTTCGGGCGCGACGGCAAGATGGCCACCTATGCCGCCCTGGTGGTGGTGTGCGCGGCCAGCCAGTGGCTGGCCGGGCGCCACTGGCGATAATCGACCGCACATGCTGTACCTGCTCTCACCCGCGAAGTCCCTTGACTACGACACACCTGTGGGTGATGTGCCCCACACCCTGCCGCAGTTCGTGGCGCAATCGTCCAGGCTGATCGCTGTACTGAAAAAGAAGTCGCCGCGCCAGATTGCATCACTCATGAACCTGAGCGATGCGCTGGCGGGCCTGAACGTGGCGCGCTACCAGGCCTGGACGCCCGAGTTCACCGAAACCAACGCGCGCCAGGCCGTGCTGGCGTTTGACGGCGACGTGTATGGCGGCCTGGATGCGCGCACGCTGGAGGCGGCGCAGCTGGAATGGGCTCAGCAGCACCTGTGCATCCTGAGCGGCCTGTACGGCGTGCTGCGCCCGCTGGACCGCATGCAGCCCTACCGGCTGGAGATGGGCACGCCGCTGGTGGCGGGCAAGGCGCGCAACCTGTACCAGTTCTGGGGCCCGCAGATTGCGGGCTACCTGAACGAGCGGCTGGCGGCGGACCGTACGCCGGTGGTGGTGAACCTGGCGTCGCAGGAATACTTCAAGTCGGTGGACCGCAAGGCGCTGAAGGCGCGCGTCATTGAATGCGTGTTTGAGGAGTACAAGGCCGGCCAGTACAAGGTCATCAGCTTTTTTGCCAAACGCGCGCGCGGTCTCATGGCGCGCTACGCCATCACCCACAAGGTCACCACGCCGCGCAAGCTCGAAGGTTTCAACCTGGAAGGCTATGCGTTTGACGCGCAGGCCTCGCAACCCGACCGCTATGTTTTCCGGCGCAGGAGCCCAGCATGAGTAACACAGCCAGCACCCAGCAGATCACGCCCGACCTGCGCAAATGGATCGTGGAGCAGGCCCAGGCCGGCTACACCGCCGAGGTGGTGCTCAAGTCCATGGTGGCGTCGGGCTGGAACGAGGACGTCGCCATCGAGGCGATGGAGTCCACCCTGAAGGGCCATGTGGAAAGCCAGGCCGTGGCCAGCGGCCTGCCGCCCGCCGTGCCCGTGCCCGAGCCCGCGCTGGACGACTCACCGCTGTACCTGGACGCGGGCGACCGTCAGGTGTGCGTGCTGCAGGCCATGTTCAACCCGCGCGTCGTGGTGTTTGGCGGCTTGCTGTCCGATGAGGAATGCGAGGCCCTGATTGAAGCCGCCCGGCCTCGCCTGGCGAGGTCACTGACGGTGGCCACCAAGACCGGCGGCGAAGAGCTCAACGCCGACCGCACCAGCAACGGCATGTTCTTCCAGCGCGGCGAGAACGACGTGGTCAAGCGCGTGGAAGAGCGCATCGCAAGGCTGGTGAACTGGCCCATGGAAAACGGCGAAGGCCTGCAGGTGCTGCATTACCGCCCGGGTGCGGAATACAAGCCGCACTACGACTATTTCGACCCCAACGAGCCCGGCACACCCACCATCCTCAAGCGCGGCGGCCAGCGCGTGGCCACGCTGGTGATGTACCTGGGCGAGCCGGACAAAGGCGGCGGCACCACCTTCCCGGACGTGCACCTGGAGGTCGCCCCCAAGCGCGGCAACGCGGTGTTTTTCAGCTACGAGCGGCCGCACCCCAGCACCAGGACGCTGCACGGCGGCGCGCCGGTGATTGAAGGCGAAAAGTGGATTGCCACCAAATGGCTGCGCGAACGGCGGTTTGAATGAAAGCCCGCGCATGAAAGTCCAGGCCAACGGCATCGGGATCGAGGTCGAGGACACCGGCGCCGATGGCTCGCAGGCGGGGCGCCCTGTGGTGCTGCTGATCATGGGCCTGGGCATGCAGCTGATTGCCTGGCCGCCCGCGATGGTGCAGGCGCTGGTGGACGCGGGCTTTCGCGTGATCCGCCATGACAACCGCGACATCGGCCTGAGCCAGCACTTTGACCACCTGGGCACACCCAATGTGCTGTGGGAATCCGTCAAGCTCCGGCTGGGCCTGGGCGTGCGCGCGCCATACAGCCTGCGCGACATGGCGCAGGACGCGCTGGGCGTGCTGGACGCACTGGACGTGCCGCGCGCCCATGTGGTGGGTGTCAGCATGGGCGGCATGATCGCGCAATGGGTGGCGCTGGCCGCGCCCGAGCGCTGCCTGAGCCTGACCAGCATCATGAGCACCAGCGGCGCGCGCGGCTTGCCCGAACCGCGCGCCCATGTGGTGCGCGCGCTGCTGGGCCGCCCGGCGGGCCCGGGCATGCCGGCGGTGGTGGACCATTACGTCAAGCTGTTCCGCGTGATCGGCAGCCCCGGCTACCCGCTGGACGAAGCGCAGATGCGCGAACGCATCCTGGCCGGCCTTGAGCGCAGCTATCACCCGGTGGGCACGGTGCGCCAGCTGGTGGCGGTGGCGGCCGACACCGGCCACCGCGCAGCGCAGCTGGGCCGCATCAGCACGCGCACCCTGGTGCTGCACGGCAAGGACGACCCCCTGGTGCCTTACCCCTGTGGCGTCGATACCGCCAGACGCATCCCCGGAGCGCACCTGGTCGGCATCGGCGGCATGGGCCATGACCTGGCGCCCGGCGTGGTGGACCGCCTGCTGGAGCCCCTGGTTCCCCACCTGCAGGCGGCCTGAGCCGCGTGCCCTGATCCCTCCATGACCCTCGCCAACACCCCCGAAGGCTCGCAGCTGGGCAAGCCCTCTGCCTACATTGACCAGTACGACGCATCGCTGCTGTTCCCGATTCCGCGCGCGGCCAAGCGCGCGGAGATCGGCCTGACAGGGCAGCTGCCGTTCTTCGGCGCCGACATCTGGACGGCCTACGAGCTGAGCTGGCTCACACCACGCGGCAAGCCGCAGGTGGCGCTGGCGCACATCACCGTGCCTTGCGAGACGCCCCACATCATCGAAAGCAAGTCGTTCAAGCTGTACCTCAACAGCTACAACAACACCCGCTTCGGTGGTGCCGACGAGGTGCGCGAGCGCCTGCGCGCCGATATTTCCGAGGCGGTATGGCGCGGCGCCACGCCGATGTCGTCGGTCGGCGTGAAGCTGGTGCTGCCCGAGCAGTTTGACCGCGAGCCGGTGCACGAACTGGACGGCCTGAGCCTGGACCGGCTGGACATTGAGTGCACGCACTACCAGCCCGCGCCGGAGCTGCTCACGGCGGCTTCTGGCGAGCAGCCGGTGACCGAGGTGCTGACCAGCAACCTGCTCAAGAGCAACTGCCTGGTCACGGGCCAGCCCGACTGGGGCAGCGTGCGCATCGCCTACAGCGGCCCGCAGATCGACCAGGGCGGACTGCTGCGCTACCTGGTGAGCTTTCGCAACCACAACGAGTTTCACGAGCAGTGCGTGGAGCGCATTTTTGCCGACATCCGCGCGCGCTGCGCCCCGACGCAGCTGTCGGTTTACGCGCGCTACACACGCCGCGGCGGGCTGGACATCAACCCCTATCGCACCAGCCACCCGCAGGCTCTGCCGCCCAATGTGCGCACGGCCCGCCAGTAGGTTCATAGGCATGTCAAAAGACACAGGAATTTCAATAGCTGAACGCTATGATTCCGGGCCACATGAGCCACGCTGAAGCCCCTACCCCTGAAGTCACGCTGGACAACTGCGACCGCGAGCCCATCCACATCCCGGGGCGCATCCAGTCGCATGGCGTGCTGGTGGCGTTTGACGACGCCCGCACCGTCACACACCGCAGCACCAACGCGCACGAGCTGCTCGGCGCCGCCGCGCCGCGCCTGGGCCAGCCGCTGGCCGACACGCTGTTTGCCACCGACCCGGCCATGCAGGCCGCAGTAGCGCAATGCTTTGAGGCCGACGGCACCCAGGTGCAGCAGGTGGCGCTGGAGACGGTGGTGAACGGCCGCACCTTCGAGCTCGTGGGCCACCGCCTGGGCACGCGCGTGGTGGTGGAGCTGGAGCTGTGCCCCGAGCGGGGGCAATCCTTTGCTGACCATGCATTCCAGGGGCACCGGGCGTTGAACCGCCTGCGCGGCCAGCGCGGCATCAGCGAGCTGCTGGACGCCGCGGTGCAGGAGGTGCGCGCGCTGACCGGTTTTGACCGTGTGATGGCCTACCGCTTCCGCCATGACGGCAGCGGCGACATCATGGCCGAGGCGCTGCGCGACGACCTGGAGCCCTTTCTGGGGCGGCGCTACCCGGCCAGCGACATCCCGGCCCAGGCGCGCAGGCTGTACACCATCAACACGCTGCGCAACATTGCCGACGTGGGCAGCACCACCGTGCCGGTCGAGGCCGGGCCCGGGCAGGGTGAGCCGCTGGACATGAGCCACTGCGTGCTGCGCAGCGTGTCGCCGGTGCATATCGAATACCTCACCAACATGGGCGTGGCCGCGTCCATGAGCATTTCGATCGTGATCAACGGCGCGCTGTGGGGCATGCTGGCGTGCCATCACATGACGCCCCGGCACGTGAGCTACAGCGTGCGTTCGGCCTGCGACGTGCTGGCACAGATCCTGGGCGCCCATGTGCAGGGGCTGGAGGCGCGCCTGCGGTCCCAGCGCATCGACGCGGCAGCGACCATCCGCGCCCGCGCGGTGGAAAGCGTGCTGCTGGCCGACGACGGCATCTTTGCACTCATGCCGCTGGCGCCGCAGATGTGCGAGGTGCTGGGCGCCCACGGCGTGGCGTTCGCGGAAAACGCCAAGCTCGCCACCTGGGGTGAGGTGCCGGTCGAATCCCTGCAGGGGCTGGTGGCCTGGCTCAACGAGCTGCAGCGCACGCAGCGCCAGCCGCTGGTGGCGATGCACGAGCTGTCGTCGTTGCCCGAGGCGCTGCGCTTGCGCCTGGGCAACTGCTGCGGCGTGCTGGCCATGCGCTTTGACGAGCTGTCCCAGGGCTGGGTGCTGTTCGTTCGCAAGGAGCAGCTGGAAACCATCGCCTGGGGTGGCCGCCCCGTGAAGGAGTATGTGAGCGGCCCGCTGGGCCCGCGCCTGACCCCGCGCGGATCGTTTGATGTGTGGAAGGAAACCGTGCGCGGCCAGTCCGAGCCGTGGAGCGCGGTGGACCTGGAGATCGCCCAAAGCCTGATGGCCGAGCTGCTGCGCGTGAGCGCGGGACGCCATGCCGAGCTGGGCCACACGCGCAACCACCTGCTTTCCATGCTGCAGGACGAGTTCAGCGATCCGCAGGAGCGCACGCTGTCAGGCACCAACGGCAGCGGGCGCAACCGCATGCGCCGCCTGGTCAGCCAGGTGCTGGATGCATCGCGCCTGCAGGCGGGCACGCCCCTGGGCCTGCAGCGCACACCGCTGGACCTCGCCCAGGTGGTGGCCGGTGCCATTGACCAGGCCCGTGCCGCGTTCGCGGACACGCGCTTCATCCGGGAGCTGCCGCGCCAGGTGCCGCTGCACGGCGACGCGGTGCGCCTGCACCAGGTGGTGGCCTCGTTGCTGGACTATGCCTGCGTGCAGGGCGAATCAGGCGAGGCGATCCTGGTGCAGCTGCGCATGGAGGCGGACCATGCGGTGCTGGAGGTGAGCCACACCGGAGCGGACATCACCGGCGACATCATGGCGTCCATGCTCAACCCGTTTCGCCCGCGTGGGGCGGGTCGCTCGGCGATCAAGGACGAACTGGGCCTGAGCCTGTACATCGCCGGCGGCATTGCGCGCGAACACGGCGGCGAGCTGGTGTTCTCCTATGCCGAGCCCTACGTCCTGGCCTCGTTGACGCTGGCGCTCAAGCCAGATCAGTGAACGACTGCAGCGGCGCCAGCGCGGGGAACTGCGCGTCGCGCCGGGCCTTCATCGCGGCAATGGCTTCGCGCACATGGGCGTTGCTCCAGATCGCGCCCTGCACCCAGCCCATCTGGCGCAGCGAATCCTCCACCGTATGGTCGCGTGCGTAGTGGATCACCTGCTTGGTGCCCCAGATGGCCACGGGCGGCTTGGCGGCAATTTCCCTGGCGCATTCCAGGGCCGCCGCCAGCATGGCCTCAGGCGTGTCAAACACTTCATTCACCAGGCCATAGGCCAGGGCTTTTTGCGCGCCCAGGCGCCGCCCGGTGTAGGCCAGCTCCTTGACCACGCCCATGGGCAGCAGCTTGGGCAGGCGCTGCAGCGTGCCCACGTCGGCGACCATGCCGATGTTGATCTCCTGGATGCAGAAAAACGCGTCGGCCGTGGCATAGCGCAGGCAGCAGGCGGTGACCATGTCCACCGCACCGCCGATGCAGCCGCCCTGAATGGCGGCGATGACCGGGATGCGCAGCGACTCCAGCTTCGTGAACGTGGCCTGCATGTCGGTCAGCAGGTCGTAGATCGCGGCGCGGCCTTCGGCGCTCTGGTCGTCCATGGCAATGGCGCCGCCAAATGTGTCCAGCGACATGCCCGCGCTGAAATGCTTGCCGGTGGACGAGATCACCAGCGCGCGGGCCTGGCCCTGGCGGTGCAGCTGGGTCAGCACTTCGTCCAGCTCGCGCCAGAACGTGGGGTGCATGGTGTTCAGCTCGCCGGGGCGGTTCAGCACCAGGTGGGCGATGTGGTCTTGTAAGGTGAATTCAAAGCACTGCATGGCGGTTGCCTCCTGTGGCCGCCACTGTAAGCCGCGGCCGCGCGCCGCGAAAAGCAACTGCGCGACAAGCGCCGGGCTTCAGCGCGCCGCAGCCCAGTCGCAGCGCAGGCGGCAGGCGCGGTGCGCGCGCAGGCGCCAGGCCACATAGCTGCCAGGCAGCAGCATGCCCAGCAGGCACAGCGGCATGGCCCAGAGCTGGCCGAACGCCACAGCGGGCAGCCAGCCCACCCAGCCCATGAGCCACAGCGTCAGCACGCCGTCCCACAGGTGGTACTCCACGGGGTGGTCCGCGCGGTGCGCGACATGCCATCGCTTGATGCGCTGCAGTTCATTCAGGGTCATGGCGGCAACCTCCGGGCGTATGGCTGCCAATGTAAGTCTCGCGTAAGAATACGTCAACCGCGCCTTGTGGCGCCGGCTGGTGCGGCTACCAGAGCTTGGCGCAGTTGCCGCTGTAGACGACCGTACCGGGTGCCGTGGGCGCGGCGTCGGTCTCTGCCGTCACCACGAGCTTTTGCACCTTGGCCAGCAGCTGTTCCGAGGTGCCTGGCAGCTGCGACGTGGCCGAGCCCGTCAGCGGCACGGGCCCCAGCACGAATGCCGGCCCCTGGGCCGGCACGGCCCACAGCACCAGCCGGCCCTGCGCGGGTGGCGCGATGGGGCCGATCACCTTGACCGTCATGGCCGTGCCGTGGCGCAGCGAGCTGACCAGCAGCTTGCCATTGCCCTGGGCGTCGGTCAGCAGGCCCACATAGCTTTGCGGCAGGCGCTGGCCGGTGAGCATGGCCGCGCGGTCGGCGGTGATGAAAAGGCCCGGCACCGTCACGAACAACACGCTGGCGGCCAGCAGGCCCGCAGCCAGGCCACCCAGGCTGAAGCCCGCAGGTTTGAGCCAACCCAGCGGGCCAGGGCGTGCGGGGGCAACGGCAACAGACAGGGGGCGCGTGCGCGCGTCGATGGTGGCCCAAACACGTGGCGGCGCAGCGCGCGGCGGCACGGCCTGCGCCAGCGCGCCCAGGCGGGCGTCCCATTCGGCCACAGCCAGCTGCAGGTCGGCGCGCTGTTGCAGGAGCCGCTCAAACCGGCGGCGCGCGCCGCCCGCCAGCGTGCCCAGCACATAGGTGGAGGCCAGGTGCTCCACCAGGCGGGGGTTGCTGACTCTCATGCCGCCACCCCGCGCGTTGCCAGGCAGGTCTTGAGCTTGTCCAGCCCGCGGCGGATCCAGGCCTTGACCGAGCCCAGCGGGGCGCCCATCTGCTGCGCCACCTCGCTGTGCGACAGGCCCTGGTAATAGGCCAGCGCCAGGCTCTGGCGGTGGCTGCCGTCCAGCGCGCCCAGGCAGGCCTCGATGTGCAGGGCGCGCGTGGCCTCGCCCAGCAAGTCCAGCGCGCTGGGGGCGCTGGCGCCGGTGGCGTTGTCCAGCGCATCGTCACCGGGCAGTTCCGATGCAGCGCGGCGCGTGCGCTGGCGCAGCGCATCCAGGGCCTTGTTGCGCACGATCGCCATCAGCCAGGTCATGGGTTGCACCGGCTGCCCGTTGACCTCGCTGCGGTAGCTGCCCGCGTTTTTCCAGATGCTCACAAAGGCCTCTTGCAGCACATCCTCGGCTGCCTGTTCACGTCCCAACATACGAAGGGCGACGCCAAACAGATGCGCCTGGGTGCGCGCATACACCTGCGCAAAGCAGGCGTGATCCCCCTGCGCGGTGCGCGCGATCAGCTGCTGCAGTGTGAGGTTGTCCAGGCTCATGGGCGCGAGTATAGGGACTCGCGGCAGCCCGGCTTACACCCTTCGGCGGCGGGGGACCACCTGGAGTTGGACGGTGGCGCGGGCCGGGCTGGCCCCTACCGTGACCGCCTGCAGCGGCAGGTCAATCAGCTGGTCGGCATGCCACACGCGCACCTGGGCGGCGCCGTCGGGCACGTCGTCAAACACGGCCTGGCCTTCGGGCGTGGTGCGCTGCGCCCAGGGCGAATCGCTCACGTACACATGGCCGCGCATGGAGCCGTGGATGTGGCAGCCCAGCAGCACGGCACCGGCTTTGTCCAGGGTCACTTCGGCTGTCTTGCCCGCCTTGCCGTCAGCCTTGCCGTCCAGGCGCAGCTCAAAGCCGCCGCCCGTGCTGGAAAACTGTGCCAGCCCCGCGGCCGAGCCGCGTACGTGGTGTTCCCAGGGGTCGTTGTTGATGAAGGTCACTTTGGCGCCCACGGGCACCAGCGTGACCGCCGGGATGAAGCGCATCTTGTCCTGATTGACGGTGGCCGCCATGGGCAGGGCCGTTTTGGGTGTGCCCTTGGCCGCTGTCACCACGACCACCACCGCGTCCTGCACCGGCTTGCCCTCCTTGTCCAGCACGGTGACGGAAACGACGCCGGCGCTGGCGCCCGTTGCCAGGGCGCAGGCCATGAAGAATGTTGCAAGCCGCATGGTGATCATTTCTGCGTGATGGTGTCGCGGTGCATCGGCGCCAGCTTCGCCAGCAGCTGGTTCTGCGCGCGAAACGGAATGCCCTGCGCGTCCATGGACAGCTGCAGCACTTCCACCAGCGCATTGAAGTCGGACTTCTTGATGTCCAGGTTGGCGTGGGCCGACTTCATGTCGGCACCCTTGTACACACAGGGCCCGCCCATGACCTGGCAGAACTGGTCCACCAGCTGCTCTTTCACGCGCTGCTGGTTGGACGGCTTGAAGTGCGGCTCGGTGCGCGGGTCGGCCAGCAGGCGCACCATGAAGTCGTCCATCAGCTTGACCAGGCCAGGCTTTTCGCCAAAGGTCTTGTACAGCGTGTCGGTGGGCGCGGTCTGCGCCATGGCCAGGCCGCAGGTGGCCAGCATCAGGGCGATCAGGGTCTTTTTCATGTCGGGTCCTCTTGTTGGTGAATCAGAAAGCCACTTGCGCCGACAGGTAGGCGCCTTTTTGCTTGCGGTTGCCGGTGATGCCGGGCACCACGCGGCCCAGGTCCACATAGGCCAGCGTCAGCGACAGGTTCTTGGATGGCGCCCAGGCAATGAAGATGTCCTTCCAGTTGTCTTCGCGCAGTGCATCGCCCAGGCCTGCCGCGCGGCCCAGCGCCTCCAGGTTGTTGGGCTTGAAGCGGTACTCGGCGCCAATCGCCACGTTCTTGGCTAACAGGTACGCCACGGAAAATTCGGGCTGCAGGCTGTAGCTGTCGCGCCCCGGTGTGTTGGAGCCAAAGCCCAGCAGGCCGTTCTGGTTGGCCTTGGTCGCGCGCAGCGTGCCGTTGACCAGGATGCCCTGCGCCAGGAACAGCTTGGTGGCGCTCACGTACACGTCCACGCCACTGGTGCTGGCGCCCAGGAAGTTCAACACCGATCCCAGCGAGCCGGGACGCGTGTGCTTGTATTCCAGGCCCACCGCGATCTGCGGCATGAGCGTGTCGCTGTCCAGCACGGCGTCGCCCGCCACGCGGACCTTCACGCCCACGATGTCCATCTTGATGTGCTGACCCGGCGTGACGCCAAACGGCGCAATGCCGTTCAGGGCGATGGCGGGCGAGGCATTGAAGTCCTGGCGCGCGACCGACAGTTCGATGCGGTCCTTGAAGCCCAGCGCCGCGCCGTAGGTGGTCAGGCCGTAGTCCTGTGTGCTGGCGCGGCTGATGTGGGCCGACGCGCCGATCTCGCCTTCGGTGGCGTTGGTGCCAATCACGGCCCAAGGCGTGAGCCCGCCGCCTGCGGCGCCGTCAATGGAACTGACGCCGCCGGTCAGCAGCAGTTTGCCGGTATCGGCCTGGGCCAGGCCGCAGCTCAGGGCTGCAAGCGCCAGTGCCATGGCGTTCTTCGCGTTTGTCATGGGTGCTCCGTCGTAGGAAGTTGTTGGTTGACCCACCCGTTACGCGGCGCCGTTACATCCAGATTCACAAATTCACGAATATCCGACGAACCCGGGGGGCATTGAAACCCGCAGGGTCGCTGCGGCGTAGATGCGGCATGACCAAACAACAACTGGTGCTGGCGATGGCCGTGCTCGCACAGTCAGCGGTGGGGCTGGCTCAAACGCAACCCGCACCGGCCGCGCCAGCGCGTGTCTGGGTCACACCACCGCCGGGGGATGCAGTGCGGGGCCAGGCGCTTTATGCCGCGCAATGCACCGCCTGCCATGCAGTTGACGCGCACAAGACCGGGCCGGCCCACCGTGGCGTCTTTGGCCGCAGGGTAGGCAGCGCGCCGGGTTATAGGTATTCCGATGAAGTGGCCGCGTCCCGTCTGCGCTGGACGGCGCAGACGCTTAATGCCTGGCTGGCCGACCCCGATGACCTGGTGCCCGGGCAGCGTATGGGCGTGCAGGTGATCGACGCCGGGGAGCGCGCGGACCTGATCGCCTGGCTGGCGACGCTCAAGTAGCCGGAATCAGACCGGCTTGATCGCCAGCGAGCCGATGGTGCCCAGCAGCAACGCGTGGCCGTCCGACGGTGCCCTGGCAACCAGGTCGGAGCCGATCATCTGGTGGCGGCGCGCGGCGTGCGCCATGGGGGGTCTGGCCCGGGTGGGCCTGCTCAGTTGAAAGTGACCGACTGCGCAATCAGCACGCCGCCAATGACTTGAGAGCCCAGCACGGTGACGCGGCGGCCATTGGCCAGATCGCCCACTGTGCCGCCAGTAAATGTCACTCCTGTTCCGCTGGCATTGATCACCTGGCCCTGGACCCTGAAGTTGGCCGACGAGGCGAACTGCGCGATGGCGCCCGAGGCGCTGAACGACGCCGGCCCGCCGGTGCCGGGCACGTGCTTGATGCGCAGCCTGGTGGCCACCAGCGCGCCGCCTGACATGGCGCCGCTGACCTCGACCTTCACGCCGTTGCCGATGCTGGACGACGGCCCGCCCGTGACCTGGGCGCTGGACGCATTGACAGCAACCCCCTGCAACCTGAACGAGGCCAGGCTGGCGTAGTCCGTCACCATGCCCGTGACATTGACCACGGCACCCGCTGTGGTCGGCAGGGTGTACCAGGCCTGCACCTGGGTGGCGGCCAGCACGCCGGCCACGGGCTCGCCCGCCGCCGCCACGCGCACCACCATGCCGTTGGCCAGCGTGGCCGGCGTCAGCGGCGCCACCAGGCCCGCGGGCGTGTACTGCACGGTCACGCCGCCCAGGCGGAAGGTGCGCGCCGTCGTGTCCAGGTTCTGGACCAGGCCGCTGACGACGTAGCTGCCCGCGGCGGTCAGCTTTTCAACGCGGGTGGCGCGCAGTTCGCCGGCCGCTCCCGGCAGCCCGTAGATCTGCACGATGTCGCCATTGACCAGCGAGGACAAAGCGCCCACGCCGCTGAAGACGGTGGCATCGTCGGCCGAAATGGCCTGGCCCATGACGGTGAACGTCAGCGACGCGATGTTCAGTGCCGACACGATGCCACGCACGTCGGCGGCAGACACCACACTGGTGGCCGTGCCGTCCGACAGGCTGTCGCTGACGGTACCGGCCACGCGCACGGTGGCGCCCAACTGCAGGCTGCTGGCATCGGACAGCGTGAGCGTGGCGCTGCCGATCTCATGGCGTACGCCATTGACGATGATGCTGCCAAAGCCGTCCACCGAGCCGACGCCAACGGATGCGTCCGCCGTTGCGCCTGTGCCGCCTGAGCCCACGCCGCCATCGCCGCTGACGCCCGTGCCGCCTGAGCCGACGCCGCCGGCCACGCCGGTGCCGCCGCTGACACCCGTGCCGCCGGAGCCCACCCCGGAATCACCCGAGCCCCCGGCCACACCGGTGCCTGATGAGCCTGTGCCCCCGGATCCGGTACCGGCCGAGCCCGTTGCGGAGTCCCCGCCCGACGAGCCGGCACTGTCGCTGCCCCCGCCTGCGGAGCCACCCGTGCCCGTGCTGTCACCGCCGCCCGCCACGCCAGCGCCGGTGTTATCCGTGGTGCCGCCGCCGGTGCTGGTGCTGCCACCGCCCGAACCTGCGTTGCCGCTGCCGGTTGATGGGGATACCGGGCAGGCGGGCTGGCAAACGCCGGGGCTGCCGCCCCCACCGCCGCAGGCATTCAGCAGCAGGGCCAGAGCCAGCGGGGCGGCCAGCCGCACACCATGACGACGCAGCATGCTCATGGCTGCTCTTTGGCTGCCGGTGCCACCGGCTCGGCGCGATCTTCGTAGTAGGCGTAAATGCCAATGCGCATACGCTGGCTGCCGTGGCCGGCGGATTTGTCCACCGCGCTGGACAACGTGGACACCAGTTCGTGGTGCAGCTTGTCCCAGCGCCCGCGTACCAGTTCATGGACCTGTTCACACTCTTGAGGTGCCAGGCCGTCGGCGTATACGGCACGTTCCAGAAAGCGGGGCGACTGTTCCAGCGTGTTGGATACCGCCGCCAGCAGGTGGTCGCGTGTGTTGTCGCCCAGGAAAGCCAGCAGCGTCTGCAGGTCGCGAGAGGGCACAAAGCCCTGGACCATCAGCCGCACCTGGCCCTCGTGCTCGGTGATCATGCCCAGGCGCAGCAGCTCGTCCAGCACGGCACGGTGGTGCACATCGCCGCGGCTGGCCTGGCGGGCCACCGACTCAAAGGACGGCCCCTTGTCGCTCGCGGCAATGGGCAACTGGGCCAGGTCCGGTGATTCATTGGTCAGCTGCAGCCACAGCGTGAATGTCCTGGCGGCGGCCGACAACTCGGTTTGGGGCAGCGGGTCGTCGGTGCTGCGCACGCGCAGGGTGACTTCCTTGCGGTTGAGTCCGGTGGTGACGGCAATCTGGCTGATGTTCGGTCGGGCCACGCCTTTGGCTTGCCAGGCCTTGCGGGCTTCGTCGATCAGCAGGTCCCGCAGCAGCTCTTCCAGGTGCGGGTGCTTCAGCCCCATGGCCAATGCCAGCCTGACCAGTGGGCGCAGAACGCGCGCACATGCTGCTTGGGCCCAGGACAGTCGGTTTTGCATGAAGGAAGTAAGAAGCTCGACCCAGTTTAAGTGCCGGGCTGGCGGCGCCAGCCGCTCAAAGTGGGCCAAAAACCAATTCCGGCACACATCTGAGAAGTTTTCACATTTTGTAATGTATTGAAAACTCACAAAAGTTACCAGTTGAATCATTCTGCCTTAGACTTCCGCATAGATGTGAAATTATCACATTTAAGGATGGGAGATGTTTCTGGCAGGCTGGATGCGAAGCGGGGCACGCAGCAGGTGGTCCTGGATGTGTCTGGCCGCGGCATGGCTGGCCTTGTCGGCCTGGACGGGGCCGGCCCTGGCGCAGACGGCCATCATCACCGGCCTGACCGACCAGGCCTGCGTGGGCACGCGCGCGGGCAACACCCGTTCGTGTGTGGCCAACGACCTGGCCGCCAGCATTTCCTTCACGCAGCCGTCGGCCACCGCCATCTCGTCGTGCGTGGCAGGGCAGGTGCTGACGCTGGACGCCGTCGCCACGCTGCAATCGGGCTCGCCGGACCGCTACAACATCGGGCTTTTCACCGGGCAGACCGGCAATGATCCGCGCACCGACAACGCCGCTGCGCTGTGTTCGCTGGGCGTGTTCCCCACCACGCCGGCCCCGTTTTCCAACCTGGGCGGCGTCAACAGCACGGCCTGCGGCGACTTCGCGGGGTCATCAACGGCCACCTTGCAGATCTCCGGCATCAAGGCCACCTGCCTGCCGGCGGCGGGCAACAACCAGCTCGGCATTCCGTACGTGCTGGCATGGGACAACCAGGCCAGCGGCGCCTGTACCGTGCCCGACCTGACCGCGTCCACCAACTCGAAGTGCAACGTGGGCCTGGCCGCCTATGTGGTCGGGGTGTACGTCCAAGGCTGGATCAAGATCATCAAGCAAACCAACCCGAGCACGGCGACGCAGACGTTTTCCTTTTCAACTTCCACCAGCCCCAGCGCAGTGGTGTCGCCCACCACGAGCTGGTCGATCGGAAACGGGCAGGCACAGACTGTCACCTTCCCGTTGCACCCCACGGGCGGCACGCAGTACATCACGCTGACCGAGGTGCTGTCGTCCGGCTGGGAACAGACCGCCACCATCTCGTGCACCACGCCGTCAGGTGGCTCGGCGACCTACGTCAGCGTCAACAATGCCAACCGGACCATTGCCGCGGCGATGGACGCCACGAACTTCGGTGCCATCTGCACCATCACCAACAACAAGCAGACCCGGGTGCGCGCGCGCAAGGCTGTGCCCAATTCAGACACCGGTACTTTCAACCTGACCGCGCAGACCAACGCCGGCAGCTTCGTGGCCAGCAACCAGGGCGATGGCGGCATGACGGCCTACCAGCAGAGCTACTCGGGCAGCGTGACGCTCACCGAGACCTCGGGGTCGAATGCAAGCATCACCAAGTACGTGTCGGGCGTGAGTTGCGTGAACGACGAAACCGGCGCGGTGATCATGCCCAGCGCCACCACCCTGACAGGCGCAACCCGGACGGTGGTGTACACGCCGCCGGCCAATGCCGATTCCAGCTGCCTGTTCACCAACACGCGCACCGCGGCCCTCACCCTTACCAAGACCAACAGCCTGGATTCCGTCACGGCCGGTGCCACCACGAGCTACGCGATCACCCTGGCCAACAACGGGCCGTCGGATGCCGACGGCGCCACGTTCCGGGACCCGGCCGCTACCGGGCTTGCCTGTACCAGCGTGAGCTGCACCGGTGTCAGCGGGGCGGCCAGTTGCCCTGCGGGCGGATCGGTGACGGTGGCTGCGCTGCAAGGCGGGGGCATCACCCTGCCCAGCTTTCCGGCGGCCAGCAGCATCACTTTTGCGGTCACTTGCAACGTCACTGCCAGTGGCTTCTAGTACTAAAGAAATCATGCAGGCTGCCGTCTGTCCGCTTTCAAGCGCCACTCATCGGCAAAGTGGACTGCCAAATGTTTCTTCTTCAAAATGGGAAACAATCACATTCAAAGAAAACGAGAGGCGGATATGAAGAAGACGGGGCACAGAGGGTTCACGCTCATCGAATTGATGATCACCATCGCCGTGATCGGTGTGCTGGCAGCCATTGCCTACCCTTCGTACCAGAACGCCATGACCAAGAACCGGCGCGCGTCGGCGCAGGCGGTGCTGGGCGACGTGGCGCAGCGCCAGCAGCAGTTCCTGATGGATGCGCGCTCGTTCAGCAGCGCACTGACCGGCGCGGGCAGCCTGAACGTGACGGTGCCGGTGGATGTGAGCCAGCACTACACGGTGACGCTGGTGGTTGGCACCGGCACCGTGCCCGAGTTCACCGCCACCGCCACGCCCCTGAGCACATCACCCCAGGCGGGTGATGGGGCGCTGAGCATCAACAGCGCCGGCGTCAAGACGCCAGAAGGCAAGTGGTGAGCATGCGCCGCGCCCGCGGGTTCACGCTGATCGAGCTGATGATGGCCATGGCCATCCTCGTGATCATGGCCACGCTCGCCGGCCCGCCCATGGCGTCGATGATTGCCGCCCAGCGCCTGCGCGGCGTGGCCACCGACTTTCACCAGAGCCTGCTGAAGGCCCGCTCGGAGGCCATCAAGCGCAACACCAGCGTGACCGTGAACCCGATCGGGGGAAGCTGGGCGGCGGGCTGGTCCATCGTGGACCCTGCCAACCCGTCGGGCCAGCCGCTGGAGCAGCGTTCGGCCAACGGCGCCGTCGCTGTCGCCACCAGCCTGAGCCAGATCATCTACCGCGGCTCGGGCCGCATTGCGTCGGCGTCGACCCCTACCTTCGTGTTTTCGGCATCGGCAACGACAGAATCGCGCTGCGTGACCATTGACCCCAGCGGGCGGCCCTATGGCACCAAGGGGAGCACATGCTGAAACCCTCACTTCACGCGGCGCGCCCGCGGCGCGGCGCCCATGCCCAGCGCGGCGTGGGTCTGATTGAAATCCTGGTGTCGGTGCTGATCACGTCCTTCGGGCTGCTGGCCCTGGCGGGGCTGCAGTCACGCATGGGCCAGGCGCAGTTCGAGTCCTACCAGCGCGCGCAGGCGCTGACGCTGCTGGCCGACCTGACCCAGCGCATGCAGGCCAACCCGGCCGCTGTCGCCAGCTACGTCACCGCGTCGCCCGCCGGCACGGGCGACAGCGCGCCCGCGTCGTGTGCGTCGCTTGCCACCGTACCCGAGCGCGATCTGTGCGAATGGAGCAATGCGCTCAAGGGCGCCGGCGAAACATCGACCAGTGGCAGCGTGACCAGCAATGTGGGCGCGATGATCGGCGCGCGCGGCTGTGTGGAGCAAATCCAGGCGGCAGACCTCACGGCGGGCATTTGCCGGCCGGCAATCTACCGTGTGACGGTGGCCTGGCAGGGCATGCTGGCCACCGTGGCGCCGGGCGTTAGCTGCGGCCAGGGCCTGTACGGCACGGACGACGGCATCCGCAAGGCCATTTCCGCGCCGGTGGTGGCGCCGCTGCTGGGGTGCATATGAACAGGGTGCGCAACAACGGGCGTCGGCTTGGCGGCGAGCAGGGTTTTTCGCTGGTGGAGCTGATGGTCACCATCGCCATCGGCATGCTGATCGTGGCGTCCATGGCCATCCTGCTGTCCAACAACAGCCGCGCCCGCACGGAAACCGAGAAGGCCAGCCTGAAAATCGAGAACGGCCGCTATGCCATCGAAGTGCTGGCCGGAGAAATACAGAATGCCGGCTACTACGCCGAGTTCGACCCGCGCGGCCTGAGCCTGCCGGCCAGCAAGCCGGACGCCTGCGCGACCGATGCCGCCAGCGTGGCCGCGGCGATGCGCCTGCACGTTCAGGGCTATGACGATGCGGCGGCCACTGACCTGAGCTGCCTGAGCGACCTGAAAGCCGGCACCGATGTGCTGGTGGTGCGCCGCGCCAGCGGCTGCGTGGCGGGCGTGGGCGACTGCGCTGCGGTGGGCACGGGCAACCTGGCCTTCCAGGCCTCGTCGTGCGGCGGCGCTGGCGAGCTCGGCTCTGCCACCGTCACCAACCACTACAAGCTGTCCACAGATACCTCGACATTCACCCTCACGCGGTACGACTGCGCGACCGTTGCCGAAGTCCGCCGCTTCCATGTGCGCATCTACTACGTCGCCAACAACGACCGCGCGGGCGACGGCATTCCCACGCTCAAGCGCGCGGAACTGACCAACGGCGCATTCGCGGCCATCTCGCTGGTCCAGGGGGTGGAAAACCTGCAGCTCGAGTACGGCCTGGACCTGCTGCCCGCGGCGCTGGCCGACGGCGCGGCGGACGTCTACACGCCCGCCCCCGACCTGTACAACGCGTGCGCCGCGCCCGCGTGCGTGCAGAACTGGGCCTCGGTCGTGACCGCCAGGATATCGGTGCTCGCGCGCAACCGCGAGATCACCGCCGGCCACGCCGACAGCAAGACCTATGTGGTGGGGCGCAACGCCGACGGCACCAATGCCGCCAGCGGCACCGACAAGACCGTGGGGCCGCTGGGCGACGCCTACAAGCGCAGCGCCTTCCAGTCGCTGGTGCGCTTTTACGGCCCGGCCGGGCGTACCTATTCGCACAAGATCTTCCAGGAGTCTTCATGAAACGCCGTGCACAAAAGGGCATCACCCTGATCGTGTCGCTGATCATGCTGATGCTGCTGACCATGATCGGCCTGACCACGCTGAACATCGGCAAGAGCGACCTGCAGCTGGTGGACAACGCGCAGCAGCGCGGCATTGCCATGGATTCGGCGCAGGCCATCATCGACCAGGTGGTGAGCTCACCCACTTTCCAGAACGCGCCCACGGCGGTGCTGGACAACAGCAACTGCCCGGCATCGGTTGCGGCGCCGGCGAACAGCCGCTGCAACGACGTCTATGGTGACGGCCGAACCATCGTGCTGGTGACGCTGTCGCCCGCGCCGCGCTGCCTGCAGGCCGTGCCCATCTCATGCGGCGGCGGCCTGACGGAAGACCGCCAGGACTCTTTCGGCGTGGCCGGTGCGCCGGCCAGCGTGGTGTCGGGCTCGTGCTACGAAGCCCTGTGGGAGGTGACCGCGGTCGCCACTGAAATCAAGTCCGGCGCGCAAGCCGTGGTCACGCAGGGCGTCAAGCTGCAGACCTCGGGCGCCGCGTGCATATGACGCAAGGGAGCCAGGCCATGAAGTACACCGAACAACGCGCTGGTGCCGCCGCATGGGCGCGAAGCATCGTGACCACGCTGGGGTTGCTGTTCATGGCAGCATTCGCCCAGGCGGAAGACATCGACATCTACACCTCCGCCGGCGCGGGCAGCTCGGGTGCGCCCAACATCATTTTCCTGATCGACAACTCGGCCAACTGGGCGCGCGCGTCGCAGCGCTGGCCCGACAATTCGGGCAACCAGGGCGAGGCGGAGCTGCTGGCCATCCAGAACGTGCTGGCCGGCATGACCAGCACCGCGGCCATCAACATCGGCGTGGCGATGTACAACCAGTCGGGCAGCACCTACGGCGGCTATATCCGGTTTGGCGCGCGCGACATGTCGGTGGCATCCAACCGCACCAAGCTGTCCAACATCCTGGGCGGCATCCGCACCAATATCAACTCGCCCAACGAGAAGGTGGCGCAAAACACCGGCGAAGCACCCGCTTTGTACGAGCTGTACAAATACTTCCGCAACTCGACGGTGTTCCGCGGCGGCCTGGCGAGCAGCCCCAACCTGGACATTGCGGGCAATGCCGGTGCCTCCAACCCCTACACCGCCGTGGGCCAGGGGCTGTCCACGCAGCACGCGGTCACCGGCAGCACCTACTACAGCCCCGTGTCGTCAGAAACCTGCGGGCGCAGCTACGTCATCCTGATTGCCAACAACGCCAACGGCACCTACCCCGCAGGCGCGCAGAGCTACGAAGGCGTGAGCGCGGGCAGCGCCATCAGTGGCACCGCCGACAGCTGGACCGACGAATGGGCGCGCTTCCTGTACCAGTCCGGCATCAGCGTCTATGTGCTGGATGCCTACAACGCGCAGAACAACGCCGCCTATTCCAATGTGCTCAAAAGCGCGGCCACCAATGCGGCGGGCAAGTACTTCCAGGTGGGCAACCAGGCGCAGATCGAGGTCGCCATCAAGGAAATCCTGGCGGAAATCCAGTCGGTCAACAGCGCGTTTGCCGCGGCCAGCCTGCCCATCAGCTCCACCAACCGGGGTGAAAGCCTGAACCAGGTGTTCATCGGCATGTTCCGCCCCGACCCGAACGGCGCGCCGCGCTGGAACGGCAACCTCAAGCGCTTCAAGGCCATCAAGGACGGCACGGCCATCGTGCTGGGCGACGCGCTCGACCGCCGCGCCGACAGCCTGCAAACCGGCTTCATCAACGACTGCGCCGCATCGTTCTGGACGACCGATTCCGGCACCTACTGGGCGGATGTGCCCACCAACCCGGTGCCGTCCAGCGCCTGCGTGACGTTCCCGACCGTGGCCGGCATCACGGGCAACAAATGGTCGGACCTGCCCGACGGCCCGACGGTTGAAAAGGGCGGTGTGGCCGAAGTGCTGCGCAAGGGCAACAACCCGCCGTCCACCAACACATCGCCGACCTGGGCCACCAACCGCACGATCTACACGCTGGCCTCGACCGCCAGTACGTCGCTCACGCCGTTTTCCACCGCCACATCGGGCCTGTCGTCGGTCATGGTCAACTGGGTCAAGGGCAGCGAGGACGCCGCCTCGCTTGAGAAGCTTTCCAACACCAGCGCGAGCACCCGCCCATCCATCCATGGCGACGTGGTGAACTCGCGGCCCCTGCCGGTGGACTACGGCGGTACCACTGGCGTCACGGTGTACTACGGCGCCAACGATGGCATGTTCCGCGCGGTGGACGCCAACACCGGCCGTGAACGCTGGGCCTTCCTGGCGCCCGAGGCGTTCCCGAAGTTGCAGCGCCTGCACGACAACAGCCCGCTGATCAACTACCCGAGCGTGGACGCCTCGATCACGCCCACGCCGCTGCCCAAGGACTATTTCTTTGACGGCTCCACGGCGCTGTACCAGAACGCCGACAACTCACGGGTGTGGGTATTCACGACCATGCGCCGCGGCGGGCGCATGATCTACGGCTTTGATGTGAGCAACCCTGAATCGCCCAGCCTCAAGTGGCGCGTGGGTTGCCCCAACCTGACCAATGACACTGGCTGCACCACGGGCTTTGCCGGCATCGGCCAGACCTGGTCCACGCCGAACATCGCCTTCCTCAAGGGCCATTCCACCGACATCCCGATGCTGATCGTCGGAGGCGGCTATTCGAGCTGCGAAGACGCCAACAGCGCGTCGCCCACCTGCAGCGGCCGCAAGGGCAGCGCGGTGTTTGTCATCAATGCCGACACCGGTGCGCTCGTCAAGACCTTCACCACCGAAGGCAGCGTGCCCGCCGACGTGTCGCTGGTGGACGCCAACGGCGACGGCTCGGTGGACCACGCCTACGCGGTGGACACCGTGGGCAACATTTACCGCGCCGACTTTTCCTCATCCGCGGGCGTGCCGGCGGCAGCCGCGTCCTGGGCGATGCGCAAGGTGGCCTACACCACGGGGCGCAAGTTCCTGTTCCGCGCGGCGGTCGCGCGGTCGGGCAACAAGGTGTATGTGGCGGTGGGTTCGGGCGACCGGCAGCACCCACTGGCCACGCACTACCCGTACACCGCCCCGATCACCAACCGGTTCTATGTGTACCTGGACGACCTGACAGCGAGCGCATCGTCGGGCGCCGCAGCCATCGCCCTGGACAGCGACCCAGGCATGCGCGACTACAGCACGGCTCCAGGCTGTGATGTGGCGGGCGTCACGGTTGAATCCGGCCTGCGCGGCTGGTACCGGGGGCTGGACGGCGGGCGCGGCGAGCAGGTGGTGTCGTCGGCCGCGATCTTCAACGGCCTGGTCACCTTCAATACCCACCGCGCCACGGCCCCGTCGGAGGCCAGCTGCACCAACTCGCTGGGCGAGGCGCGCGGCTACGCGGTGAACCTGTTCAATGCGGGCGGTGCGATCGGTGCCACCTCGGGCAACTGCGGCGGCTCGACCTCGGCGCAGTTTGTCGGCGGCGGCCTGGTGTCATCCCCATTCGTGTCCAATGTGGTGATCGACGGCACGGCCGAGGCGGTGCTGTCGGGCGGCATCAACATCTCGGGCGCGCCGACCTCGGCGGTGAACCTGCAGCGCCTGACCAGCACCTCCAACCTCAAGCGCTCGCGGCGCATCATCTACTGGAAATCGAATCTGGCCAACGACTGACCGGCGCTAGAACAGATCGCCGGTGCGGGCCTCGTGCGGGGTGGGCGCGGGCGCGGCTGCGCCAGCGGCCACTTCGGCGGCGCGCGCCAGCGTGCCCACACGCACTCCCAGCAGCCGGAACCTGCGCGAGAGGTCAACGCGCTTGAGGCACAGGCCCGCGGTCTGGCGGATGGTTCTGGCGTCTGCCGTGTAGTCAGGCAAGGTCTGGTCGCGCGTCACGATTTTGAAGTCGCCATAGCGCAGCTTCACCCCGATGGTCTTGCCCACATAGCCCTTGCGCTGCAGGTCACCGGCCACGCGCTCACACAGCTCGGTAAAGATCGCGCCCAGCTCGGCCCGGTCGCGCACGGCGTGCAGGTCGCGCTCAAAGGTGGTCTCGCGGCTCATGGACACAGGCTCGCTTTCAGTCTGCACCGGTCTGTCGTCACGGCCCCAGGCGGCGTCGTGCATCCATGCGCCGTAGCTTTTGCCGAAGTTGTCGATCAGCCATTCGCGCGGCTGGGCTGCAATGTCGCCAATGGTGTGCAGGTGCAGCTTGTGCAATTTGACCTCGGCCTTGGGGCCGATGCCGTTGATCTTGCGCACCGGCAGGGGCCAGACCCGGGTCTGCACATCGGCCTCGTAAATGACCGAAATGCCGTTGGGCTTGTTGAACTCGCTGGCCATCTTGGCCAGCAGCTTGTTGGGGGCCACACCCACGGAGCAGGTCAGGCCCGTGGCCTCGAAGATGCTCTTCTGGATGAGCCGGGCCAGCACACGGCCCCCCTCACGCTGGCCGCCGGGCACGTCGGTGAAATCAATGTATACCTCGTCCACGCCGCGGTCCTGCATGACGGGCGCAATCTCGGTGATGATGGACTTGAACTGGCGTGAGTATTTGCGCACTTCCTCGAAATCCACCGGCAGCAGGATCGCGTGGGGTGCCAGCTTCGCCGCTTTCATGAGCCCCATGGCCGAGCCCACGCCGAACTGGCGCGCCGCATAGGTGGCGGTGGTGATCACGCCGCGCCCTGTGTAGTCCTGGAGCAGAGGGAACGCCGCCACCGGGATCTCATGCGTGGGCAGGTCCGCGTATTGTTCGCGCAGGGCTTCGTCCAGCCGGCGCCGGCCGCCGCCGATCACCACCGGCAGGCCCTTGAGCTGCGGGTAGCGCAGCAGCTCCACCGACGCGTAGAACGCGTCCATGTCCAGGTGGGCTATCCGGCGGATGGCCGGGCGGATCGGGGCAGCGGCAGTCACTGCTGGAGCATAGCCGCGCGCCCGCCAGGACGCTTCAGCAGGCCTTGAGCACGGTAATGAAGCCGGGCGTGTCCTGGCCGTGCTCCTTGCGGATGGCGGTGGGGTCCAGCTGCAGCACCTCAAACCCGTGCGCGGCGGCCAGCCGGAGGATGTAGCCCGGCGACTGCGCATAGCGGCGCGTGGCCTGCAGGATGAAGTCCGCGCCCTCGCAGGCCTCGATGGAAAAGCCGAACAGCCCGCCCGCCGGCATGCGCCTGCGCACGCCCGCGAACACAGGATCCAGATCGCCGATGTAGATGAACACGTCGGTGGACACCACCAGCCCGAACAGGCTGTCGCCGCCGTGCAGGAACTGTGCGACGTCCTGGCAGGCCAGGCTGGTGTACAGGCCGCGCTTGCGGGCGGCATCCAGCATGCCGGGCGACAGGTCCACGCCCGTCATGCTGCGCGCCACGGGCGCCAGCAGCGGTGCGCACAGGCCGGTGCCGCAGCCCAGGTCCAGCACGTCATGGGGGCCTGGGCCGCACAAGGTGGCGGCCAGCGGCAGCAGGGCTTCGCACAGTCGCTCGTGGGCCTGGTACTTCAGCCGGCCCACCAGATGGTCGTCGAACTTGTCGGCATAGCCGTCAAACAGGCTCACGATGTAGTCCTGCGGTGCGACGGCCGGGGCGGCTTCGTGCCCCATGGCGGCCAGTGCAAACAGGCCCGCCTGGGCGTCGCCGCCGCAGCGGATGGCCTCGCGGTAGGACGCGGCGGCTTCTTCCAGACGGCCCATCTCGCGCAGTGCATGGCCGCGGTTGAGCAGGGCCTCGTGAAAGTCCGGTTTCATGCGCAGCGCCTCGTCATAGTTTTCCAGCGCCTCGGCGTACTGGCCCATCTGGCCCAGCACATTGGCGCGGCCGTTCAGCGCCTCAAAGTATCCGGGGCGCAGCGCCAGTGCCCGGTCCAGGCTGGCCACGCAGTCGTGCGGCGCGCGGCGCAGCGCCTGCAGCGCAAACGCGCGGTGCATCAGCGCCTCGGGGTAGTGGGGGCGCAGCTGCAGCGCGCGCTCGTACAACGCCAGCGCCTCTTCATAGCGGCGCTGCAGCTGCAATGCCGAGCCCAGGTTGAACAGGGCCTCGGGGTAGTCGGGTTGGCATTGCAGGGCCTGGGTGAAGCTGTCGCGCGCGTCGTCGGCGCGGTCCAGCAGCATCAGGCTGGCGCCGCGGTTGTTCCAGGCCTCGGCGTACGCGGGGCGGTTTTGCACGACCCACTCAAAACTCTGCAGCGCCTCTTCGTGGCGGCCCAACGCATGCAACGCCTGGCCCCGGCTGTGCATGGCCTCCACCATGGCCGGATGCAGGGCCAGCAACTGGTCAAATGCCGCCACGGCTTCGTCGTGCCGGCCCGCCAGGCGCAGTGCCATGCCGCGCGTGAGCTGGGCGCGCGCATGGCCGGGCGACAGTGACAGCGCCTTGTCGCAGCGCGCGATCGCCTTGTCGTACAGGCCCAGGTTGACCAGCACCCAGCCCAGGTTGGCCTGGGCGTCCGAGTCGTCGGCCTGCAGCGCCAGCGCGCTCTCAATCAGGCGGCGCGCCAGGAACCAGTTGCCCTGCTGGCTGACGATCACGCCCAGCAGGTGCGGCACATGCAGGTACGTGGGGTGGGCCGCCAGGATCTGTTCATACAGCGCCTGGGCATGCGCCAGCTCGCCGGCCTGCTGGTGCTCAATGGCCTGCGCAAAGGCCGCGTCTGCTTCGGTCTTGTTCATGCGCCAGCATGGTACATCCCTGCGGCGCCGGGCCGGCGTTTCAGCCGTGGGCGGTGGGGTAGCTGCCCGGCAGCAAGATGCCGCTGTCCACCGTGCCGATCTTCGTGTGGCCGCAAAACGCCATCGACAGGTCCAGCTCCTTGTGGATGATCTGCAGGGCTTTGCTCACACCTTCTTCGCCCATGGCGCCCAGCCCGTACAGGAAGGCGCGGCCGATGTAGGTGCCCCTGGCGCCCAGCGCCACGGCCTTGAGCACGTCCTGGCCGCTGCGCACGCCGCCGTCCATGTGCACCTCAATCTGGCGGCCCACCGCGTCCACGATGGCGGGCAGGGCGCGGATGCTCGATTCAGCGCCGTCCAGCTGCCGGCCGCCATGGTTGGACACGATCAGCGCGTCGGCGCCCGACTGCACCGCCAGGTGGGCATCCTCCACGTCCTGGATGCCCTTGAGGATCAGCTTGCCGCCCCAGCGCTTCTTGATCCATTCCACGTCGCCCCAGTTGAGCGCCGGGTCAAACTGCTTGGCCGTCCATTCGGCCAGCGAGCCCATGTTTTCCACGCCAGACACATGGCCCACGATGTTGCCGAACTGGCGGCGCTGCGTGCCCAGCATGCCCATGCACCAGCGCGGCTTGGTGGCC
>JBEIPU010000201.1:0-5468 GCA_040376925.1 Caenimonas sp. | reverse complement strand
GACCGGCGGTGGCCGCGCCCGGCAGCACGCGCCACGACTGGGCGATCGCCACCGAATTTGCACAGCGGCTGCAAGCGCAACTGCGTCCCGGCCAGCCCACGCTGTTCCCCTACCCGCTGGACGACGCCGGGACCGAAACCGTGTGGAACGAACACCGCGAATCCACCCGTGGCCGCGACCTGGACATCACCGGCATGAGCTACGCCCTGCTGGACGCCGCACCGCAGCAATGGCCGCTGCGCGAAGGCGATGCGAAGGGCCGCGAACGCCTGTACGAAGACGGCGTGTTCCCCACGCCCGACGGCCGCGCCCGCTTTGCCAACGTGGCCTACAAGCCGGTGGCCGAGCCGCGCGACGCACGCTATCCGTTCAGCCTGACCACCGGGCGCCTGCGCGACCAGTGGCATGGCATGAGCCGCACCGGTACGCTGGGCCGCCTGTTCGGCCATGTGGCCGAGCCCTGCGTGCAGATGAACCCGCAGGACATGGCGCGCCGCCTGCTGGCCGAAGGCGACCTGGTACACGTGACCAGCCGGCGCGGCTCCATCGTGGGACCGGTGCAGGCCAGCACCGACGTGGGCATGAGCCAGGCGTTCATTGCCATGCACTGGGGTCCCGAGTTTCTCGGCGGCGTGGCCAGCACGGGCGAGCGGCTGGCGGGCGTGAATGCGCTGACCTCGCCCGCGTTTTGCCCCACATCCAAACAGCCTGAACTCAAGCATGCTGCCGTCAAGGTGCTGAAGGCCGAGCTGCCCTGGGCGCTGCTGGGCGTGGCCTGGCTGCCCGACGGCGAGGCGCTGGCAGCGCGCGAGGCGCTCAAGCCACTGATGGCATCGTTCCCGTTTGCCAGCTGCGTACCGTTTTCCAGCAATGCACCCCTGGAAGGCGCGGCAGGCCGCGAACGCACCGGCGTGCTGTTCCGTGCCGCCGCCTACGAGGCGCCGGCCGACGAGGTGCTGGCCCGCATGGAAGCGCTTTTGGGCCTGGACGCGGCCGACACGCTGCGCTATGCCGACCGCAAAAAGGGCCAGCGCCGCGCGATGCGGCTGGCGCGCAACGGCGACCGGGCGACGCTGGAAGCGTTTGTGCTTGCGGGCGACACCAGCGCGCAAGCCTGGGTCAAGACGCTGCTGCAGGAAGAACTGCCCGCGCAGGCCTATGGCCGGCTGCTGCTGGTGCCGGGCGCCAAGGCGCCGGTGGCCGTGCAGTCGCGCGGCAAGCAGGTGTGCACCTGCTTCAACGTGACCGGCCCTGCCATCGACGGCTACCTGGCGGGTTGCAGCGGCACGGACGACGAGCGCCTGGCCGCGCTGCAGGACGCCCTGAAATGCGGCACCAACTGCGGCAGTTGCGTGCCGGAGCTCAAGCGCATGGTGCGCGCTGTGGTGCCGCTGCGGCAGGCGGCATGACCATGCAGGCGCTAGTGCCCGCCAGCCTCGCCGTCACGCAACGCCTGGACATCGCTGAGGTCCTTGAGCCGGCCCGTGCTGGACTTGTTCGCGATCAGCTCCGCGCGACCAATCACGCTCAGCTCGACGCCGTCAATGGTGACCACCACCCGTTGCGCAAAAGCCGCGTCAAACCGGACACCGTCAATGGCCGTCATGAGATCAATCCGGGCCGGTGGATAGCCGAGTTGCACGACCGCATCGGGCTTGAGGAAGTCCGCCTCCGTCAGGCCCACCGACGCGAAGCCAAACTGCGAAAGTGCAGCCAGCAAGGCCTGAACATTGGCCTGCCGCGGATTGACCCAGAAGTCGATATCACCGGTGTAACGGGGATAGCCATGCACCATCAGGGCGTAGCCCCCAACGATCAGGTACTCAACCCCGTTTGCGTTGAGCAACCCGGCAAACTCTTTGAAGTCCTTGTTGAGCATGCGGCAACTTGTCCATGACCTGCCGGCGCAGCGCTTCAAGCGCCGCGAATCGCTCCTCCACCGGACGGGACAGCCAATAGGCCGCGTCCGGCGGTTGCGTGCCGTGCGTGGTGATGCGGACAACCTTTTCCATGTGTAAACCCATACTAGCATCGCCGCTGGACCGCCCGCATGAAATTCGGCTAATAGCCGCAAGTAATGAGCATTCCCGGACAATCAACCCCACCATGGGCATCAGCCAGTACATCAAGGAAATCGGCCGCGGCAAGCAGGGCGCGCGTTCGCTCACGCGCGCGCAGGCCGCCGACCTGCTGGGCCAGGTGCTGGACGGCCAGGTGACGGACCTGGAAGTGGGCGGCTTCTGCCTGGCCATGCGCATCAAGGGTGAAACGCCCGAAGAAATGGCGGGCTTCCTGGACGCCGCTCACGCCCGGCTGCACCGGCTGCCCGCCAGCGACATGCCGCTGGTGGTGCTGCCCAGCTACAACGGCGCGCGCAAGCTGCCGGTGCTGACGCCGCTGTTGGGCCTGCTGCTGGCGCGGCGCGGCCTGCCGGTGCTGATCCACGGCACGGCCACCGAATCCACCCGCGTGCTGGCGGCAGACGTGCTGGATGCCCTGGGCATCGCCGCGCAGCAGCAACCCTGGCGTGTGGCCTGCGGCGAGCTGGCCCACATTGCCACCGGCACGCTGAGCCCGGCCCTCAAGCGCCTGCTGGACGTGCGCCGCGTGGTGGGCCTGCGCAACCCGGCGCACAGCCTGGTCAAGCTCATGAACCCCTGCGACGGCCCGGCCGTGATCGTGGGCAGCTACACCCACCCCGAGTACGCCGTGTCCATGGCCGCGGTGTACGAGCTGATGGGCAGCACGGCGTTGCTGCTGCGGGGCACGGAAGGCGAAGTGGTGGCCGACCCGCGCCGCCAGCCGCAGATGGACGGCTTCATCGCCGGGCGGCGCATCACGCTGCAGGCCGGGCAAAAAGGCACGATCAAAGACCTGCCTGACCTGCCCGCCGACATCAGTGCGCAGGCAACAGCTGCTTACATCCACGACGTGATGGACGGCAACAAACCCGTCCCTGCCTCCATCGAACAACAGGTGGAACATATCTTGCAATTGGCTTTGCAACACGAAACCGCATCATGAACAGCCACGGAAAAGTCACCCTCGTAGGCGCAGGCCCCGGCGACCCGGAACTGCTGACGCTCAAGGCCGTGCGCGCCATCGAGGCCGCCACCGTGCTGCTGGTGGACGACCTGGTCAGCGACGCCATCGTGGCCTTTGCGCCACCCGGGGCGCGCGTGGTGCATGTGGGCAAGCGCGGCGGCTGCAAGAGCACGCCGCAGGCCTTCATTGAAAAGCTCATGGTCATGGCCGCGCGCGAAGGCGAAACCGTCGTGCGGCTGAAGGGCGGCGACCCGTTCATCTTTGGCCGCGGCGGTGAAGAGGTGGAGCACCTGCGCGCAGCCGGCATCCCGGTGGAGGTAGTCAACGGCATCACCTCGGGCCTGGCGGCCGTCACCTCGCTGGGCGTGGCGCTCACCCACCGCGAGCATGCGCACGGCGTGGTGTTCGTCACAGGCCACGCCAAGCCCGGCGACGAAGGCACCGACTGGCGCGCGCTGGCTGCCACGGCGCGCGACGCCAAACTCACGCTGGTGATCTACATGGGCGTGAGCGGTGCGCGGCGCATTCAGGACGAGCTGCTGACGGGCCTGGACGCCGGTACGCCGGTGGCTGTGATCCAGCGCGCCAGCCTGCCGGACCAGCGCCATTGCGTCACCACCCTGGGGCAACTGCACGCCACCATCGAGCGCGAGCAACTGGCCAGCCCGTCGGTCATCGTCGTGGGCGATGTGATCAGCGGCCTGGCGGCGGCCACCCAGACCCCCCAGCGCTTTCGCGCGGCCTGAGCCGCAGCCACCCGCCGCATACACTGCGGCCCATGCAATCGTTTGACACCGTCATCATCGGCGCCGGCGCTGCGGGCCTGTTCTGCGCGGGCATTGCGGGCCAGCGCGGCCTGAAGGTGCTGGTGCTGGACCACAGCGAGAAGGTGGCTGAAAAGATCCGCATCTCGGGCGGGGGACGCGCCAACTTCACCAACCGCGACCTGGACCCGCGCGCGCCGCAGCGCCACTTCATCAGCGACAACCCGAACTTCTGCCGTTCGGCGCTTTCGCGCTACACGCCCCAGCAGTTCATGGCGCTGATGCAGCGCCATGGCATCGCCTTTCATGAAAAGCACAAGGGCCAGCTGTTTTGCGACCGTTCGGCCGAAGACCTGATCCAGATGCTGCTGCGCGAATGCGGCGCGGGCGGTGTCACGCGCTGGCAGCCCTGCGGTGTGCAGGCCATCCGCCACACGGCGCAGGGCTATGAGGTCGACACGGCGCAAGGCACGGTGCAGGCGCGCAGCGTGGTGGTGGCCACGGGCGGCCTGTCCATCCCCAAGATTGGTGCGACGGATTTTGGCTACCGCATCGCCAGGCAGTTCGGCCTGAAGCTGATCGAGCCCCGCCCTGCCCTGGTGCCGCTGACCTTTGACGGCGGCGCCTGGGCGCCCTATGCCCAGCTGGCCGGGCTGGCGTTGCCGGTGCAGATCGAGACCGGCACCAAAAAAGCCCGCATGGCCTTTGACGAAGACCTGCTGTTCACCCACCGGGGCCTGAGCGGACCGGCGGTGCTGCAGATCTCCAGCTACTGGCAAACCGGCACGCCCCTGTGGGTCAACCTGGCGCCCGGTGTGGACCTGGGCGCAGCGCTGGCACGGGCCAAGGCCGCGTCGCGCAAGCTCATTGCCAACGAGCTGGCCGGGCTGGTACCGTCGCGCCTGGCCGACGCCTGGGCGGGCCAGGACGCCGCCTGGCAGCGCCCGGTCAATGAGGCCAGCGACAAGGCGCTTGCCGCGCTCGCCGCCCGGCTGGCGCGCTGGGAGCTGCTGCCGTCCGGCTCCGAGGGATACCGCAAGGCCGAAGTCACCGCGGGCGGGGTGGATACGCGCGAGCTGTCGTCCCAAACTCTGGAATCGCGCCAGCCGGGCCTCTATTTCATTGGCGAAGTGGTGGACGTGACCGGCTGGCTGGGGGGCTACAACTTCCAGTGGGCCTGGGCCAGCGGCCATGCCTGCGCCCTGGCCCTGCCCGGACCTGCGGCGCCCCCGGCTTGAACGAAGCAAAAAAAACGTTATAATTCAAGGCTTTGCTGGCAAACCCCCACGGCCTGATCACCATTGAGTGGGGGACATCAGCGGTTACGGAGCACGGGCTGATCTTCCCTTGACCCCTCTGGCCGCACAAATCTGGAATTCATTCGCTAAATGACCACCCTCCGCGTTCAAGAACACGAGCCGTTTGACGTCGCGCTGCGCCGCTTCAAGCGCACCATTTAAAAGCTGGGTCTGCTGACCGACTTTCGCGCCCGCGAGTTCTACGAAAACCCGACCGCCCAGCGCAAGCGCAAAAAGGCCGCCGCCGTCAAGCGCCACTACAAGCGCGTTCGCAGCATGCAGCTGCCGAAGAAGCTCTATTGAGCTTCGGCCGAACAAGCTGAACACCGCCGCCCTCGCGGCAACCAAAAAGCCTGCCTGG
>JBEIPU010000217.1:0-4559 GCA_040376925.1 Caenimonas sp. | reverse complement strand
TGCCCACATACAGTTTATTGCCCATCAAGGGACTCCTCAAAAAACACAGATTGACCAGAAGCGATGGAGTCCCGAAAACGCATTCAACAAACCCTGAGAGACGCGAAAGTGACCTGTTCACCGCAAACTAACGCCCGCCTTGAGCGGCAGGCGCGAATGCATTATTAACCAGATATCGCCAGCGCATGCAAGCCGCAAAGCCACGCCCAGCCCCGAAAAAACCCCTATGCGGCAACAAAAAAGGGCCCCTAAGGGCCCTCTGTCTTGAATGCACCTGTTTGATGCATTGGGGGGATCACAGATCAGTAGCGATCACGGCCACCGCCGCCACCACCACCGTAGCCGCCGCCACCACCACCGCCGTAGCCGCCACCACCACCACCGCCGTAGCCGCCGCTGCGCGGAGCGCGGGCTTCCATCGGACGGGCTTCGTTGACCACCAGGCCACGACCACCGATTTGCTGGCCGTTCATGCCTTCGATGGCGGCTTGCGCTTCAGCGTCGCTGCCCATTTCGACAAAGCCGAAACCCTTGGAGCGGCCGGTGTCGCGCTCCATCATGACCTTGGCGCTGGAGACCGTGCCGAACTGGCTGAAAGCCTGTTCCATGTCGCTGTCACGGTAGGAATAGGGCAGGTTGCCCACGTAAAGTTTGTTGCCCATAAGGGACTCCTGAGAAAAAACGCACAACGCGATGGAGTCCGCAAAACGCAATCAACAAACCAGAAAATTCAAAGACGCGAAACTGACCATTCACCGCTAACCTGTGTCGGCCCGAAGGCCGGACACCGGGGGATTATGGGCCACATTCCCCCAATCACCTAATCCGGCCCTGAGCAGGGCCAGTTTTGGGGGGCTGCTCAGGGCCTTACCAGTTGACTTCCCGGTCGGGCGTCGAGCCAATCCTGTGGATCGACAGGTCGGCGCCGTCGTACTCTTCCTCGGGAGTCAGGCGCAGGGCCGTCACGGACTTGATCAGGCCATAGACCACAAAGCCGCCGACCAGCGCCCAGGCCACGCCCATCGCGGTGCCGATGGCCTGCGCGCCCAGGCTCACACCGCCCAGCCCGCCCAGCGCCTTGCTGCCAAAGATGCCGCAGGCGAGGCCACCCCAGGCGCCGCACAGGCCGTGCAGCGGCCACACGCCCAGCACGTCGTCGATCTTCCAGCGGTTTTGCGTCAGGGTGAACATCACCACAAAGATCCCGCCTGCAATGGCGCCGGTGACCAGCGCGCCCAGCGGATGCATCAGGTCCGATCCTGCGCACACCGCCACCAGGCCGGCCAGCGGCCCGTTGTGCACAAAGCCCGGGTCGTTCTTGCCCAGCGCCAGCGCGGCCAGCGTGCCGCCCACCATGGCCATGAGCGAATTGACGGCCACCAGGCCCGAGATCTTGTCGATGGTCTGCGCGCTCATGACGTTGAAGCCGAACCAGCCCACCGTGAGGATCCACGCGCCCAGGGCCAGGAACGGGATGTTGGACGGCGGGTGGGCCGAGATGGCGCCGTCCTTGCGGTAGCGGTTGGCCCGCGCGCCCAGCAGGATGACCGCCGGCAGCGCCAGCCAGCCGCCCACGGCATGCACGACGATGGAGCCGGCAAAGTCGTGGAATTCCTCGCCCGTCACCGACTTGATCCAGGCCTGCACCCCAAAACCCTGGTTCCAGACGATGCCCTCAAAGAACGGGTACACAAAGCCCACGATCACCGCAGTGGCGATCAGCTGCGGCCAAAAGCGCGCCCGCTCGGCAATGCCGCCGGAGATGATGGCCGGAATCGCCGCTGCAAAAGTCAGCAGGAAAAAGAACTTCACCAGGTCGTAGCCGTTCTTTTGCGCCAGCTGCTCGGCGCCCACAAAAAAGCTGGTGCCGTAGGCCACGCTGTAGCCGACCATGAAGTACACGACGGTGGAGACCGAGAAGTCCACCAGGATCTTGACCAGGGCATTGACCTGGTTCTTTTTGCGCACGGTGCCCAGTTCAAGAAAGGCAAAGCCGGCGTGCATGGCCAGCACCATGATGCCGCCCAGCAGGATGAACAGCGCGTCCGAGCCCTGTTTTAGTGCTTCCATAAGCTCCTCTTTGGATGAAATGCTTGTAATTGGTGCGTTTGCGGCCTATTCCGCAAAAGCGCACCAAAAACAAGCAAAAAGCGCGCCAGAAGTGTGCGCGCCGACGCGAGGACAGGCGCCTGACAGGCTGGCGGCGTAGGATGCGCAGCCTTATGGAAGCTTTTCTGGTGTCGACGGGCATCGTCGCGCTCGCCGAGATGGGCGACAAAACCCAGCTGCTGTCGCTGGTGCTGGCGGCGCGCTTTCGCAAGCCCTGGCCCATCGTGCTGGGCATTTTTGTGGCCACGCTGGCCAACCACGGCCTGGCCGGCGCCGCCGGCGCCTGGGTCACTACGCTGCTGGGGCCCGATGTGCTGCGCTGGGTGCTGGGCGGCTCATTCATTGCCATGGCGGTTTGGATGCTGATCCCCGACAAGCTGGACGAGGGCGATGGCGACGCTGCGCCACGCTTTGGCGTGTTCGGCACCACGCTCATCGCGTTCTTCCTGGCCGAGATGGGCGACAAGACGCAGATCGCCACCGTGATGCTGGCCGCGCAGTACAACGCCTGGGGCGCGGTGGTGCTGGGCACCACACTGGGCATGATGCTGGCCAATGCGCCGGTCGTTTGGTTTGGCGAACGCATCACGCGGCGGGTGCCGATCCGCCTGGTGCATGTGATCTCAGCGGTGATCTTTGCGGTGCTGGGGGTGGTCGCCCTGCTGGGCTGGGGTTGATATACTCCGCCGACAGCGCCGATTTGCTTCAGCTTGCGGGCGCTCAATAAATTCAGCTAAAGATACGAATGCCCCGCACCGACGGACCCGGCCTCGCCTCTTTAGCGACGCCGGGTTTTTGCTTTTATGGTCGTTACACCGCAGTTCATGGAATTTGCCGAGCCGCTGGCGCTGCAAAGCGGCGCGTCGGTCCGCGGCTACACGCTGGCCTACGAGACCTACGGCACGCTCAACGCTGACCGCTCCAACGCCGTGCTGGTGTGCCATGCGCTCAACGCGTCGCACCATGTGGCCGGCACCTATGCGGGCCAGGACAGGAGCGAAGGCTGGTGGGACAACATGATCGGCCCCGGCAAGCCAGTGGACACCGAGCGCTTCTTTGTCATCGGCGTCAACAACCTGGGCTCGTGCTTTGGCTCCACGGGGCCCATGCACACCAACCCCGACACCGGCCGCGTCTACGGCGCGGACTTTCCCGTGGTGACGGTGGAAGACTGGGTGAATGCGCAGGCGCGGCTGCTGGACCGGCTGGGCATTGACACCCTGGCCGCCGTGATGGGTGGCAGCCTGGGCGGCATGCAGGCGCTGGGCTGGGCGTTGCAGCACCCGCAGCGTGTGCGTCATGCGGTGGTGATCGCCAGCGCCCCCAACCTGAACGCGGAGAACATCGCCTTCAACGAGGTGGCGCGCCGCGCCATCGTGACCGACCCGGACTTTCATGGCGGGCATTTCTACGAACACGGCGTGGTGCCCAGGCGCGGCCTGCGCATCGCCCGCATGATCGGCCACATCACGTACCTGAGCGATGACGTGATGAATGAAAAATTCGGACGGCAGCTCAGGGATGGCATCGACCTGAAGTACAGCACGCAGGACATTGAGTTCCAGATCGAAAGCTACCTGCGTTATCAGGGCGACAAGTTCAGCGAGTACTTTGATGCCAACACCTACCTGCTGATCACCCGCGCGCTGGATTACTTCGACCCCGCCCGTGCGTTCAATGGCAACCTGACCAAGGCGTTGGCACGCGCGAGCGCCCGGTTTCTGCTGGTGAGCTTCACCACCGACTGGCGCTTCAGCCCCCGGCGCAGCCGCGAAATCGTCAAGGCCCTGCTGGACAACCGGCGCGACGTGGCCTACGCCGAGATCAACGCACCGCACGGGCATGATGCCTTCCTGCTGGAGGACGCGCGCTATTTGAACGTGGTGCGCTCGTACTTTGAGAAGGTGGCGAGCGACGCCGGGCCGCCCCAAGGCGCGAGGGCCCCCTCGGGGGGCAGCGTCGTACCCGAAGTGACAAGCGTGGGGGCGACATTCTCATGAGTGACAACGCCACCATGAATTCCATTGCAAGGCTGGTGCCTCAGGGCTCGCGCGTGCTCGACCTGGGCTGCGGCGACGGCGCGCTGCTGGACCTGCTGCAACGTGAACGCGGCTGCACCGGCTACGGCATCGAGATTGCCGACGCCAACGTGCTGGCCTGCGTGCAGCGCGGCGTCAACGTGATCCAGCTCAACCTCGAAGAGGGCCTGGCCATGTTTGACGACAACTCGTTTGACGTGGTGCTGCAGATCGACACGCTGCAAAGCCTGCGCAACGCCGAGACCATGCTGCGCGAAACCGCGCGCGTGGGCAAGACCGGCATCGTGGCCTTCCCCAACTTCGCGCACTGGCCCAACCGCCTGAGCGTGCTGCGCGGGCGCATGCCGGTGACCAAACGCCTGCCCTACCAGTGGTACGACACGCCCAACATCCGCGTGGGCACCTTCAAGG
>JBEIPU010000035.1:0-27288 GCA_040376925.1 Caenimonas sp. | reverse complement strand
TGCATTTCCTCTGGCCCCAATTCCTCTGGCTGCTGCTGGCGGTGCCGCTGCTGGTGGCGCTGTATGTGTGGCTGATGCGCCGCAAGAAGAAAAACACGCTGCGCTATGCCTCCCTGTCGATCGTGAAGGAAGCCATGGGCGCCGGGCAGTCGGTGCGCCGGCACATCCCGCCGGTGCTGTTCCTGCTGGCGCTGGCGGCCATGCTGGTGGCCGCTGCACGGCCGGTAGCCGTGATCACGCTGCCGTCCAGCCAGCAGACCATCATCCTGGCCATGGATGTGTCGGGCAGCATGCGCGCCACCGACGTCCAGCCCAACCGCCTGGTGGCGGCGCAGGAGGCCGCCAAGAAATTCCTGGCCGACCTGCCGCGCAACGTCAAGGTCGGCATCGTCGCCTTTGCCGGCTCGGCCCAGGTGGCGCAGCTGCCCACCGTCAACCGCGAAGACCTGGTCACCGCGATCGACCGCTTCCAGCTGCAGCGCGCCACGGCCACGGGCAACGCCATCGTGATCTCGCTGGCCACGCTGTTCCCGGACGCGGGCATCGAGCTGCAGCAGATGGGCCAGCAGCGCTTTGGCCCGCAGGGGCGTTCGCTGAACGAACCCCCGAAGGAAAAAAAGGAATTCACCCCGGTCGCGCCAGGCTCGTTCACGTCGGCGGCCATCATCATGCTGACCGACGGCCAGCGCACCACGGGCGTGGACCCGCTGGAGGCCGCCAAGATGGCGGCCGACCGCGGCGTGCGCGTGTACACCGTGGGCATCGGCACGGTTGACGGCGAAACCATTGGCTTTGAAGGCTGGTCCATGCGCGTGCGTTTGGACGAGGACACGCTGAAGTCCATCGCCAACAAGACCCAGGCCGAGTACTACTACGCCGGCACCGCGGCCGACCTCAACAAGGTGTACCAGACCCTGAGCTCGCGCCTGACGGTGGAAAAAAAGGAAACCGAAATCGCAGGGCTGCTGGCCCTGCTGGCCGCGGCGCTGGCGCTGGTGTCGGCCGGCCTGTCGGTGCTGTGGTTCAACCGCATCCTGTAGTGCCGGGCCAGCGCCCGGTGCCAGACACGGCGCTGCAGTTGGGGCGCCAGGCCGCCGCGCTGCTGGGCAGCGGCTCATTCGCCGAGCTGGAAGCGCTGGCGCGTCGGATCGTCGCGGCGCATCCGCAGTGGCCCACAGGCTGGAAGGCGCTGGGCGCTGCCCTGTCGGGCCAGAACCTCCATGAGCAGGCGTTGCAGGCCAAGACCCGGGCCATCGGGCTGGCGCCTGGTGATGCGGAAGCCCACGCCAACCTGGCCAACACCCAGCTCAGACTGGGCCTGGTGGCCCAGGCCATCAAAAGCTGCGAACGTGCCGCCGCCGCCGACCCGGACAACCCGCAACGGCACGTCGTGCTGGGCGGCTTGCTGCGCAGCCAGCAACGCATGAACGCCGCCGCCGCGGCTTACCGCCGAGCGTTGCAGCTGCTGCCGGAATCGGCCGAGCTCTGGAACGACCTGGCCAACACCCTGCACGACCTGGGTCACCTGGCGCAAGCGGACGCAGCCTACCGCAACGCCATCGACCAGGCGCCGCTGCACGCGCAGATCCACAGCAACCGCGGCAACGTGCTGCGCGACATGGGGCAACTGGACGAGGCCATCGCCTGCTACCAGCGTGCGCTGCAACTGGACCCGGGATTCCTGGGCGCGCACAACAACCTGCTGCTGGCACTGAACTACAGCAGCGCATCCAGCCACGCCGCGCGCTTTGAAGCCGCACTGGCCTTTGGCCAGGCCGCTGCGCGGCTGGCCACAGCGGCGGGCGCAACAGACCCGGCGCCGCCAGCCCATTCACCGGCCACGCCGCTGCGCGTCGGGCTGGTCAGCGGCGACCTGCGCAACCACCCGGTGGGCTATTTCCTGCAGGGGTGGCTGGGTCTGCTGGACCCGGCCCGGGTGCAACTGCATGCCTTTGCCACACAGGCAGAGGCCGACACGCTCACGCAGGCCATCCGCCCCAGCTTTGCAGGCTGGACGTCCATTGCCGGCCTGGACGATGCCCAGTCGGTGCAATGCATTCGCGACCGGCAGATCGATGTGCTGCTGGACCTGTCGGGCCATACCGCACACAACCGGCTGGCGCTTTTTGCCTGGCGGGCTGCGCCGGTGCAGGTATCGTGGCTCGGCTACTTTGCCACCACCGGCCTGCAGGCGATGGACTACCTGCTGTCTGACTGGGCCTGCAGCCCGGCTGACAGCGCAGAACGCTTCACGGAGACCGTGTGGCGCCTGCCCGCCACACGGCTTTGCTTCGCGCCACCCGACGCCGCGCCTCCCGTGGCCGCGCTGCCGGCCGCCCGGCGCGGGTTTGTGACGTTCGGGTGCTTTCAGACCACCAGCAAGCTCAACGACGCGGTGCTGGCCGCCTGGGCCCGCATCCTTCAGGCGCTGCCGTCGGCGCGCCTGCGCATCCAGAGCACGCGGCTGGGCGACGCGACGGAAATGGCGCGCCTGTCGGCGCGGCTGCAGGCGCTGGGCGTCGCAGCAGGCCGCATCGACCTGCACGGTCGGGCATCACGCACGGCCTACCTGGCGGCGCACGCCGAGGTGGACATCATCCTGGACACCTTCCCCTATCCGGGCGGCACCACCACCTGCGAAGCGCTGTGGATGGGCGTGCCCACGATCACCCTGGCGGGCGACAGGCTGATTGCCCGCCAGGGTGCGGGTTTGCTGGGGGCTGCCGGTCTGGGCGACTGGGTGGTGCACGATGCCGAGGCCTACGTGCGCCAGGCCGTGCAGCGTGCCGGCGACCTGCACGGCCTGGCACAGCTGCGTGCGTCGCTGCGCGAGCGTGTGGCCGCTTCGGCGCTGCGCGACGCGCAGGCGTTCGCCAACGACCTGACGACTGCACTGCGGGCCATGGCCCGACGCCTGCCCGCACCTGGTGCTGCCTGATCAGCCCGTCAGCTGGATCAGCCGCGCGCAACGCTGCGCCAGCGTAGCGTCGTGCGTGACCATTACAAACGCCGTGCCATGGTCGCGCGCCAGCCCCAGCATCAGGTCAAACACGCCGTCGGCCGTGCTGCGGTCCAGGTTGCCGGTGGGCTCATCGGCCAGTACGCAGGCCGGGCGCGTGACCAGCGCGCGCGCAATGGCCACGCGCTGGCGCTCGCCGCCTGACAGCTCGGCCGGGCGGTGGTGCACACGGCCGGCCAGGCCCACCTCGGCCAGGATGCGCTGCGCCTCCTGCGCCGCCTGGTCGCGCGGCATGCGGCGAATCCACAGCGGCATGGCCACGTTGTCCAGCGCGCTGAATTCCGGCAACAGGTGATGGAACTGGTACACAAAGCCCAGGTGCTGGTTGCGCAGCCGGCCCTGCGCCGCCGCGTCCAGCTGCGCCAGCGGCTGGCCCATGAGCTGCACGGTGCCGCTGGTGGGCGCGTCCAGCCCGCCCAGCAGGTGCAGCAGCGTGCTCTTGCCCGAGCCTGAGGCGCCGACGATGGCCAGCGTTTCGCCGGCACGCACGTCCAGGTCCACGCCTTTCAACACGGTCACATCAATCAGGCCTTCGTGAAAGCGCTTGGTCAGGCCGCGTGCGCTGAGCACTGTTTGGGTGTTCAGATCACTCATAACGCAGCGCCTCCGCCGGGTTCACGCGGCTGGCGCGCCAGCTGGGGTAGATCGTGGCCAGGAATGACAGCACCAGCGAGATGACGGCCACCGGCACGATGTCGGTGCTTTGCGGGTCGCTGGGCATGTTGCTGATGAGGTAGATGTCCTTGGGCAAAAAGCTCGCCTGGAACAGCCGCTCCAGCGCAGGCACGATCACGTCGATGTTGAACGCCACGCCCAGGCCCAGCAGCAGCCCGGCACAGGTGCCGATCACGCCCACCATGGCCCCCTGCACCATGAACACGCCCATGATGCTGGCGGGGCTGGCGCCCAGCGTGCGCAGGATGGCGATGTCGGCGCGCTTGTCGGTCACGGTCATGACCAGCGTGCTGACCAGGTTGAATGCGGCCACGGCCACGATCAGCGTGAGGATGATGAACATCATGCGTTTTTCCAGCTGTACGGCGGCAAACCAGGTGCGGTTCTGGCGCGTCCAGTCGCGCAGCAGCACGCGCCCGGTGATCATCGGGCTCAGCTCGTCCACCACGGTGCGGGCTTCGTGCAGGTCCTTGAGCTTGAGCCGGATGCCTGTGGGGCCTTCCAGGCGGAAGATCAGCGCCGCGTCATCCACATGAAGCATGGCCAGCGCCGAGTCGTATTCATAGTGGCCTGAGTCAAACAGGCCCACCACCGTCATCTGCTTCAGGCGCGGCACCACGCCGGCCGGCGTGACCTGGCCACTGGGCGCGATCAGCGTCACCACGTCGCCTTCGCGCACGCCCAGCGAACGCGCCAGCTCGCCGCCCAGCACGATGCCGAACGAGCCGGGCTGCAGGCGTGACAGCACGGTGTCTTTCAGCACGCCGGCCAGGTCGGTCACTTCGGGCTCGCGCGCCGGGTCAATGCCGCGCACCAGCACGCCCTTCATGTCCTCACCGCGCGCCAGCAGGGCCTGGGCCGACACGAACGGCGCCACGCCTGTGACCTGCGGGTGGCGCCGCACCTCGTTCATGATTCGGTTCACATCGGGCAGCGCACCGTTGCCGGGCTCGAAAATCTCGATGTGCGACACCACGCTGAGCATGCGGTCGCGCACCTCTTTCTGGAAGCCGTTCATCACCGACAGCACAATGATCAGCGCCGCCACGCCCAGGGCGATGCCCAGCATGGACACACCGGAGATGAACGAGATGAAGCCGTTGCGCCGGGTGGCACGCCCCGCGCGGGTGTAGCGCCAGCCCAGGGCCAGTTCGTAAGGAATCTGCATGAAAAGGTTCTTGGAAACTGGCCGGATTGTTACATCCCGGACAATAGCCCCCATGTCGGACAGCACCCACTTGTTGATTCCCTTCGCCGCCTGCAGCGCCGAGGGCTGCCGCGAAGCGCTGCGCACGCTGGCCCTGCCCCACCTGCAAAAGCTGCTGGCCCGCCTGACGGCCACCCGGGCCGACACCGGCACCGAAGACGCACTGACCCCGCCGCACGAGCGTGCGCTGGCCCGCGCCTATGGCCTGGCGGCACCGGACGGCGCCCTGCCCTGGGCGGCCTGGCAGGCACGTGAATCGGCCCGTGAACCGGCGCACGGCGCAGCAGGCGGCCAGGCCTGGGCCTGGATCACGCCGTGCCACTGGCGCATGGGCCGCGACCACATCCTCATGCTGCACCCGCTGGCGCTGCAGCTGGACGCACAGGACTCGCAAACGCTGCTGGGCGCCATGCAGCCGTACTTTGCCCAGGACGGCATCACACTGGAATACGACGCGCCCACGTTGTGGCTGGCGCGCGGCGAGGTATTTCGCGACCTGGCCACCGCATCGCTGGACCGGGTGATCGGCCGCGACGTGAACGCCTGGATGCCGCGCGGCGACGCGGCGCGCACGCTGCGCCGCCTGCAGTCGGAAATGCAGATGCTGCTGTACACCCATCCGGTGAATGAGGCGCGCGAACGCGGCGGCCTGCTCACCGTCAATTCATTCTGGGCCAGCGGCACCGGCGCCCTGCCCGCAGGCACGGGCCCCCTGCCAGCGGGGCTGCGCGTGCCGCACTACCTGCGCGACGCCGCGCTGCGCGCGGACTGGGCCGCCTGGGCCGACGCCTGGCGGCTGCTGGACAGCGGCGAATGCGCCCGGCTGCTGGGCGAGCTGGACGCGGGCCGCCAGGTCACACTGACGCTGTGCGGCGAACGCAGCGCCCAGACGTTTGAATCCTTGCCCCAAAGCCTGTTTCGCCAGCTGTCCAGCCGGCTGGCACGTACCCCTGTTCCCACCTTGCTGGATCCGCTATGAAAATTTTTGCCCGCGACGTTCCGCCCCGTGCAGCCTGGGCGCTGGAGCAGGCCGGCTTGCACCCGCTGCTGGCGCGCCTGTATGCCGCGCGCGGCGTGGCCAGCCGCGACGAACTCGACGACGGCCTGGCCCGGCTGCTGCCGCCCACAGCGCTCATGGGCGCCCAGGATGCCGCCGTGCTGCTGGCCGACGCCATCCGCGACGGCAAACGCCTGTGCGTGGTGGCGGATTACGACTGCGACGGCGCCACCGCCTGCGCCGTGGCTGTGCGCGGCCTGCGCCTGCTGGGCGCGCAGCAGGTGGGCTACCTGGTGCCCGACCGGGTGGTGGACGGCTACGGCCTCACATCGCCGATCGCCCGGCGGGTGAAAGACAGCGGCGCGGACCTGCTGATCACGGTGGACAACGGCATTGCCAGCGTGGACGGCGTGGCCACGGCCAATGCCCTGGGCCTGCAGGTGCTGGTGACCGACCACCACCTGCCCGGCGCCCAGCTGCCCGCGGCCAGCGTCATCGTCAACCCCAACCAGCCGGGCTGCACCTTCGAGAGCAAGGCCATGGCCGGCGTGGGCGTGATGTTCTACGTGCTGCTGGCGCTTCGCTCCGAGTTGCGCACGCGGGGTGTGTTTGACCAGGCCACACAACCCAAGCTGGATGCCCTGCTGCCACTGGTGGCGCTGGGCACCGTGGCCGACGTGGTGCGGCTGGACGCCAACAACCGCCGGCTGGTGGCGCAGGGCCTGCGGCGCATCCGCGCCGGGGCCATGCCCGTGGGCGTGGCGGCGCTGTTCAAGGCCGCGGCGCGCGATGCACGCACGGCCACCACGTTTGACTTCGGCTTTGCACTGGGCCCACGCATCAATGCCGCCGGCCGGCTGGACGACATGACGCTGGGCATTGAATGCCTGCTGACGGACGACCCGGTGCGTGCGGCAGAGCTCGCGCAGCGGCTGGACGGCATCAACCGCGAGCGCCGCGAGATCGAAGGCGGAATGCGCGAGCAGGCCATGCTGATTGCGGAATCGCTGTTTGATGCAGACGCCGACGGGCAGGAGCAGCCGCCGCCCGCCATTGTGGTGTTTGACCCCGACTTTCACGAAGGCGTGGTAGGCATCGTGGCCGGGCGCATCAAGGACAAGCTGCACCGGCCCACGTTTGTGTTTGCCGCCAGCCAGGCACCGGGCAAAGAGCACGAGCTCAAAGGCTCGGGCCGCTCGATCCCGGGCTTTCATCTGCGCGATGCGCTGGACCTGGTCGCCAAGCGCCACCCTGGCGTGCTGTCGCGCTTTGGCGGCCACGCCATGGCCGCGGGCTGCACGCTGGACGAAGAGCACCTGGCGACGTTTGAAGAAGCCTTCATGCAGGTGGCCCAGGAATGGCTGGACGCCGCCACGCTGATGCGGCGCATCGACACCGACGGGCCGCTGGCGCCCGAATACCGGCGCACCGACCTGGTGGATACGCTGCATGCCGAGGTCTGGGGTCAGGGCTTTGCACCGCCGATGTTCAGTGAGGAGGTGGAGGTGATCTCTCAGCGGCTGGTGGCGGAAAAGCATCTCGCGCTGAAGCTGCGCCACCAGGGCCAGCCGGTGGACGGCATCTGGTTCGGCCATACCGAGCCGCTGCCCGCGCGGGTGAAGCTGGCCTTCCGCCTGGACGCCGATGAATGGCAGGGCGTCAAGCGCGTGCGCTTCCTGGTGGAAGCCGCCGAGCTGTGAGCCGCCCGCTCAGGCGTGGTGCACCGAGGCACGGGCCCAGTGGTTCGCGTCATCAAAGTACGCGAACAGCCTGACCGCGAGCTCGCGCAGGCGGTCGTCGTCCATGGTGTGGGCACGGGCCAGCTGCCACAGCGCGTATTCACGGTCGCCCAGCATCATGGCCGAGCTCACACAGCGCCCGTGGCCGGCCATCAGCAGCGTGAAGGTGGCCAGCAGTTCCGTCGGCCAGTAGCGCGGCTCGGCCAGGCCGGGGTGCTCATCCGGCAGGCCAGGCGGCTGCATGCGCGGGAACGCTGGGGAAACATCGATGGAGGCAACTGCGTTGGCCATGATGGGCTCCTTGTGACGATGAAGTCACTGTAGGCAAGGGCCCGGGCGTTCACAGTCAGCGGCGCCGCCATCGTTCTGTCAGACGACAGCGCAGCGCCGGCATCAGCGCAGGCGGTCGAGCGCCCATTCGGCATCGCGCACACGGTCGCGGGCCCGGCGCTGGTCATGGTCCAGGTCACGCAGCTCTTCGCGCCAGCGGCGGCGGTCCTCGTCGGTTCTGGCGTCGGCCAGGCGGTCTTCCAGCGTGCGGCGGCGCTGGTCCATGCTGCGCAGGCTGGCGCGGGCGCGGTAGACCTCCAGGCCCAGGGCATGGCGGCGGCGGAATTCGCCGTCAATGCCGGCCGCGCACACCCCGTGGTAAGTCTTGCCCTGCAGGCCCAGGCGTGCGGCGTTGTCCAGCCGGCAGTATTCCGGCAGGCCCTGGTTGCGCCCCTGCAGGTACAACGGTGCGTTGGCGGTCACGCCGGCTTCGGCGCAGGCCTTGGTGCGCTGGTCCAGCATCGCCAGCGGCTGCCCGGCCAGGCCATCTCGCAAGCCCACATCGCGCCAGTTGGCGGTGCGGCATTCGTCGGCCGACATGGTGGTGCAGGCCTGCAGACAGGCCAGCACCAAAACAGAAAGGAGAAGGCGCAAGGGGCGTGTCATGCCCCTGATTATTCCCGACGCCGGTCAGCGGCTAGCGGCTGTAGTAGGCCACCGGCATCATCGCCGACACCTGGCTGCGGGTGGTGCCGGCCCAACTGGCCCGCACCACCTGGGCCTGCTCGGCCGCGCGCGGTGCCATCGGGGCCTGGAAGGTGACGGCCACATGGCTGGCGCAGGCGGTGTAGCTGGCCCGCGGATCGCTGTCCAGACAATCCATCACGGCCTGGCGCTGGGTCTGCGCCGACGCGTGGCGGGCCTGGGCCGATTGCACCTGGGCCGAGCACACGATGTACATGGCCGACAGCAACGCGCCGATCACCACGGCCACACCGGCCAGGAACAGGCTCTCGCGGGGGGTATCGGCAATCTTGTTGAGCAGGTCGGACAGCATGTTGGGAACTCCAGGTGACGTTGGAGTGAATGCTAGAAAACGTACGGCGTCTTGAAATCCGGTGCTTTGCCTGTCGTGATGTAGGACAAAATCGCGGCAGCCATGACCATTCCCCACACCGTTCTGGACAGCACCCGCACCGCCGCCGCCCTGCCCTGGCGCGCGCTGGCGGCCCAGATCCAGAGCCTGCTGGCAGACCCCACGGTGCAGGTGCCCGCCCGGCTGGTGCAGCCGCTGCCCGGCGGCGGCAGCCTGTTTGTGATGCCGGCGCTGGACGCCCGCGTGGCCATCACCAAGCTGATCACCTTCACGCCCGCCAATGCCGGTACCGGCCGCGCCACCATCCAGGGCGACGTGGTGGTGTTCGATGTGGCCACGGGCGAACGCCGCCTGATCCTGCACGGCCCCACCGTCACGGCGCGGCGCACGGCCGCCGTGTCGTTGCTGGCCGCCCAACGGCTGGCGCCCAACCCGCAAGGGCCGCTGCTGGTGGTGGGCGCGGGCGTGCAGGGCCTGGCCCATCTGGAGGCGTTTGCCGACGGGCTGGGCGTGCGCGAGGTGCGGGTGGCGTCGCGCAGCGCCTCCAGCGCCGCCGCGCTGGTGCGCCATGCCCAGGCGCTGGGCCTGCAAGCGCGGGTGGTGGCCGACGCCAACGCCGCGCTGGCCGACTGCCCGCTGGTGGTCACCTGCACCCCGGCGGCCGAAGTGGTGCTGCGCGGCACACCGCGCGAAGACGCCTTTGTGTCGGCCGTGGGCGCGTTCACGCCCAGAATGGTGGAACTGGCGCCGCGCCTGTGCCGCCACTTCGCCGAACTGGGCACGGTGGTGGTGGACACCACCGATGCACAACACGAGGCCGGTGACCTCCTGCAGGCCGGACTGGACGTGTCGGCGTTCGCCTCACTGGCAGACGTGGTGCGAGGCAGCGCGCCGGCGGTACAGGGCCCGGTGCTGTTCAAGAGCTGCGGCTGGGCAGGCTGGGACCTGGCGGCTGCGCGGCTGGCGACCGGCACGCTTTGAGCTAGCATTGCCACGCCACCTTGCAACCCGATGCCCACCGAGGAACCACAATGAGTCACGAGGATGTTGCCAAGCCAAGCGCCCTGATTGGCTGGCATTCGATGTTCATGGGCGTGGCGCTGCTGGCGTCGGCGCGCTCCAAGGACCATCGCACGCGCAACGGCGCCTGCATCGTGTCGCCGGACCACCGGATCATCGGCGTGGGCTACAACGGCCTGCCGCGCGGCTGCGACGACCATGACCCGATCTACTGGTCCGACGACGACAGCGACCCCTTCCATTCGCGCCACAGCTATGTGGTGCATGCCGAGATCAATGCCATGCTCAATTGCGTGGTGCTGCCGCTGACCAACGCGACCATCTACACCACCCAGTTTCCCTGCCCGCGCTGCGCGCAGGCGGTCATCCAGGCGGGCATACGGCGCGTGGTCTTCCTGCGCGAAAAGCCGCACCATGCGGGTGCGAACGCCGCTGCGGTCAAGATGTTCACCGCCGCCGGCGTCGCGTGCGAGCCCCTGGAGGCGGTTGATGCCGGGGCCTCCGACTGGTCGCACCGCCTGGGCCACTTCATGACGACCGACAAACCGAGCGAAGACGACGTCTGAACATACGCCACGGCGGATAACCGGCATACGCGCGGCGTCATGCCGCTGCCACGGGAACGCTTCATGCTTGGGGGCCGGGACTACCGGAGTTCGCCCATGCCCAAGCTACCCCGTTCATCGACCTGGCTGCTCGCCCTCCTGGGCCTGTGCGCCCAGGCCCAGACCCCCGTGGACCCCAGCCGCCAGGCCCAGGACCCGTGCCGCGCCGAGGTGTCGAAGTTTGAGCAGGCCATCGGCTTCGTCCGCCAGAACCAGGGCGCGCAGGCCGCGGCCGAGCTGAAGGAAAAGCTGCTGCCTGCCAGGCTGGAAAACGACATCCTGTTCAAGGACGGCTACTGCGGGCTGGCGCGCTACATCCGCGACAAGAAGCTCAACCGCTGATCACACTGCGCCGGCGATGTGCGTGCGGGCAATCACCCGGTCGTCGCCCAGCACGATCAACGCAAACAGCAGCTCGTCCAGGCTGGCCGCCTGCGCCGTCTTGCGCGCCAGGAGCGGCGTGGCCTGCGGGTTGAGCAGCACAAAGTCGGCCTCGCAGCCCGGCTGCAGGTTGCCGATGGTGCCGTCAAGCCCCAGAGCCTGCGCGGCGCCTGCCGTGTGCTGCCACCACAAGGCCTGCGGCGACAGACTCAGGCCCGGTTTGGTCTGGCCCTCGCGGCCCACGTAATACGCCGCCAGCATGGTGTGAAACGGGCTGAAGCTGGTGCCGCCACCCACATCGCTGGCCAGGCCGTACTTGAAACCGATACGGTCCGCGCCTTCGTAGTCAAAAAAGCCGCTGCCCAGAAAGAGGTTGCTGGTGGGGCTGACGGCCGCCGCCGCGCCGGTGGCGCGCATCAAGGCGCGGTCCTCGTCGTCAAAGTGGATGCAGTGGGCGTAGATGGCGCGCTCGCGCATCAGGCCAAAGTCGTCGTAGATGGACAGGTAGCTGCGCGATTGCGGAAACAGCTCGCGCGCCCATTTGATTTCATCCTTGTTTTCGGCCACGTGCGACTGGATCCATACGTCCGGGAATCTGGCCGCCAGCTCACCCGCACCGCGCAATTGCGCCTCTGTGCAGCTGGGCGCAAAGCGCGGCGTGATGGCATAGCCCAGGCGGTCCTGGCCGTGCCATTTTCTGATGAGCGCTTCGGTATCGGCGAGCGACTGTTCGGTGTCGTCGCGCACGCCGTCGGGTGAATGGCGGTCCTGCAGCACCTTGCCCGCGATCATGCGCAGGCCGCGCTGGCGCGCTGCACCCATCAGCGCATCGACCGATGACGGATGCGAGGTGCAGAACGTCAGCGCGGTGGTCACGCCGTTGCGCTGCAGCTCGTCCAGGAAGACCGTGGCCACGTCCTGTGCATAGGATTCGTCCACAAAGCGCGACTCATGCGGAAAGGTGTAGTTCTCCAGCCAGGGCAGCAGGCCCTCGGCCGGCGAGCCGATCACATCGGTCTGGGGAAAGTGGATGTGCAGGTCCACAAAGCCGGGCGCGATGATCTGGCCACGAAGGTCTTCAACCGCCACGCCGGGGTAGTTGCCGGCCAACGCGCTGTACGCACCCACGGCGCGCACCACCTGGCGGCCGGTGGCGTCAGGGCCCGTGACCAGCAGGCCGTCTGGTTCGTACATGGCCGAGCGGTCGTCGGCAAACCGCAAGATGGCGGATCGATAGGCTTTCATTCTGGAATGGACCCCGGGTCAGGCACGGGGCGACGTGATCAATGGATCACGTCATTTTGCAGCTTTGCCCTGCACGCCAGATACAAGAAAGTTCATAGACAGTATCTGTGCATCTGTCATGACTGCACCAGCCGGCAGCACGGCCTTGCCTTCGTTGTCGGTGATGGGGCCGGTAAACGGGTGCAGCTTGCCCGCGGCAATGTCCTTTTGCCGTGCCAGCACCTCGTCCTGCACCGCTTTGGGCACCTGCGCGCCGAAATCGCCGACGCGGATCATGCCGTCCTTCACACCCCCCCAAACGTTGCCGCTTTTCCAGCTGCCGTCCAGCACCGCCTGGGCGCGCTGGGTGTAGTAGGTGCCCCACTGGTGCGTCACGGCCACGATCTGGGCGTCCGGCCCGGCGCGGCGCATGTCCGAGTGGTAGGCCACCGCCATCTTGCCGCGCTCCTGCGCGGCGGCCAGCACGGCGGTGGAGCCGGTGTGAAAGGCGATCACGTCCACGTCCTGGTTGAACAGGCTCATGGCCGCGTCGCGCTCGCGCGGCGGGTCAAACCAGGCGTTGAGCCACACCACCTTCACCTGGGCCTTCGGGTTGACCGAGCGCAGCCCCAAGGTGAACGCGTTGATGCCCTGCAGCACCTCGGGGATGGGAAAGCCCGCCACATAGCCCGCCACGTTCGTCTTCGTCATGCGGCCTGCGGCAATGCCCGCCAGGTAGCGGCCCTCGTAATAGCGGGCGTTGGACGTGGCCACGTTGGGCGCCGTCTTGTAGCCGGTGACGGATTCAAACCTGACGTGGGGGAAATCTTTGGCCACCCGGAGCGTAGGCTCCATGTAGCCAAAGCTGGGCGTGAAAATGAGCGTGTGACCCGTTGCGGCCAGGTCGCGGATCACGCGCTCGGCGTCGGCGCCTTCGGCAACGTTTTCCACGAAGCTGGTCTGGACCTTGGCGCCCAGTGCGGCTTGCACGGCCTTGCGGCCTTCTTCATGCTGGCGTACCCAGCCCGCTTCGGTGATGGGCGCGACATAGACAAAGCCGGCCTTCAACGGGCCGGTGGTTTGGGAAAAAACAGGGGAAAAACAACAGGCGGCCGCCAGCGCGGCTACGAGGTTTTTATACATGGTGGTCCTCTACATGGCCCCGGAACAGACAAACAAAAAGGCCGCCGGGGCGCGACCTTTTGCGTGGGATTCTACCGGTGCCCGCTCAAGCGTTGCGGCGGCGCTCTTCGTCCAGCATCACGCGCCCTTCGGCGGCGATGGTGTCCAGCATGCGAAACAGCGCCAGGCAGTCCTGCTCGCTCAAGGCGCCCAGGATGCGCTGGTTGCGCCGGCTGGCCTCGGCAAAGGCCTTGCGGTACAGCGCCCTGCCGGCGGGCGTGAGCAGCAGCATCACCTTGCGCTTGTCGGCCCGGTCGCCTTCGCTGCGCACCAAGCCGCGCTCCATGAGTGACGCCACCGTACGGCTGGTCTGTGCGAGCTGGATATCGGTTTCCTCGGCCAGGCGCAGCATCGAAATGGGTGCCATCACGGAAATCGTGCCGATCAGCCGCCATTCACTGCCGCTGATGCCGAACTCACGGGCAAACGCCATGTGCGCGTGCTTGGTGGTGTAGAAGCTGGCGCGCTGCAGCCGGTAGGCCAGCAGCTCCAGGATAGTGGTGGCGGCGGTGGCGGAACTCATGGCGCGATTGTCACAGAAGGCAGGCCGGCGGCGGGTCGCACCAGATGGCAGGCCACCGAGCGGCCCGGTGCGACGGTGCGCAGTGGCGGCACCTGCTCGCGGCACACCGCCGTCGCATGCGGGCAGCGCGGGTGAAACGCGCAGCCCGGCGGCGGCGCCAGCACGGATGCCATCTCGCCGGCCAGCGGGCGGAAGTTGGCCTGCCCGCCCTCCAGCCGAGGCACGCTGTCCAGCAGCGCGCGGGTGTAGGGGTGGGCCGGTTCGCGGAACAGCTCTTCGGTGGGCGCCAGCTCCACCAGCCGGCCCAGGTACATCACGGCGACGCGGTCGGCCAGGTGGTGCACCACGCTGAGGTCGTGGCTGATGAACAGGTAGGTCAGCCCCATGCGCTCGCGCAGGTCCATGAACAGGTTGAGCACCTGGGCCTGGACGGACACGTCCAGCGCCGCCACGGATTCGTCGCACACCAGGAAGTCCGGCTTGACAGCCAGCGCACGCGCGATGCCGATGCGCGCGCGCTGACCGCCTGAGAACTGGTGCGGAAAACGGTCGGCCATGGCGGCCTGAAGCCCCACGCGCTGCAGCAGGTCGGCAACGTACGCGCCGCGCTCGGCGCGCGTTGTATGGCCATGGATCACCGCCGCCTCGGCAATCGCGGCGCCCACGCGGCGGCGCGGGTTGAGCGACGCATACGGGTCCTGGAAGATCATCTGCACGCCCAGGCCCACCTGCTGCGCGCGCGCGGGCGGCAGCGCCGCCATGTCCTCGCCCTGCCAGAGCCGGCGGCCCGTGTCGGGCGGCAGCAGCCCGGCCACGACGCGGCCCAGGGTGGACTTGCCGCAACCCGATTCACCCACCAGGCCCAGCACCTCGCCGGCGCGGATGCTCAGGTCGGTGGGGTGCACCACGGTGACACGGGGCGGCATGGCCTTGCCCGTCAGCCGGTCGCGCAGGCGCTCCAGCGCGCCGCCCGCGCGGCGGAAGCTGCGCGTGACGCCCTGCAGTTCGAGCAGCGCGGTCATGCGGCCGCTCCCGCGGTGCCGTCCAGATCCGGCATGGTGCGCAGCCGCTGGCCGCGCGGGTTGCGGCTGGGGATGGAGTCCATCAGGCCGCGCGTGTAGGGGTGCTGCGGCGCATGAAGGATGTCGCCGACCGCGCCCTGCTCCACGATCTTGCCGCGGCGCATGACGCAGATGCGCTGGGCCAGCGCCGCGACCACGGCCATGTCGTGCGTGATCCAGATCAGCGAGGCGCCGGTTTCGCGCGTGAGTTTCTGCATTTCGTAGAGGATCTGGCCCTGGATCGTGACGTCCAGCGCCGTGGTGGGTTCGTCGGCAATGAAAAGCTCGGGCTTGTTCAAGAGCGCAATGGCGATCACCACGCGCTGGCGCATGCCGCCTGACAGCTGGTGCGGGTAGCAGCGCAGCCGCTCGCCCGGCGACGGGATGCCCACGCGCACCAGCGCGTCGTGGGCTTCTTCCAGCGCCTGGGCACGGCTCACGCGGCGGTGGGCCAGCACGGCCTCGGTCATCTGCGTGGCAATCTGCAGCACCGGGTTGAGCGTCATCATCGGGTCCTGGAAGATCATGGCGATGCGCCGCCCGCGGATGGACTGCCATTCGCGCTCGGACTTGCCCACCAGCTCCTCGCCGCCCAGGCGGATGCTGCCGCTCACGATGCGCCCTGGCTTGTCCACCAGGCCCATGATCGAATAGCCCGTCTGCGATTTGCCCGAGCCGGATTCCCCGACCAGGCCCATGATCTCGCCGCGGCCCAGCGTGAAGCTCACGCCGTCCACCGCGCGCACCACGCCGCCCTGCGTGGGAAAGTGCGTCTGCAGGTCGCGGACTTCGAGCAGCGGCAATGCGCTGTGTGACACCGTCATCGCCGCAGCCTCGGGTTGAGCACGTCGGTCAGCTGGTCGGCCACGGTGTTGATGCTCAGCACCGCCACCAGCAGCGCCACGCCGGGAAAGAAACTGATCCAGTAGTTGCCCGACAGCATGTAGTTGTAGCCATTGGAGATCAACAGGCCCAGCGACGGCTCGGTCACCGGCAGGCCCAGCCCCAGGAAGGACAGCGTTGCCTCCAGCCCGATGGCAATCGCCACCTGGATGGTCGCCACCACCAGCAGCGGCGGCAGGCAGTTGGGCAGCACGTGCACGAACAGGATGCGGCTGCGCGGCAGGCGCAGGCCGCGCGCGGCCTCTACATACTCGCGCTTGAGTTCCACCAGTGCCGAGCTGCGCACGGTGCGTGCATAGTAGGTCCACTGCACCAGCACCAGGGCCAGCACGATCTTGTCCACGCCCTTGCCGAACAGCGCCAGGAAAATCAGCGCGATCAGGATGGACGGGAACGCCATCTGCGTATCGGCCAGCCGCATGATGAGCGCGTCCACCGCGCCGCCGAACCACGCCGCGGCCAGGCCCAGCACGGTGCCCAGCACCGCCGCCAGCGCCGTGCACAACAGCCCCACCATCATGCTGATGCGCAGGCCGTAGAGGATGGCCGACAGCATGTCGCGGCCCTGGTCGTCGGTGCCCAGCCAGAAGCGCATGTGGCCATCGCCGGACAGCGAGCCGGGCTTCAGCCGCGCGTCCAGCACCGACAGCTGCTGCAGGTCATAGGGGTTCTGCGGCGAGATCCACGGCGCCAGCACGGCCACCAGAAGGATCAGCAGGGTCATGCCCAGCCCGATGCAGGCGATGCGGCTGTCGGTGAATTCGCGCCACAGGCGGCGCAGCGGCGTTTCGACGGCGGCGGAAGTGGTGCTCATGACGATTCGGTCCCCAGGGTCACGCGCGGGTCCAGCCACGAATACATGAGGTCCACGACCAGGTTGATGACAAGGTAGATCAGCACGACAAACAGCAGATAGCCCAGCACCACCGGCCGGTCCAGCGCATTGACCGAGTCGATCAGCAGCTTGCCCATGCCGGGCCAGCCGAAGATGGTCTCGGTCACGACCGAGAACGCGATGATCCCGCCAAAGTTGATGCCTACCACGGTCACGATGGGAATCATGATGTTCTTGAGCACGTGCACGCCGATCAGCCGCCCCTGCCCCAGGCCCTTGGCCCGCGCGAACTTCACGTAGTCCATCAGCAGCGCCTCACGCGTGGACGAGCGCGCCAGCCGCATGATCATCGCGGCGTTGAACAGCGCCAGGTTGGTGGCCGGCAGCAGCAGGTAGCGCAAGCCCTCCCAGGTCATGAAGCTGACCTGCAGCCCGAACAGCGTCGTGGTGGGGCCGCGCCCGCCCGACGGCAGCCAGCCCAGGATCACCGCGAACACCATGATGAGCATCAGCCCCAGCCAGAACGTCGGCAGGCTGAAGCCCAGCGACGACAGGAAGGTGAGTGCGCGGCCGACGGGCGTGGTAGGCCAGCGGCCCGCCACCAGGCCCAGCGGCAGGCCCACCACCACGGCAATCACCGTGGCCGCAACCGCCAGCTCCAGCGTGGCGGGCAGGCGGCTGGCCAGCAGCTCGGTCACCGGCAGGCCGGTGGCGAACGACCGGCCCAGACTGCCGTCCAGCAGGCGCCCGGCAAAGTCCAGGTACTGCGCGTACGCCGGTTTGTCCAACCCCAGCGCGGCCATCATCTGGTCGCGCATCTCGGGCGTGACGTTGTCCGGGATCATCATGGACGCGGGGTCGCCCACCACGTAGATGCCCGCGAACACGATCACGGACATGAACCACAGCACGGCCACGCTTTGCGCCAGGCGCCTCAACAGAAAAAAGAACATGCAGCGTGGCTGTCAGTGGTTCATGCCGCCGGTCAGTTGCCCGTGATGTCCTGTGCGTAGGTGCGCTCGTCCACGCGCGGCTTGAGCACCACGCCCTTGCGCGACGCCCAGGTGCCGACCATGAGCTGCGTGGGGATCACGCCGACTTCGTTGCGCAGCACTTCAATGACCTCGCGGTACTTGCGCTCGCGCACCAGCTCGTCCGACGAGGCCAGCGCCTCGCGCAGCGGCTTCCAGAATTCAGGCGAGTCGTAGGTCTGCATGTTGATCTTGCGGAACGGGTTGTTGGTCGGGTTGCTGAACAGGTACTCCAGCGTCACGCCCAGGTCGCCGCCGTCCACGCCGGTGGCCAGCAGCAGCATGGGCAGCTCCAGTTTGTTGCCGCGCGTGAAGAACACGCTGGTGGGCACGACCTCGACGTTCACCTTGCAGCCCAGGCGCGACAGCATCTGGCCCGTGGCCTGCGCTTGCGCCGAATCGGTCGGGTGGGCGTCGCTGCGGGCAAAGATCGACAGCTTGAAGCAGTTGGGGTAGCCGGCCTCGGCCATGAGCTTCTTGGCGCCGTCCAGGTCCTGCTTTTCAGGCAGCACCGACGGGTTGTAGCCGAACATGGTGGGGGGCACGGGGTTCTGCGTGGGCACGCCCAGGCCTTCCATCACGCGGGTGCCGATGGCTTCGCGGTCAATCGCCTTGGAGAACGCGCGGCGCACGCGCACGTCCTTGAACGGGTTGGCAGCCAGCGGCTTGTCGGCATGGTCGGTGGCCAGGGGCAGCCGCTCGGAGAACTGGTTCATCGTCCAGAACGTGTGGCGCGCCAGCGGCTTGGTATAGAAGGTCAGGTTGGCGTTGGACTTGATGCGGGCCAGGTCCGCGGCCGGCACGGCGGCGATCGCGTCCACCTCGCCCGACAGCAGCGCGGCGGTGCGAGCCGGGTTGTTCGGCATGATTCGGATGGTGACCTTGTCATACGTGGGTTTGGCTCCCCAGTACGCATCGTTGCGCAGCAATTCCACCCGGTCGCTGCGCAGGAAGCGCACGAACTTGTACGGGCCGGTGCCGCTCATGCCCTTGCCGCTTTCAAAGTCCTCGGGCTTCAGGCCGGTAGTCGCTTTCTTGGACACCATGGGCACCATGGCCATGTAGTTGGGCAGCACGGCCAGCGGCGTGGACGTGGTCAGGCGCACGGTATGTTCGTTCACCGCCTCGGCCTTGCTGATGTCTTTCAGGAAGCCGTTGAGCGTGGCCGGCGACGCGGTCAGCGTCGCGGGGCGGCCGACCGAGTACACAACGTCCTCGGCCGTGAAGGCCGAGCCGTCATGGAACTTCACGTTGCGGCGCAGCTTGAACTCCCACACCGACGGCGCCACGCGCTGCCACGATTCGGCCAGGCGCGGCACCAGGCGGCCCTCGGCGTCCAGGTCGGCCAGCGACTCGAACATGTGGCGCGACACCTGCACGTTGCCGGCGATGTTGGCGTACTGCGGATCCATCGACGTCACGTCGGTGGCGATGGCCATTTTCAGTTCTGCCGCTGCCGCCGCGCCACAGGCCATCAAGGCGGCCAGGGCGAGCGCGGTGCTCAAGTGATTCTTCATTGGATGTCTCCTGTTTCGGTGCGCTGTCACGCGTGGTTTGACGGTGTGGCTGCGGCCTCTCGATGGGCCCTGAAGATACTTGACAACGTTAAGTATCTTGCGGATGATTCTATTCACTTGCTTGATTAAGTCAACATTCTTTTCGACTCTTGCACAACGGTGGCGCGTCGGGTTTTCCCACCCCCCTGAGCACACAAGACCAGCCCGCACAACACACGGAGACACTATGGAAATGACAGGCGGCCAGGCATTGGCCAGGCAATTGGTAATCGAGGGCGTGACGGATATCTTTGGCATACCGGGCGTTCAGCTTGACTGGGCCACCGACGCGCTGATTGACGTGGCCGATCGCATCCGCTTCGTGGTGCCGCGCCACGAGCAAGCCACCTCGTACATGGCCGACGGCTATGCGCGCACCACGGGCCGCGAAGGTGTCTGCATGGTGGTTCCCGGCCCCGGCATCCTGAACGCACTGTCCGGGCTGGCCACGGCCTATGCCTGCTCTTCGCGCGTGCTGTGCATCGCGGGCCAGATCCCGTCGCCCACCATCGGCAAGGGCTTTGGCATGCTGCACGAAGTCAATGAACAGTCGCGAATCCTGCGCAGCGTGACCAAATGGTCCGCCATCGCCCTGCAGCCCGGTGACATTCCGCGCCTGGTGCATGAGGCTTTCGTGCAGATGCGCACCGGCCACCCCCGCCCCGTGGCGCTGGAAATCCCGCCCGACGTGCTGCAGGCCCGCGCCGACATCACCCTGCTGGACGCCGCTGCGCCCGCACAGCCGCAGCCGCCAGCGGGCGCGGACATCGCCGCCGCTGCCGCGCTGCTGCGCAGCGCGCGCCGCCCCGTGATCTGGGCCGGTGGCGGCGTGGTGGCCGCGGGCGGCACGCAGGGCCTGCAACGCCTGGCCGAGCGCCTGAACGCGCCCGTCATCATGACCGACAACGGCCGCGGCGCGCTGCCCCAGCGCCACCCGCTTGCGCTGCTGAACCTGGGCGGGCGCTGCGTGCTGCCGCATGCCGACGTGGTGCTGGTCGCCGGCTCGCGCGCCATGGATGCCCTGGGCCGCCCGGCCCACGCCGTGCCTGGCGTGAAGTACATCTACCTGAACATCGACCCGGCCCACACCGGCGCGCCGCGCTCGCCTGGCCTGGCCCTGCAGGGCGACGCCGCCGCCGGCCTGAACGCGCTGGCCGATGCGCTGCAAGGCGATCCACCAGCCTCGCATGCGCAGGCCCCGCTGGACCTGGACGCCGTTCGCGCCTGGTGCGACGAGCAGGTTGCGCACGTGGAGCCGCAGCGCAGCTACCTGGCGGCCATACGCCAGGCGCTGCCGGACAGCGGCGTGGATGACGGCATCCTGGTCAGCGAGCTGACGCAGGTGGGCTACGCGGCCACCTTCGCCTATCCGGTGCAGGCACCGCGCAGCTTCATCAGCCCCGGCTACCAGGGCACGCTGGGCTACGGCTTCAACACCGCCCTGGGCGTGGCGCTGGGCAATCCAGGCCGGCGCGTCATCTCGATCAATGGCGACGGTGGCTTCGGCTGGGGTTTGCAGGAACTCGCCACCGCCGCCAAGTACCGCGCCAACCTGGCCATCGTGGTCTTTGCCGACGGCGCCTTCGGCAACGTGCGCCGTATCCAGAACAACGTGTTCCAGCGCGAGACCGACACCACGCTGCACAACCCCGACTACGGCCAGCTGGCCGCTGCCTTTGGCGTGGCCGGCGAGCGCGTGGACTCCCCCGACGGCCTGGCCGCCGCGCTGGCGCGCGCATTTGCCGCCGGCGGCCCGCACCTGATCGAGGTGCGCGTGGGCGCGATGCCGGGGCCCTGGCACCTGATCCACACCTTCTCCAAGGCACCCCGCCCGGCGCCCGCCAACCCGCTGGGCGAGCCGGTGACCACCGGGGCTGCGGCATGAGCAGCACCCTGCACCAGCGCCACCAGCACTACATCGGCGGCGCCTGGGTTGCCAGCGAAGGCAGCGCCCGCCTGGCGGTGACCAACCCCGCCACAGGCGCGGTGATCGGCGAGGCCGTGGCTGGCAGCGCGGGCGATGCGCGCCGCGCCATTGCCGCCGCACAGCAGGCCTTCCCCGCCTGGGCGGCCACCGCGGCGGCCGAACGCATCGCGGCCCTGCGCCGCATCCAGGCGGGTCTGGAGCGCCGCGGCGCGGAGGCCGCCGCGCTGATCACTGCCCAGATGGGCTCGCCCATCGGCTTTTCACGCACGGCGCAGACCGGTCTGCCGCTGCGCAACCTGGACAGCGCGGCCCGCGCCATGGCGGCGCTGCCCGCTGACGAATGGATCAACGGCACGCTGGTGCAGCGCGCGCCGCTGGGCGTGGTGGGTGCGATCACGCCATGGAACTTCCCGCTGCACCAGATCACCGCCAAGGTGGCGCCGGCGCTGGCCGCGGGCTGCACCATCGTGCTCAAGCCCAGCGAACTCACGCCACTGGACGCCTGCCTGTTCGCCGAGGTCGTGCATGAGGCGGGCCTACCGCCGGGCGTGTTCAACCTCGTGCTGGGCACCGGTCCCATCGTGGGCGAGGTGCTGGCCTCAGACCCCGCCGTGCGCATGGTGAGCTTCACCGGCTCCACCGCGGCGGGGCTGCGCGTGGCGGCGCTGGCGGCCGCCACGCTGAAGAAAACCACGCTGGAGCTGGGCGGCAAGTCCGCCAACATCCTGCTGGACGACGCGGACTTCAACCGCGCCATCCCCGCGGCGCTGGGCCAGTGCTTCGTCAACGCGGGCCAGACCTGTGCCGCCCTCACGCGGCTGCTGGTGCCTGCCGCGCGGCTGGCCGAGGTGCAAGAGCGCCTGCGCGCCGCCCTGACCGCCTGGCAGCCGGGCGACCCGCAGGACACCGCCACGCGGCTGGGCCCCGTGGCCTCGCGCGCGCAGCAGTCGCGCGTGCAGGACGCGATCCGCGGCGGCATTGCGCAGGGCGCGCGGCTGCTGGCCGGCGGCGCAGGCCCGGTGCCGGGCCTGGAGCACGGCGCGTATGTGCAGCCCACGCTGTTCAGCACCGACGACCCCAGCCTGCGCATCGTGCGCGAAGAGATCTTTGGCCCCGTGCTGTGCGTGCTGCCGTATGCGAACGAAGACGACGCCGTGCGCCTGGCCAATGACAGCGCCTACGGCCTGTCGGGTGGCGTATGGTCGGCCGACCCGGCCCGTGCCCGCGCCGTGGCGTCGCGCCTGCACACCGGCCAGGTGTCGCTGAACGGCGCCATGCTGGACGTGGACGCGCCGTTTGGCGGCTGGGGCCTGTCGGGCCTGGGCCGCGAATACGGCCGTTACGGCCTTGAAGAATATTTCCAGACCCGCGCCCTGCTGGGCGCGGCCTGAACACCGCAAGACAAGGAGACACCATGACCGTTGCCGAAGCAACCCGCCCCGTTCCCGCCGAAGCCGCCACACCCGTGGAAGGCGCGCCCGACTATGTGCGCAACCTGCCGCCCTACGTCACCGCCAAGCCCGCGTCGCAAGTGCAAATGGCCCCTGGCGTCACGCGGCTGCGCAAGATGGCGTCCAACGAAAACCCGAATGGCGCCAGCCCCAAGGCGCTGGCCGCCGCAGCGGCCGTGCTGACCGGCGCGGCCACCTACCCGGACCCGTTCGGCAGCGAACTCAAGGCTGCGCTGCACGCGCGCTTTGGCGTGCCGCCCGAAAGCCTGGTGATCGGCAACGGCTCCAGTGAACTGCTGGAGCTGGCCGCGCGCTGTTTCATGCGCGCGGGCGACGAGGCGGTCTATTCGCAATACTCGTTCATCGGCTACCCGCACGCGGTGAAGTCCATGGGTGGCAAGGGCGTGGTGGTGCCGGCGGTGGACTTCGGCCACGACCTGCCGGCCATGCTGCGCGCCATCACCCCGCGCACCCGGCTCATCTTCGTGGCCAACCCCAACAACCCCACCGGCACACTGCTGGCGCCCGAGGCCATCACCCGCTTCCTGGAGCAAGTTCCGCCGCACGTCCTGGTGGTGCTGGACGAGGCCTACACCGAATACCTGGAGCCAGCCCAGCGCATGGACTCGTTTGGCCTGATCAAGCGGTTTGCCAACCTGGTGGTGATGCGCACCTTCTCCAAGGCCTACGGCCTGGCGGGCCTGCGCGTGGGCTTTGCGGCGGCGCAGCCGCAGGTGGCCGAGCTCATCAACCGCACGCGGCTGGTGTTCAACGTCAACGCGCCCGCACAGGCCGCCGCACTGGCCGCGCTGGCGGACGAAGAATTCCTGGCGCTCAGCGCGCGCGGCAATCGCGAAGGCATGACGCTGCTGCAGGACGCCTTTCGCACGCTGGGCCTGCCGTACATCCCGTCCTGGGGCAACTTCATCGCGGTGGACCTGTCGTCGGCGCCGGGCGGGCTGCAGGGCGTCAATGCCCAGCTGCTGGCCGCCGGCTTTCTCCTGCGGCCCCTGGGTGCCTATGGCCTGCCCAACCACCTGCGCATCACCGTGGGCCTGCCCGAGGACAATGCCGCGCTGGTGGCGGCACTGACGGCCTGCGTGAAACCCTGATCAGGCAAAGGACGCAAAGCAGGCGTCCAGCCGGTCCACGAAACCGCGCTGGGTGCCCGCGTCCACAAAGCTCGCTTCAAAGCTGTTGCGCGCCAGCGTGTAGGCATGCTGCGCCGTCAGGCCGGTAGCGGCAAAGGTCTGGGTGAAGTTCTCGTTCACGTAGCCGCCGAAGTACGCCGGGTCGTCGGAATTGACCGTGGCCATGAGGCCCGCGTCCAGCAGCGCGCCCAGGTTGTGCTGGGCCAGTGACGGGAACACACACAGCTTGAGGTTGGACAGCGGGCACACCGTGAGCGGGATTCGGTCCTGTGCCAGCCGCTTCATCAGCGCCGGGTCCCTGGACGACTGCACGCCGTGGTCGATGCGCTCGACCTTGAGCAGGTCCAGCGCGGTCCACACGTATTCCGGCGGGCCCTCTTCGCCCGCATGGGCCACCAGGTGAAAGCCCAGCGCGCGGCAGCGGGCGAACACCTTCGCAAACTTTTCCGGCGGGTGGCCGACCTCGCTTGAATCGAGGCCCACACCCACAAACCTGTCGCGGTACGGCAGCGCCTGCTCCAGCGTGGCAAAGGCATCGTCCTCACTCAGGTGACGCAAAAAGCACAGGATCAGCAATGCGCTGACGCCCAGTTTTTCTTTCGCGTCCACGCAGGCACGGTGCAGACCGTTGATCACGGCCTCCATGGCCACGCCGCGCGCGGTGTGCGTCTGCGGGTCAAAGAACATTTCTGTGTGCAGCACGTTGTCGGCCTGCGCGCGCAGCAGGTAGGCCCAGGCCATGTCGTAGAAGTCCTGCTCTTTGAGCAGCACGCTGGCGCCGGCGTAATAGATGTCCAGAAAACTCTGCAGGTTGGTAAAGGCATAGGCGCGGCGCAGGTCTTCCACGCTGGCATACGGGATGGTCACATTGTTGCGCTGCGCCAGCGCAAAGATCAGCTCGGGCTCCAGCGAGCCCTCGATGTGCATGTGCAGCTCGGCCTTGGGCATGCTGCGCAGCAGGGCGCTCAGGCGGTCAGCGGAAATGGCGGGGATGGTGTTCATCAACAGACTCCAAAGGTGACGCCCTGTTGCTTCAGGTAGCGGCGGTAGGCGGACGAGGCCTTGTCGGCCGCAGTGTGCAATTCTGCGCGCAGGTCCAGTGGCAGCCGCGCAGGGCGTTGCGATTCCAGCACCGGCTTGTCCTGCATGAAGATGCCGTGCTGGAAGGCGCGCAGGGTGTCGTCGGTCGACTCAAAGTCTGCCACGGCCAGGCGGAACCACACGCGGCTGCTCTCGGGCGTGAGCGGGCAGATATACAGCGCGATGGATTCACGGTAGCCCGAAATGGCCACAGCCGCCGCATCGGGCACCTTGGTCAGCACCGCCGCATAGGGCGCGGTCACTTCGTAGGTGTATTCGACCTGCGCGGGCGCGGTGGAATGCAGGTTGGACTGCGGCTGCCAGGCCTTGCACTGGGTGGCCAGCAGGCCAGTGGAGGCGGGTTGCACGGTGTAGTCGTCAATGCCGGTGGCGCTGCGCATGCCCAGCGAGCCTTCATGCACAAAGCCGAAGTGCGCCATGTCCAGAAAATTCTCGACAATGCGCGGCGCGCTGGCGGCCACGTCGTAGGGGCCGCAATTGAGCTTGCGCAGGCGGGCGTCGGCTTCAGCGGCGAACGCAGGCAACGGCACGTCGCCATCCGCCAGTCGCACCCACACCAGTCCATGCGCCTCCTGCGCCGCGTACACCTGCGCGCAGTGCGTGGCAGGCGGCATGAATGAAGGCAAGGCGGGCACCAGCACACACTGCCCCGACGCCGCAAACTGCCAGCCGTGGTACGGGCATTCCAGCTGCCCGCCCTGCACCCGCCCCAGCGACAGCCGCGCCCCGCGGTGCGGGCACTGGTCGCGCCAGGCATGCACGGAACCGGAGGCATCACGCCACAGCACCAGGTCGTGGTCCAGTAACTGCGCGGCCAGGGGCGTGGAAGCCACATCGCCAGCCAGCGCCACAGGATGCCAAAAGGTTTTTTCAATCATGTGCCGAAACAAAAAAAGGCCACCCTGCGGCGGCCCTTTCGGGAATGCGTGGATCCGGCTACGCCGGTCCACTGCATTGCCCCCCAGTGGGGGGAGGCGCCGAAGGCGCTTCGGGGGGCGTCTTACTTCTTATCCCCAGGGACCTTGCCCTCAACACCCTTGACGTAGAAGTTCACGCCACCCAGGAACTTGTCGTCGGCGACGGCGTCCTTGGCCAGGATTTCCTTGCCGTCCTGGCCGACGATCGGGCCCTTCCAGATGTTGAAGGTGCCATCGCTCAGGCCCTTCTTGATTTCGGCGATCTTGGTCTTGGTTTCCTCGGGCACATCAGCGGCGATGGACACCATGTCGATCGCGCCTTCCTTCACGCCCCACCACACGCCGGTGTTGCCCGTCCACTTGCCTTCCAGCGCATCACGGGTGGCCTTGATGTAGTACGGGCCCCAGTTGATGATGGCCGAGCCCAGGTGGGCCTTGGGGCCGTAGGCGGTCATGTCGCTGTCCCAGCCGAAGGCGCGCTTGTTCATCTTCTCGGCGGTCTGCAGCACGGCCGACGAATCGGTGTTCTGGAACAGCACGTCGGCGCCGCCGTTGATCAGCGAGGTGGCGGCCTCGGTTTCCTTCGGGGGGTTGAACCATTCGTTCACCCACACGACCTTGGTCTTGATCTTGGGGTTGACCGACTGCGCACCCAGCGTGAAGCTGTTGATGTTGCGGACAACCTCGGGAATCGGGATCGAAGCGACCACACCGAGAGTGTTGGACTTGGTCATCTTGCCGGCGATCACACCGGCCATGTAGGCGCCTTCATAGGTGCGGCTGTCATAGGTGCGCATGTTCTCGGCCTGCTTGTAGCCGGTGGCATGCTCGAACTTCACGTCCTTGAAGTCAGCGGCGACCTTGAGCATGGGCTCCATGTAGCCGAAAGTCGTACCGAAGATCAGCTTGTTGCCCTGGGTGGCCATGTCGCGGATCACGCGCTCGGCGTCGGCGGACTCGGGCACCTTCTCGACAAAGCTGGTGACGACCTTGTCGCCAAACTCTTTTTCGATCGCCTTGCGGCCGTTGTCGTGCGCAAAGGTCCAGCCGCCGTCGCCCACCGGGCCGACGTAGGCAAACGCGATCTTCAGCGGCTCGGGCTTGGGGGCCGGGGCGGCCACAGGCGCCGGTGCCGGGGCGGGCGCGGGCTCTTCCTTCTTGCCGCAGGCCACCAGGGCGGCTGCCGCGGCAGCGGACAGCGCCGCGACTTTGAGCAGGGAACGTTTCTTCAGGTCGGTCATGTCAGGTCCTTCTTGAGGGGGTTGCGACAGGTTGGGAGAAAAAGCGCGAAAACACAAATTATGAACCGGGGTAGAACGGCTTTCCAAGCGATGCGGGCATGTTGATGCGAATCCACGCCGGATTGCGCGAGATCAAGGCCAGCACCACGATGGTGGCAATGTAGGGCAGCATGGTC
>JBEIPU010000023.1:0-31784 GCA_040376925.1 Caenimonas sp. | reverse complement strand
CTATCAAGGTCGGCCTGCTGGGCATAGGCACCGTCGGCAGCGGCACCTTCGAGGTGCTGCAGCGCAACCAGGAAGAGATCCGCCGCCGCGCCGGGCGCGGCATCGAGATCAGCATGGTGGCCGACCTCGACGTGGCGCGTGCCCGTTCCATCGTGGGTGAGGGCGTGCAGGTGGTGGGCGATGCCCGCGCCGTGATCGCCGACCCCGACATCGACGTGGTGGTCGAGCTCATCGGTGGCTACGGCATTGCCAAGGCGCTGGTGCTCGAGGCCATTGCGGCCGGCAAGCATGTGGTGACCGCCAACAAGGCGCTGCTGGCGGTACACGGCACCGAGATTTTTGCGGCGGCCCACCGCAAGGGCGTGATGGTCGCGTTCGAAGCGGCCGTGGCCGGCGGCATCCCCATCATCAAGGCGCTGCGCGAGGGCCTGACGGCCAACAGCATCCAGTGGATCGCGGGCATCATCAACGGCACCACCAATTTCATCCTGTCGGAGATGCGCGACAAGGGCCTGGACTTTGACGTTGTGCTCAAGGAAGCGCAGCGCCTGGGCTATGCCGAGGCCGACCCCACGTTCGACATCGAGGGCGTGGACGCGGCGCACAAGGCCACGATCATGAGTGCGATCGCATTTGGCATCCCGGTGCAGTTTGACAAAGCCTATGTGGAAGGCATCACCAGGCTGGGCGCGGCCGACATCAGATATGCCGAACAACTGGGCTACCGTATCAAGCTGCTGGGCATCACCAAACGCACGCCCAATGGCATCGAGCTGCGCGTGCACCCGAGCCTGGTGCCGGCCAAGCGCCTGATCGCCAATGTGGAAGGCGCCATGAACGCCGTGATGGTGCAGGGCGATGCCGTGGGCACCACGCTGTACTACGGCAAGGGCGCGGGCAGCGAGCCAACCGCCAGTGCCGTGATCGCCGACCTGGTGGACATCACCCGGCTGCATACCGCCGATGCCGCGCAGCGCGTGCCGCACCTGGCCTTCCAGCCCGACGCGATGAGCGACCTTTCGGTGCTGCCCATGAGCGATGTGGTGACCAGCTATTACCTGCGCCTGCGCGTTGCGGACGAGGCCGGCGTGATCGCCAAGGTAACCGGCATTCTGGCGGGCGCGGGCATCAGCATCGACGCCATGCTGCAGCGCGAAGCCGACGAAGTGGGCGGCGAAGGCTCCACCCAGACCGACCTGATCATCCTGACTCACGACACCGTGGAGGGCACGATGAACGGCGCCATCGCCCAGATGCAGGCACTGCCCACGGTGCTGGCGCCGATCACGCGCATCCGCAAGGAAGAGCTGGCCTGATGCTGTACCTTTCCACGCGCGGCGACCCCGGCCGCAAGCACTTTTGCGAGATCCTGCTCGAGGGTCTGGCGCCCGACGGTGGCCTGTACCTGCCCGAACACTACCCGCAGGTTGACGGTGACACACTGACAAAGTGGCGAGGCCTGAAGTACGCCGATCTGGCGTTTGAGATCCTGTCGCTGTACATCGATGACATCCCGGCGGCGGACCTCCGGGCCATCTGCCACAAGACCTACACCGAGGAAGTCTTTGGCACGCCGCAGATTGTGCCGATCAAAAAGCTGCATGACGGCCTGTTCCTGCAGGCGCTGTCCAACGGCCCCACGCTGGCCTTCAAGGACATGGCCATGCAGCTCCTGGGAAATCTGTTCGAGTACGAGCTGGCCCGCCGGGGTGAAGAGCTCAACATCCTGGGCGCGACCAGCGGCGACACCGGCAGCGCGGCCGAGTACGCCATGCGAGGCAAAAAGGGTGTGCGCGTGTTCATGACTTCCCCGCATGGACGCATGAGCCCGTTCCAGCAGGCGCAGATGTTCAGCCTGCAGGACGCCAACATCCACAACCTGGCAGTGCAGGGCGTGTTCGACGACTGCCAGGACATCGTGAAGGCTGTGTCCAACGACCTGGCCTTCAAGCGCCGGTACAGGATCGGCACGGTCAATTCCATCAACTGGGCGCGGCTGGTCGCGCAGGTGGTGTATTACTTTGCGGGCTACCTGCAGGCCACCACGTCGAATGACCAGAAGGTCAGCTTCACTGTACCCAGCGGAAATTTCGGCAACGTGTGCGCGGGCCATGTGGCGCGCAGCATGGGGCTGCCCATTGCGCAGCTGGTTGTGGCCACGAACGAAAACGACGTGCTCGACGAATTCTTTCGCACCGGCGTGTACCGTGTGCGTGGCGCGGCCGACACGCACGAAACCTCCAGCCCGTCGATGGACATTTCCAAGGCCAGCAATTTCGAACGCTTCGTGTTTGACCTGCTGGGCCGCGATGGTGCGCGCGTCAAGGCGCTGTTTGGCGCGCAGCTGTCGGCCCAGGGGCAGTTTGACCTGAGCGCCGACGCGCTGTATGCCAACGCCGCGCGCAAGTACGGCTTTGCCAGTGGCCGCAGCACCCATGCCGACCGCCTGGCGACCATCCGGGCCACCTGGCAGCAGCATGGCGTGATGATTGACACCCACACGGCCGATGGCGTGAAGGTGGCGCACGAGCACCTGCAGCCCGGCGTGCCGATGATCGTGCTGGAGACGGCGTTGCCCATCAAGTTTGCCGCCACCATCGTTGAAGCATTGGGCCGCGAGCCGGACCGCCCGCCGAAGTTTGTGGGGATCGAGGACCTGCCCAAGCGCGTCACGGTGCTGGACGCTGATGTGAAGGCCGTGCAGGCCTACATCGTCGCCAACGCGGGCTGAGCCATGAAAGCCGCCCGATGAAGGTCGCAGGTTTTGCGGGTTACTCGGGCGCGGGCAAGACGACGCTGGTCGAGCGGCTGATCCCCGCCCTGAAAGCCCGGGGCCTGCGGGTGTCGGTCGTCAAGCACGCGCACCACCGCTTTGACATCGACCACCCCGGCAAGGATACCTTCCGCCACCGCCAGGCTGGGGCGTTTGAGGTGGTGGTGGCGTCCGACCGGCGCCTGGCGCTCATGCGCGAGTTCGAGCAGCCCGCGCAGCTGACAGTGCACCACCTGCTGGCCGAGCTGTATGACGGCGTGGACTGGGTGCTGGTTGAGGGCTTTCGCGACAGCAACCTGCACAAGCTGGAGGTCTGGCGCGCCGACGCCGGGCACCCGGTGCGCTACCCGGACGATGACTTCATCGTCGCGATCGTCACCGATTCGCCGGTGCGCCTGCCCGAAACAACCCTGCGCCCTGTGCTGGACCTCAATGACGCCGAGGCGGTTGCCGGCTGGCTGGTCGACAATGGCGACCGGTTTGACTACGTGGCAGAGATGTATTCATGAACGCCCCGATTTCCCCGGCGCCCTCGCCAGCGCGCGCCCCGCTGCGTTCGCTGGACGAGGTGCTGGCCGACCTGCTGGGCCGCGCGAGTGCGCTGGACGGCACTCAGCAAGTCTCCACATTTGACGCCGACGGCCGCGTGCTGGCGCAGGACCTCGTATCGCCGTTGCAGGTGCCGCCCCAGGACAACAGCGCGATGGACGGCTACGCGGTGCGCACCGCCGACCTGGCCGCAGGCAAGCCCCTGCCCGTGAGCCAGCGCATTGCGGCTGGCGCGCAGGGTGTGGCTTTGGCGAGCGCCACCGTGGCCCGCATCTTCACCGGCGCGCCGGTGCCCCCGGGCGCAGACGCCGTGGTCATGCAGGAAGAGGCCGAGGTCGTCAGTGACGGCGTCGTGCAGTTCAAGGGCCTGCCCGCCGTGGGCCAGCACATCCGCCGTTCCGGCGAAGACGTAACCCGCGGCGCCGTGGTGCTGCCCCGGGGCCGGCGGCTGGACGCCGCCGCGCTGGGCATGGCCGCCAGCATCGGCCTGGCCGTGCTGCCGGTGGCACGCCGCCCCCGCGTGGCGCTTTTTTCCACGGGCGATGAGCTGGTATTGCCCGGTGACGTGCCGCCAGACCAGATGAAGCCCGGCGCGATCTACAACTCCAACCGGTTTTTCCTGCGCACGCTGCTTACCCGCCTGGGTTGCGAGGTGACGGACCTGGGCGTGGTGCCCGACCGGCTCGATGCGACCGTCGATGCCCTGCGCGGCGCCGCCCAGGGGCACGACCTGATCGTGACCAGCGGCGGTGTGTCGGTGGGTGAAGAAGACCACGTCAAGCCCGCGGTGCAGGCGCTGGGTACGCTGGAGCTGTGGCAGCTGGCCATCAAGCCCGGCAAGCCGTTTGCCTACGGGCGGGTGGGCGGGGCGCATTTCATCGGGCTGCCGGGCAATCCGGTGTCCAGTTTCGTCACCTTTTTGCTGCTGGTGCGCCCGTTCATCCTCAAGCTGCAGGGCGCCACGGATCTTGCGGCCAGGCCCATGGCCGCGCGCGCGGACTTTACCTGGGCCAAAGCCGACAAGCGCCGCGAGTTCCTGCGGGTGCGGCGCAACGCCGCCGGCGGGCTGGACCTGTTTGCCAACCAGAGCTCCGGCGTGCTGACCTCCATGGTCTGGGGCGACGGGCTGGTGGACACCGCGCCGGGGCGCGTCATCACGCCGGGGGACATGGTGCCGTTCATTTCCCTGGCGGAGTTGCTCGCATGAAGGGGCTCGCATGAAAGTCCAGGTGCGCTATTTCGCATCGATCCGCGAGGCCATCGGCCAGGGCACCGAGACGGTGCGGACCCAGGCCGCCACCGTGGGCGCGCTGCGCGACGAACTCATTGCGCGCGGCGGCGCCCATGCCGACAGCCTGACCCGGGGCCGGGCCGTGCGCGCCGCGCTCAACCAGACGATGTGCGACGACACAGCCGCGCTGGCCGACGGCTGCGAGGTGGCGTTCTTCCCGCCCGTGACGGGTGGCTGAGCGGGCGATGACCATGGCGCGTGTATCCGTGCAGCAGCAGGACTTCAACGTGGCCGACGAGGTCGCTGCGTTGCGCGCCGCTGACGCGCGCGTCGGCGCGGTGTGCAGCTTCATCGGAACGGTACGCGACCGCAACGACGGCGCATCGGTCAGCGCCATGGAGCTGGAGCACTACCCCGGCATGACAGAGCAGGCGATTGAGGCCATGATCGACGAGGCATTGCGCCGCTTTGACATCCATGCGGCCCGCGTGATCCACCGCGTGGGGTTGCTGCAGCCGCTGGACCAGATCGTGCTGGTGGTCGTCACGTCCGCGCACCGGGGCGAAAGCTTTCGCGCCTGCGAATTCCTGATGGACTACCTCAAGACCCAGGCCCCGTTCTGGAAAAAAGAGCAGACGCCGCAAGGCGCGCGCTGGGTGGATGCGCGGGTCTCGGACGACGCCGCGCTGGCGCGCTGGGGCATCAAGGCCGCCAACGCCTGACGGCGCGGCTCAGACGGCGCAGGGCCGCGCCGAGCCGGCTGAAGCCCCCTCGGGGGGCACAGAAGTACACGAAGTGACAGGCGTGGCGGCCACATTCAGTCCTGCCCGGGCGGCACAAACGGGGCCCGGGCTTCGTGTTCGAGGCCGTCGGTCAGTTGCTGCAGCAGCTCGACCAGCGCCACCTGCTGCGGCACCGACAACGGCGCCAGCAGGCGCCGGTAGGCCCTCTCGGCGGGCTTTTGCGCCTTGTCCAGCAGGGCGAGGCCTTCGGCCGACAAGTCCACCGCCAGGTTGCGCCGGCTGGCCGGCGCCGGTGCGCGTTGCACCAGCCCACGCGACTCCAGCCCGCGCAGCACGCGCAGCACGGTGACCTTGTCAAAGCCCAGAGCGCGCGCGAGACTGGACTGGTCCAGGCCGGGGCTTGCGCGCAGCACCGTCAGCACGCCAAACTGGGCGGGCGTGAGGCCCACCGCGCGGCATTCGTCCTCAAACACGGCGGCTGAAATCTGGTGCGCGCGGCGCAGCAGGAAGCCAGGGCGGGCGTAAAGGCGCGACAGGTCGGGGGTGTTGGTGATGTTTTCAGGCACTGTGGGCGCACACGGACTCAGGGAATCCATGGATTGTGCCTTGCGCGCTTGTGCTCAAAATAGTTAGCATGCAAACATAAGGAGACCGCTGATGCAATCCCTCCAACAGGGCGTGGCCCGACTGCTGCGTGGTGCCGTGCCGGCTTTGTGGCTGGCAGCCAGCCTGGGCGCGGCGGCGCAGCCCGCTGCCCAGCCACCGTTGCGGCTGATCGTCCCCTTCACGCCGGGCACCGGCATCGACCTGATTGCCCGCACGGTCGGCCCCAAACTGGCCGAGCGGCTGGGCCGCCCGGTGGTGGTGGACAACCGGGCCGGCGCGTCGGGCAACATCGGTACCGAGGCCGTGGTGCGTGCCGCGCCCAACGGCCAGACGCTGCTGGTCAGCGTGAACACCCTGGTCATGAACCGCAGCCTGTACCCCAAGCTGCCGTTTGACCCGGTCAAGGACCTGGTACCGGTATCGCTCACCAGCTGGGGCCAGCTGCTGCTGGTGGCCCACCCCGGCACAGGCTACCGTTCCGCCACAGAGCTTGTAGTGGCTGCCAAGGCACGCCCCGGCCGCATCAATTACGCGTCGCCCGGAGTCGGCACGCCGCATCACCTGTCCATGGAACTGTTCAAGGCCACAGCGGGCGTGTTCATCACGCACATCCCGTACCGCGGCACGGGGCCGGCGTTGACCGATCTGCTGGGCGGGCAGGTCGATGCCATGTTCCTGCCTATCCATGTGGCGCTGCCCCATGTGCGCAGCGGCCGGCTGGTGGCGCTGGGCCTGGGCAGCGACAAGCGCCATGCGCTGCTGCCGCAGGTGCCCACGCTGGCCGAGGCGCGGGCCGGCAATGTGAACGTGGACATGTGGTACGGCATTTTTGCGCCGCCGGGCACCCCCGCAGATCTTGTAGCGCGCCTGAACCGCGAGCTGAAAGACATCCTGGCGCTGCCGGACGTGCGCGCCGCGTTTGAAACCCAGGGCATGGACCCGGCCAGCAGCACGCCCGAGGATTTTCGCCGCCTGGTGGAGCAGGACGCCAACCGGTGGGCGCAGTTGATCAAGACGCAGAACATCACAGCCGAATGACCATGAAAATTGCCATCGTAGGCGGCGGTATCGGCGGCCTGGGGCTGGCCCTGGCTTTGCATGCGCGCGGCCTGCCGTGTGACGTGTACGAGAGCGTGCCCGAGGTGCGCGAGATCGGCGTGGGCATCACGCTGCTGCCGCACGCCATGCGCGAGCTGGCCGCGCTGGGCCTTCAGCCCGCGCTGGAGGCGGCGGGCATCGAGAACCTGGAAAGCGTGTTCTTCAACCGCTACGGCCAGTTCATCTACCGTGAGCCGCGCGGGCGGCACGCAGGCTATGCGCTGCCCGAGGTCGGCATCCACCGCGGCAAGCTGCACCGGGTGATGTACGACGCGGCGCTGGTCCGCCTGGGGCCGCAGCATGTGCATACCGACCACCGCTGCCTGCGCGTGGAGCAGGGCGAGGCCGGTGCCACGGTGCATTTCGCGCGCCAGTCGGACGCATCGCCATTGCCGCCGGTGCAGGCGGATGTGGTCGTGGCGTGCGACGGCGTGAACTCCACCGTGCGCAGGCAGTTCTACCCGCACGAGCAGGTGGCCTTTGCGGGCATCAATACGTGGCGGGGCGTCACCCGGCACAAACCCATCCTGTCGGGCAAGTCGTACCTGCGCATCGGCTCCATCGACACCGGCAAGATGGTGATCTACCCCATTGTGGACAGCGTTGACCCCGGCGGCCTGCAGCTGATCAACTGGGTGGCCGAAATCCAGCGGCCCGACGCCAGCATGAACGACTGGAACCAGGGCGGCCGGGTGGACGACTTCATCGACATTTTTGCCGGCTGGCGTTTTGACTGGCTGGATGTGCCCGCGCTGATCCGGGGCGCCGACCAGATCCTGGAGTACCCGATGGTGGACCGCGATCCGGTGGCGCAATGGACCTTTGGCTGCGTCACACTGCTGGGCGACGCGGCGCACCCGATGTACCCGCGCGGCAGCAACGGCTCGGCCCAGGCGCTGATCGATGGGCGCACCCTGGCCGACGAACTGGCCCGCCTGAGCCCGGGGGCCGATGCCCGCACGGCACTGCAGGCCTATGAAGCGCAGCGCCTGCCGGTCACCGCGCGGATTGTGCAGACCAACCGCTCGGTGCCGCCGGATTTCATCAACATCAAGGTGGACGAACTGTCCGGCGGCAAGCCGTTCAGGCACATCGACGATTTGATCAGCCAGGACGAGCTGCGCCAGATCTCGGACAACTACAAGCAGATCGCCGGTTTTTCGCTGGACGCGGTGCGGCAGGTCAATTGAGGTAGCGTGGCTTGCCGGCCGGCTCTGCCGCCACGTCACGCTGGCGCGGCGGCAGGCTCCAGCTGGCCTGCGTCAGTGCCTGGTCCACCAGGTGCACAAAGCCCTGCATCAGAGGAGGGTCCAGCTCCAGGCGAAAGCTGCGCGGGCTGTCTGCGCCAGGCGGGTTCTCATGGAACTCCAGCGCCACCATGCTGCCCGCCAGATGGGTGATGGTCAGGTCGGTCACCAGCAGCGGCTCCTCGCCCAGCGGCAGCCTGGCCTGCTGCTCGTTGTAAGGGGTGTCAAAGTCCGCTTCCTGCAGGAACTCCTGCTTGCGAAAGTCAGCCAGCATCTGTTTCATGTCTTCGTCGGCGGCCAGGCCCGATGTGACGCTGGACTCCAGGCTCACGAGCTGGTCCGTCAGCACCTTGTGCATCATGGGCCACAGCTCCAGCATGAGCCGGCGCGTGAACCACAGGCGCAGTTCCTCGGCGTCGCTGGTGTTGATGCGTACGAGCAGGCGGTCCTGCTCGCGCAGGTAGGTGACCGACAGCTGGTGAACTTTCATGGACTTGATTCTAGTCAGCCCCCGCGCGGCGGCGGTATGTCAAAGTGGCCCTTGAAAACCTGTGGATAACCCCAAGCTGACCGCCATGCGAATCGACAAACTCACCACCAAATTCCAGCAAGCCCTGGCCGACGCACAGAGCTTGGCGCTGGGCAACGACCACGCCTACATTGAGCCCGTGCACCTGCTGGCGGCCATGCTGCGCCAGGACGACGGGCCCACCGCGCTGCTGCAGCGCGCGGGCGTCAATGTACCCGGCCTGCTGGCCGCGGCCGACGCCGCCATCAAGAAGCTGCCGCAGGTGCAGGGCCAGGACCAGGTGCAAGGCGGCCCCGAGCTTGGCAAGCTGCTGCAGGCCACCGAAAAGGAAGCCATCAAGCGCGGTGACCAGTTCGTCGCGGGCGAGCTCTTTTTGCTGGCCGTGGCCGACCACAAGGGCGACCTGGGGCAGATGGCGCGCGCCAACGGCATGACGCGCAAGAGCCTGGAGGCTGCCATCGACGCCGTGCGCGGCGGCCAGGGCGTGAACAGCGCCGACGCCGAGGGCCAGCGCGAGGCGCTCAAGAAATACTGCCTTGACCTGACCGAGCGCGCCCGCCTGGGCAAGCTGGACCCGGTGATCGGCCGCGACGACGAAATCCGCCGCGCCATCCAGGTGCTGCAGCGGCGCACCAAGAACAATCCTGTGCTGATCGGCGAGCCCGGCGTGGGCAAGACGGCCATTGTCGAAGGGCTGGCCCAGCGCATCGTGGCGGGCGAAGTGCCCGATTCGCTCAGGGGCAAGCGCGTGCTGAGCCTGGACATGGCGGCGCTTCTGGCCGGCGCCAAGTTCCGTGGTGAATTTGAAGAGCGCCTCAAAACCGTGCTGAACGAGCTGGCCAAGGACGAAGGCCAGACCATCGTGTTCATTGACGAGCTGCACACCATGGTGGGTGCCGGCAAGGCCGAGGGCGCCATGGACGCGGGCAACATGCTCAAGCCCGCGCTGGCCCGCGGCGAACTGCATTGCGTGGGCGCCACCACGCTGGACGAATACCGCAAGTACATTGAAAAAGACGCGGCGCTGGAGCGCCGCTTCCAGAAGATCCTGGTGGGCGAGCCCAGCGTGGAGGCGACCATCGCCATCCTGCGCGGGCTGCAGGAAAAGTACGAAGTGCACCATGGCGTGCAGATCACCGACCCGGCCATCGTGGCCGCGGCCGAGCTGAGCCACCGCTACATCACTGACCGCTTCTTGCCCGACAAGGCGATTGACCTGATTGACGAGGCTGCGTCCAAGATCAAGATCGAGATGGACTCCAAGCCCGAGGTCATGGACAAGCTGGACCGCCGCCTGATCCAGCTGCAGATCGAGCGCGAAGCCGTCAAGCGCGAGAAGGACGAGGCGTCGAAAAAGCGCTTTGACCTGATCGAAGAGGAAATCGGCAAACTGCAAAAGGAAATCGCCGACTACGACGAAATCTGGAAGGCCGAGAAGGCCCAGGCACAAGGCTCGGCCACGGTCATGGAAGACATCGAGAAGATGCGCCACCGCATCGAGGAACTGACCCGCAAGGGCGACTTCAACGGCGTGGCCGAGCTGCAGTACGGCAAGCTGCCCGAGCTGGAAAAGCGCCTGAAGGAAGCCCAGGCCAAGGAAACCGCCAAGGGCGAGGGCAGCGCGCCCAAGCTGCTGCGCACCCAGGTCGGCGCCGAGGAAATCGCCGAAGTGGTGGCGCGCGCCACCGGCATCCCGGTGGCCAAGCTCATGCAGGGCGAGCGCGACAAGCTGCTGGTCATGGAAGGCAAGCTGCACGAGCGCGTGGTGGGCCAGGACGAAGCGATTGGTGCGGTGGCCAACGCCATCCGCCGTTCACGCTCGGGCCTGAGCGACCCGAACCGGCCCACCGGCTCGTTCCTGTTCCTCGGCCCCACGGGCGTGGGCAAGACCGAGCTGTGCAAGGCGCTGGCCAGCTTCCTGTTTGACAGCGAAGACCACCTGATCCGCATCGACATGAGCGAATTCATGGAGAAGCATTCCGTCGCGCGCCTGATCGGCGCGCCGCCGGGCTACGTGGGCTATGAGGAGGGCGGCTACCTGACCGAGGCCGTGCGCCGCAAGCCGTACAGCGTGGTGCTGCTGGACGAGGTGGAAAAGGCCCACCCCGACGTGTTCAACGTGCTGCTGCAGGTGCTGGACGACGGCCGCCTGACCGACGGCCAGGGCCGCACCGTGGACTTCAAGAACACGGTGATCGTCATGACGAGCAACATCGGCTCGCACATGATCCAGGCCATGGTGGGCAAGCCGGCCGAGGACATCAAGGACGCGGTCTGGGACGAGCTGAAGAACCACTTCCGCCCTGAATTCCTGAACCGCATTGACGAGACCGTGGTGTTCCATGGGCTGGATGCCAAACACATCGAGAAGATCGCCGCGATCCAGCTGCGCATCCTTGAGGCACGCCTGCAGAAGATGGACCTGACGCTGCAGGTCAGCGACGCGGCCCTTGCGGAGCTGGCCAAGGTCGGGTTCGACCCGGTGTTTGGCGCACGGCCACTGAAGCGTGCGATCCAGCAGCGCATTGAAAACCCGCTGAGCAAGCTGATCCTGGAGGGCCGCTATCCGCCCAAGAGTGTGATCCCGGTCAGCGTGGACCCGGTCCACGCCCCTGGCGTGTTCCACTTTGATGGCGTTGCATGACCCCCACGCTTGTCACTTCGTGTACTGCGCTGCCCCCCGAGGGGGCCGCAGTCGCCTTGGGGCGGCCCGGCGGCGACTGGCTGTAGCATCAGCTTGATGGATACCGTCTTTCGCTTCATCCTGCGCCTGGTTTTGCTGGTTGCAGGGCTTCTGTTCGCGGCCAGCCTGGCGCTGGCTGTGTTGGTGTTGCTGGCGTTCTGGGGCCTGCGCATGCTGTGGGCGCGCCTGACGGGTCAGCCTGTGACGCCCTTTGTCATGCGGGTCGATCCACGCGGGGGGTTCAACCGCATGTACCGGGGTGCACCGGCCAAGCCAGTGAACGACCCGGGCCCCCCGGAACCTGCGAGGCGCCGCGAGATCGCCGATGTGACCGATGTGGAGGTCAAGGAGCCGCGTCCGTAGAAGCAGGGTTCCCCGGGCACGCAGTGGCCGGACGGATATCCTGCGGCAGGGCCGGCCGGCCTGACGGGTCGCGCTGTCAGTGGCCGCTGGCCCAACGCTCGCGCAGTTCGCGCTTGAGCACCTTGCCGATCTCGCTGCGCGGCAGTTCGTTGATGAATCGCACACTGGCCAGACGCTGGGTTTTGCCCAGCTGCGCACTCGCCCACTGCCGAATGCTCTCTGGCGAATCCGCTGCACCGGCTTTCGCCACCACATAGGCCGCGGGTGACTCCCCCCATTCTTCGGACGGCACGCCGATCACGGCTGCGTCGGCCACCCCCGGGTGCTGGCGCAGCACCGCCTCCAGGTCGCTGGGGTAGATGTTGAAGCCGCCGCTGATCACCATGTCCTTGCGCCGGTCCATCAGCGTCAGGAAGCCCTGCGCGTCAAAGCGGCCCACGTCGCCGGTGCGGATATAGCGGTTGCCCTGCGCGTCGTACCACTCGGCGTCGCGCGTCTTTCCGGGCTGGTTGTGGTACGCCGTCATCATGGCCGCGGGCGAACGGCCCACCACTTCGCCCACCGAGCCCGCAGGCAGCTCGCTGCCGTCGTCGTCCAGCACGCGCATGTCGTGGCCCTCGCCCGGCTTGCCTACCGTATGCAGCTTGTCGGGGAAGTTGTGCGCCTCCAGGATGCAGGTGCCGCCGCCTTCGGTCATGCCATAGAACTCCACCAGCCCACCGGGCCAACGCTGCAGAATGTCCGCTTTCAGCGCAGCATGGAACGGCGCACTGGTGCAGAACTTCATCACAAACGACGACAGGTTGAAGTCATCAAATTCCGCCAGCGCCATGATGCGCTGGTACTGCACCGGCACCAGCATGGTGTGGGTGGCACGCTCTTTTTCGGCCAGCGCCAGCCAGGTGCGCGCATCAAACTTCGGCGGCGGCAGCACCACCGTGCCGCCTTTGGCAATGGCGGGAAAGAAGCACACCAGCGTGGTGTTGGAGCACAGCGACGTGGCCAGCAGCGTCACACTGTCGGGACCGTAACCATAGTTGTCGGCGCGCGCCACATGGGCCCAGCGCATGGCGTGCGGTTGAACGATGCCCTTGGGGGTGCCCGTGGTGCCCGAGGAATAGATGATGTTGAAGGCCCAGCCGGGCTGCGCCTTCACCGCCTTGGGGCGGGTGCCGGCGGGCACCAGCCATTGCTCAAGCGACGGCGCCGTCGCGCCGTCCATCGCGATGCGCCGGGCCGCCGTGGCAAACGCAGGCACGCTGCCATCCACGAAGAGCAGGCGCGCGCCGCTGTCGGCCACCATGGCGGCCAGTTGTGCGGGCTGCGACTGGATCGCCAGCGGCGCCACGGCCACCCCCGCACGCAGCGCGCCCAGGAACACCGCAACGTATTCGAGCGAGTTGGCCGCACAAATGGCAATGGCCTGCTGCGGCTGGATGCCGTCGCGCTGCAGCGACGCAGCGACCCGGTCGGCCACGGCATCCAGCTGACCCCAGGTGACCCGGCGATCGCCTTGCACCAGCGCGGTTTGCCCGGGCCGTGCTTTGGCGTGCTGGTGAACGAGGTCGGCAATGGCCTGAAACGGCGGTGGGGCTGAAGGCGATGTCATGGGTTTAGGCGGTTGAACGCCCGGCCAATTTACGCGATCTGCCACCGCCGGGCTGTTGCCTGGCGGACACCTGCTGGCCGCAGGCCATTCAATGGGCCATTCAGTGCGCCGTTGCGGCCGTGCCGGGCGCCATGGCACCGGTGCGCATGAACACGCCACCCAGCACGCCGGCCACCGCCGCGAAGAGGGCGCCGATGACAAACGCCAGCTGGTAGCCGCCGTTCAGCGCCGCGGCCTGTGCAGCGCCTGCATCCAGCAGGGCGGTGGTGCGCGCCGCCGCCACGCTGGCCAGCACCGCCAGGCCGAGCGCGCCGCCCATCATGAACGCGGTATTGACCACGCCGGACGCCAGGCCTGAATCGGACGGGTCCACGTCGCTCATGGCGGCCAGCAGCAGCGGGTTGAACGCAATGCCCGCACCCAGGCCCAGCAGCAGCATGCCGGGCAGCACGTCCAGCACAAACTGGCCCTGGACCGGCGCGCGCGCAAACAGGGCCAGGCCCACCGCCGCCATCAACAGGCCCGCCGCCAGCGGCCCGCGGATGCCAAAACGCATCACGATCCTGGCCGACAGCCCCAGCGAAAACGCCGCCATGATCAGGTTGGCGGGCAAAAACGCCAGCCCCACCTGCATGGCGCTGTAGCCCAGCACCAGTTGCAGGTATAGCGCCGAGATGAAAAACCAGGCAAACATGGCCGCTGCCCACAGCACACCCACCACGTTGGCCGTGGCCACATTTCGCAGGCGAAACAGCGACAGCGGCATGAGCGGCGCCGCCACGCGCGCCTCGATGGTGATGAAAGCCACCATCAGCAGCGCGGCCACGCCCAGCAGGCCCAGCGTCTGCGCGGACATCCAGCCGGCCTCGTTGCCGTTGACCACGCCATACACCGCCAGCATCAACGACAGCGTGACCGTCACCGCACCGGCCACGTCCAGCTTCTGGCCCGTGATGCCCTGGCCCGGCGCAATCAGGCGCAGGCACAGGGCATACACGGCCACGCCAATCGGCAGGTTCACCAGGAAGATCCAGTGCCAGCTGAGCGCGCTGGTCAGCAGCCCGCCCAGCAGCACGCCGATGCTGCCGCCGCCCGCGCACACAAAGCCGTACACCCCCATGGCCCTGGCGCGCTCACCCGGTTCGGTGAACAGATTCATGATGAGCGACAGCGCCACCGCCGACACCACGGCACCGCCCAGCCCCTGCACCGCGCGCGCGGCGATCAGCACCGCCTGGGAGCCGGCCACGCCACAGGCCAGCGACGCGATGGTGAACAGCACAATGCCGCCCAGGAACACACGCCGGTGGCCCCACAGGTCGCCCAGGCGCCCGCCCAGCAGCAGGAAGCCGCCAAAGGTCAGCATGTAGGCATTGACCACCCACACGAGCGAGGTCTCGGTAAAGCGCAGGTCCTCGCGGATGGAGGGCAGGGCGACGTTCACGATGGTCGTGTCCAGCACGATCATCAGCACGCCCAGGCACAGCACCATCAGGGCCAGCCAGCGCTGGCGGGCGGGTGCCGCCGGCGTCATTGCGGGTCCGCGGTGATGACCATCCAGCTCACGCCAAAACGGTCGGTCAGCATGCCGAAGCTGGAGGCGAAGAAGGTCTTGGCCAGCGGCATCTGCACGGTGCCGCCGCCGGCCTGCAGTGCCTCGAAACGGCGCTTGGCCTGTGCATCGTCATCGGCCACGATGGTGAGCGTGATGCCCTGGAACGCGGGGGCTTCACCGGTGCAATAGCCGTCGCTGCACATGATGGTGGATTCGCCGACGGTGAACTCGGCGTGAAGGATCTTGTCCGCCTTGTCGGCATCGACGGGCGGGCCCTCGGGCGCTTCCTTGCAGCGCATCAGGAAGGTGCCCTGGGCATCCACGGCCTGCTGGTAAAAGGCCAGGGCTTCTTCCGCACGGCCGTTGAAGTTGAGGTAGGGCTGGACTCTCATGGGGTGCTCCTGTGTGCAGTGATCAGAACTGGACCTTGGACGCAAACCCGCCCCAGATCATGCGTTTGGCGTCAAAGGGCATGGTCTTGGGGTCCATGCCCGCAATGCGCGGGTCGGCCATGACCTTCTTGTTCACGCTGTCGCGGTGTTTGCGCGACTTGTAGGTGATCCACGAGAACCAGACCACCTCGTCAGGCTTGAGCTTCACCGCCTGGGGAAACGACGTCCATTTGCCTGGCTTGACGTCATCGGCCATGCATTCCACATAGCTGAGCGCACCGTATTCCATCCAGACCTTGCCGGCCTTGCGGGCCAGCTTGCGGTAGGCGTCCGCATTCCTTTTGGGAACGGGCATCAGAAAACCATCGACGTACATCGCCATCAGAAATCTCCTTGGGTTGTGTCTTGAACGACGGATGAGGCTGGCGCGGATCGACAGCCGGCGGAAGAAATATTCTCAGGGTTTACCCGCGTGGTCACGTAGCAAAACGATGGCCAGCGCCGCCGTAGCCAGCATGATGGCCGCGCTGAGCGATGTGCTCACCTGCATGCCCTGCACATAGGCGCTGCGGGCGGCGCCCAGCAGCTCGGCGCCGGCCGGCCCCTGTAACTGCCCGGCCATGGCCATGGCGCCGCCGATCGTGCCCCGCGCAGCCTCACTCACCGCTTGCGACGCGCCAGGCGGGATGGCATTGACCATGGATGCGCGGTACACCGCCGCGGCAATGGTGCCCAGCACGGCAATGCCCAGAGCGCCGCCCAGCTCGGAGCTGGTTTCTGACAGCGACGAGGCCGAGCCCGCGCGCTCGGGTGGCGCGCTGCTGACCACCAGATCGGTCGTCAGCGCGACCACCGGCGTCAGGCCGACCGAGAACACCACCGAGCCCAGCACCAGCAGGGGCAGGTCGCTGGTGCCCACAAAGCCCAGCAGCACGAACCCGATGGCCGACAGCACCAGCCCACCCACCATCACGCGCATCGTGCCCAGGCGCCTGGCCACCAGCGGCACGATGAACGAGCCGGCAATGAACCCCAGCGACGAAGGCAGCGTCCACAGGCCGGCCGTCAGCGGGTCCATGCCCAGCACCAGCTGCAGGTACTGCGCGATGTAAAGGAACGATGCAAACATCGCAAAAAACCCCAGCACGTTGATGGCCAGCGCCGCGCTGAAGCCTGGCCGGCGAAACAGCGCCAGGTCCACCAGCGGATCGGCCAGCCGCCGCTGGCGCCGCAGGAACACCGCCCCCAGCGCGGCGCCCGCGGCCAGTGCCGCCGCGGCCAGCCAGGACGGGCCCTGCTCGGCCACATGCTTCATGCCGTAGATCACAGACAGGACGGCGCCCATGGACAGGGCGGTGCTGGTCAAGTCCAGCGGGCCCGGGTTCGGGTCCTTGTACTCGGGCAACAGCAGCGGCGCCAGCACCAGCAGCAGCACCATGACCGGCACCGCCAGCAGGAACACGGCGTGCCATGTGAAGAACGCCAGCACCACACCGCCCAGCAACGGCCCGATGGCGCCGCCAGCCGAAAAGCTGGCGATCCACACGCCAATGGCCACCGTGCGCTCCTGCGGGTCATGGAACATGTTGCGGATAAGGGACAGCGTGGAAGGCGCCAGCGTGGCCCCCGCCACGCCCAGCAGCGCACGCGCGGCAATCAGCATCCCGGCCGAGGTAGACAACGCGGCCAGCACCGACGCCGCGCCAAACGCCGCGGCGCCGATCATCAGCAGGCGCCTGCGGCCGATGCGGTCACCCAGCGTGCCCATGGTGATCAGCGAACCCGCCACCAGAAAGCCGTAGATGTCCACGATCCACAGCATCTGCGCGGCCGTGGGCTTGAGGTCGGCTGTGATGGCCGGAATGGCCAGGTTCAGGACCGTGAGGTCCATGGCGTACAGCAGGCAGGGCAGGGCAATCACGGCCAGGCCGATCCATTCTCGGCGGCCGGCCTTGGCGGGTACGGGGCTTGTCATTCAGGTCTCTCGGGTTGGAAGCGCGAGCCGGGATTATTTGCAGCCCCGCAGACCTGGATGTGTCAGCAGCCCCTACGCCTTACTGCTTGACGGGCACGATGGTCCCTGCCGGCAGCGGCACCGCCGTGACGCTGTTCTGCGGCGAGCCTTCAATGACGCGGTCCGAGTAGGTCAGGTACACCAGCGTGTTGCGCTTGGTGTCCACCATGCGCACCACGTGCAGCCGCTTGAACACCAGCGAGATGCGTTCGCTGAACATCTCTTCCTGCTTATCCAGCGGCTTGCCGGTGGGGAAGGTGATGGGACCGGTCTGGCGGCAGGCAATGGACGCTTCGGATTTGTCCTCGGCCAGGCCCAGCCCGCCCTTGATGCCGCCGGTTTTGGCGCGCGACACATAGCAGGTCACGCCCGAAACCTTGGGGTCGTCATAGGCCTCCACAACGATCTTGTGGTCCGGCCCCAGCCACTGGAACACGGTGTCCACCGCGCCCACCTGTTCGCCGCCGGCGGGGCTGCACGCCACCAGCAGGGCTGCCAGGGCGGGGATGAGCTTGCGCATGAAAACTCCTTGTACAGCGGCAAAAGCGTCATTGTGAACGACGGGGCTGCGGTGGTGTGGGCGGCGTCTTTACGCTTTTTATATGCCGCGCGCCTCAGTCTGTTCACCGTTTATAGGCCTGCCCAACCAGACTCGGCCATCTCTCTTGTTGACGACTGGATGCCGATATGGATGTGATCTACCTGGCCCTTGCCGCCGCCCTGTGGGCTGGCATGGCATTGCTGGTTTGGGGCCTGCGCAAGCTGGAACGCCCGCAGGGAGGCCGCCCATGAACTCCCTTGAAGTTCTCTATGGCTTTGGCGGCTTTTGCGCCCTGGCCCTGCTGGCCTACCTGGTGTACGCGCTGATCCGCGCCGAGGAGTTCTGATGAGCCTGTCTGCCTGGGGCCTGCTGGCCCTGTACCTTGTGTTGCTGCTTGTGCTGGCCTGGCCGCTGGGCATCTGGCTGTCGCGACTGAGCGCGGGCACGCTGCCGCGCTGGATGCACGCGGTGGAAGCGCCGCTGTACCGGCTGGCCGGTACCTCGCCCGACAAATCCATGAACTGGTGGCAGTACGCGCTGGCATTGCTGGCGTTCAACGCACTGGGCGTGCTGTCGCTGTACCTGTTGCAGCGCTTTCAGGCGGTGCTGCCGCTGAACCCCGCGGGCATGGCCGCCGTGTCGCCGGACTCGGCCTTCAACACCGCCGTGAGCTTTGTGACCAACACCAACTGGCAGGGCTACGCCGGTGAAACGACGATGAGCTACCTGACCCAGATGCTGGCGCTGGCGGTGCAGAACTTCCTGTCGGCCGCCACCGGCATTGCCGTGGTGTTTGCGTTGGTGCGCGGCTTTGCCGCGCGCTCCAGCGGCGTGATCGGCAACTTCTGGGTAGACGTGACGCGCATCACCACCTGGCTGCTGATGCCGCTGTCGCTGGTGTTGGCCATCTTTCTGGTGGGGCAGGGCGTGGTGCAGAACTTTGACCCGTACAAGACTGTGACGGTGATCGACGGCGCCAGCAACGCGACGCAGACCCTGGCCATGGGCCCGGTGGCTTCGCAGGAGGCCATCAAGATGATCGGCACCAACGGTGGCGGTTTCTTCAACGCGAACTCGGCCCACCCGTATGAGAACCCGACCGCGCTGTCCAACCTGTTCCAGATGCTGGCGATCTTCCTGATCCCGGCCGCGCTGTGCTTTGCCTTCGGTCGCGAAGTGGGCGATATCCGCCAGGGCTGGGCCGTGCTGGCTGCCATGACAGTGATGTTTGTGCTGGCCGTGATGGCCATCATCCCGGCCGAACAGGCGGGCAACCCGTTGCTGGCGCCGCTGGGCGTGGACCAGACGGCCAGCGCGTTGCAGGCCGGCGGCAACATGGAAGGCAAGGAAACGCGCTTCGGCATCGAAGCCTCCGCCCTGTTCGCGGTGATCACCACGGCCGCCTCGTGTGGCGCGGTCATTTCCATGCACGACTCATACACCCCCCTGGGCGGCATGGTGCCCATGGTGATGATGCAACTGGGCGAGGTGGTGTTCGGCGGCGTCGGCTCCGGCCTGTACGGCATGCTGGTGTTTGCCATCCTGGCGGTGTTCATCGCGGGCCTGATGATCGGGCGCACGCCGGAATACCTGGGCAAGAAAATCGAGGCACATGAGATGAAGCTCGCCTCCCTCGTGATCCTGGTAACGCCCATCGTCGTGCTGGCGGGCACGGCGGTGGCCGTGCTGTCCGGCGCGGGCAAGGCCGGCATTGCCAACCCGGGCGCACACGGCTTCTCTGAAATCCTCTATGCGCTGACCTCGGCCGGCAACAACAACGGCAGCGCCTTTGCCGGCCTGTCGGCCAACACGCCGTTCTACAACACGCTGCTGGGCCTGGCCATGTGGCTGGGCCGCTTCGGCGTGATCGTGCCGGTGCTGGCCATTGCCGGCGCGCTGGCCGCCAAGAAGCGCCTGCCGGTGACGGCGGGCACCATGCCCACGCACGGCCCGCTGTTTGTGGGTCTGCTGGTCGGCACGGTGCTGCTGGTGGGCTTGCTGAACTATGTCCCGGCGCTGGCGCTGGGCCCCGTGGTCGAGCACCTGATGCTCTGGCCCGCGCGCTGAGACAGGAGCCAGAACATGAATACGCAAACCAGAACCCTGACGCTGATGGACCCGTCGCTCGTCAAGCCCGCCGTCGTGGCCGCCTTCACCAAGCTCAACCCGCGGGTGCAGTGGCGCAACCCCGTGATGTTTGTCGTCTACATCGGCAGCATCCTCACCACCTTCCTGTGGCTGCAGTCGCTGCAAGGCCAGGGCGAAGCGCCCTCGGGCTTCATCCTGGCGGTGGCCGTGTGGCTGTGGTTCACCGTGCTGTTCGCCAACTTCGCCGAGGCACTGGCCGAAGGCCGCAGCAAGGCGCAGGCCGCATCGCTGCGCGTGCTCAAGAAAAGCACCTGGGCCAAGAAATATGGTGCCCAGGATGCTGCGGTGTTCCACGGCACCCCATGGCTGCCCGAGCAGGCCGACAACCTGCGCCGCGGCAATGTGGTGCTGGTGGAAGCCGGCGACATGATCCCGCTGGACGGCGAGGTGATCGAAGGCGTGGCATCGGTGGATGAAAGCGCCATCACCGGCGAATCGGCGCCCGTGGTGCGCGAATCGGGTGGCGACTTTTCGGCCGTGACAGGCGGCACCCGCGTGCTGTCCGACTGGCTGGTGGTGCGCATCGTGGTCAACCCGGGCGAATCCTTCCTGGACCGCATGATCAGCATGGTCGAAGGCGCCAAGCGCCAGAAGACGCCCAACGAAATCGCGCTGACCATTTTGCTGGTGGCGCTGACCATCGTGTTCCTGGTGGTGAGCGTCACGCTGCTGCCGTTTTCCATCTTCAGCGTAGAGGCCAGCCAGGCCGGCACGGTGGTGAGCCTGACGGCGCTGATCGCGCTGCTGGTGTGCCTGATACCCACCACCATTGGCGGCCTGCTGTCGGCCGTGGGTGTGGCGGGCATGAGCCGCATGATGCAGGCCAATGTGATCGCCACCTCCGGTCGCGCCGTGGAGGCCGCGGGTGACGTCGATGTGCTGCTGATGGACAAGACCGGCACCATCACCCACGGCAACCGCCAGGCCAGTGCGTTTGGCTGCGCGCCTGGCGTGGCCGAGACCCGCCTTGCGCGCGCGGCCCTGCTGGCCTCGCTGGCTGACGAAACGCCCGAGGGCCGCAGCATCGTCGAGCTGGCGCGCCGGGCCCGGGTGGACGACCGCGCTGCGCAAGGCGCTGTGTTCCTGCCGTTTACCGCGCAAACCCGCATGAGCGGCGTGGACGTGCCCGGCGAAGGCCATCCGCTGGCCATCCGCAAGGGGGCGGTGGATGCTGTGCGCAAGCATGTCGAATCGCAGGGCGGGGCCGTGCCCGCTGAGGTGGTGCGTGCATCCGAAGACGTGGCCCGGCGCGGCAGCACGCCGCTCGCGGTAAGCGAGGGCAACCAGGTGCTGGGCATTGTCGAGCTCAAGGACATTGTCAAGGCCGGCATCCGCGAGCGTTTCGGTGAATTGCGCCGCATGGGCATCAAGACCGTGATGATTACCGGCGACAACAAGCTGACCGCCGCCGCCATTGCGGCCGAAGCCGGCGTGGACGACTTCCTGGCCGAAGCCACACCCGAGGAAAAGCTGCGCCTGATCCGCCAGTACCAGGCCGAAGGCCGCCTGGTGGCCATGACCGGCGACGGCACCAACGACGCGCCCGCGCTGGCCCAGGCCGACGTGGCCGTGGCCATGAACACCGGCACCCAGGCCGCCAAGGAGGCGGGCAACATGGTGGACCTGGACTCCAACCCCACCAAACTGCTGGAGGTGGTGGAAACCGGCAAGGCGCTGCTGATGACGCGCGGCTCGCTCACCACGTTCTCCATCGCCAATGACGTGGCGAAGTACTTCGCCATCATCCCGGCCATCTTCGTCAGCACCTATCCGCAGCTGGCCGCGCTCAACGTGATGCAGCTGGCAAGCCCGCAGTCGGCCATTCTGTCGGCGGTGGTCTTCAACGCGCTGATCATCATCGTGCTGATTCCGCTGGCGCTTCGGGGCGTGAAGTACCGCGCCATGGGCGCTGCCGCGCTGCTGCGCCGCAATCTGCTGATCTATGGCCTGGGCGGCCTGGTCGTTCCCTTCATCGGCATCAAGGCGATTGACCTGGTGCTTGCAGCCACCGGGCTGGCTTGAGGAGCATTCATATGAACAACATCATTCGTCCTGTGCTGGTTCTGTCGGTGGCGCTCACGCTGGTCACCGGGGTGGCCTACCCGCTGGTGGTGACGGGCGCGGCCCAGGCGCTGTTCCCCGCCCAGGCGGCCGGCAGCCTGATCGAGGTCAACGGCAAGCCGGTGGGCTCGGCGCTTGTCGGCCAGAATTTCAGTGACCCCCAATACTTCTGGGGCCGGCCGTCGGCCACCGGGCCCATGCCCTACAACGCCAGTGCATCCGGCGGCTCCAACCTGGGGCCGCTGAACCCGGCGCTGGTGGACGCCGTGAAAGGCCGCGTGCAGGCGCTGCGCGCCGCCGACCCGGGCAACACGGCACCGGTGCCAGTGGATCTGGTCACGGCCTCGGCCAGCGGCCTGGACCCGCACATCAGCCCGGCCGCCGCCCGCTACCAGGCGGCGCGCGTGGCGCGGCTGCGGGGCTTGCCAGTAGAGAATGTGCAGGCGCTGGTGGAGCAACACACCGAACGGCCGCGGTGGGGACTGCTCGGTGAGCCGCGCGTCAACGTCCTGCTGCTCAATCTGGCCGTTCAGGCCCTGCCGTGAGCGCAAAGCGGTGCTAGGCTGACAGCTGGATGATGAAACCACGCAGTTGATGATCACGCCGTCGTACACCCGGCCCGACCCCGACCAGTTGCTGGAGCAGATCCGCGAGGGTGAATCGCGCGCGCGCCGCGGCAAGCTGCGCATTTACATCGGCGCCAGCGCAGGCGTGGGCAAAACGTACGCCATGCTGAGCGCGGCGCAGCGCGAGCACAAGGCCGGCCGCCAGATACTGGTGGGCGTGGTGGAAACCCACGGCCGCAGCGAAACCGCCGAGCTGCTCGCCGGCCTGCCTGTGCTGCCCCTGCGCGAGGTCCCGTACCGCGGCCGCACCTTGCCCGAGTTCGACCTGGACGCCGCGCTGGCGCGCAAGCCCGCCGTTTTGCTGGTGGACGAGCTGGCGCATTCCAACGTGGAAGGCTCGCGCCACCCCAAGCGCTGGCAGGACGTGCAGGAGCTGCTGGATGCGGGCATCGACGTCTGGTCGGCCATGAACGTGCAGCACCTGGAAAGCCTCAACGGCACGGTGGGCGCCATCACCGGCATCCGCGTGCACGAGACCGTGCCCGACACGGTGCTGGACGAGGCCGACGAGGTCATCCTGGTTGACGTGACGCCAGATGAGCTGCTGGCGCGCCTGAAAGCCGGCAAGGTCTACCTGCCCCAGCAGGCCGAGCGCGCCGCGCAGAATTTCTTTCGCAAGGGCAACCTGATTGCGCTGCGCGAAATTGCACTGCGCCGCACGGCTGACCATGTGGAAGACGATGTGCGCAGCTACCGCGTGGAGCAATCCATTGCGCCGGTGTGGAACACCGAAGGCGCCATCCTGGCCTGCGTGGGACCACGCGAGGGCGCCGAGCAGACGGTGCGCAGCGCGGCGCGCATGGCCGGCCAGATCAACGTGCGCTGGCACGCCGCCTATGTGGAAACGCCGCAGCTGCAGCGGCTGGATAGCGAGCAACGCGACCGCGTGCTGGCGGTGCTCAAGCTGGCCGAATCGCTGGGCGCCGGCACGGCGGTGCTGACCGGCAGCGACGTCGCCGCCGAGCTGGTCAAGCAGGCGCAGACGCTGAACTGCGCCACCCTGGTGGTGGGCCGCCCACCCGCATCGCGTCTGCCCTGGGGGCTGGGTGCGCGCGGCCTGACGCGCCGCCTGGCGGCGCTTGCGCCGACGATGGATATCGTGGAGGTTGGCTCCGCCCCCAGCACGCGCAAGCTCGCCCGGCTGGTGCAGCGACCGCTGGACGACGATGGCGATCACGCCTGGCAACACGCCTGGCCGCGCTATGCGTGGGCCGCGGCCAGCAGCGTGGCCATCACCCTGGCCAGTACGCCGCTGCGCGACTACCTGGATCTGGCCAACATCGTGATGCTGTTCCTGCTGGGGGTGGTGGGCGTGGCGATGCGCTTCGGGCGAGGCCCCGCAGCGCTGGCGGCGGTGCTGAATGTCGCGGGATTTGACTTTTTTTTCGTGCCTCCGCAACTGTCTTTCGCGGTCAGCGATGTGCAGTACCTGGTCACGTTTGCGGTGATGCTGGCCGTGGGCCTGCTGACCGGGCAGCTCACGGCGGGCTTGAAGTTCCAGGCCCGCATTGCCGCCAGCCGCGAACGCCGGGCGCAGTCGCTGTTCGAGCTGACGCGCGATCTGTCGGGCGCATTGCTGGGTTCGCAGGTGGCCGAGCTGGGCGAGGCCGCGGTGCAGCGCAATTTTGGCGGGCAGGCGCTGGTGCTGCCTACCGACGCGCGCGACCAGCTGGTGCTGCCGACGGGGCCAGTCGATGGCTTTGACGCCAGCGTGGCTGACTGGGCCTTGCGCAATGCCCAGCCCGCGGGGCTGGCGACCACCACGCTGGCCGCGCAGGCCTGGCACTACCTGCCGCTGCGCGCGCCCATGCGTGTGCGCGGCGTGCTGGCCCTGCGGCCTGCGCAGCCCCGCTGGCTGCTGATTCCGGAGCAGATGCAGCAGCTGGACACGCTGGCGCGCCAGATCGCCATCGCGCTGGAGCGCGTGCACTACGTGGAGATCGCCCAGCAGGCGGTGGTGGACATGGAGTCCGAGCGGCTGCGCAATGCGCTGCTGGCCGCCCTATCGCACGACGTGCGCACGCCGCTGACGGCGCTGATCGGCCTGGCGCAATCGCTGCAGCAATCAGCGCCGGCCTTGTCCGGCGAGCAGGCCGGCATGGCCCGGGCCCTGAGCGAACAGGCGCGGGCGCTGGGCACCCTGGTCAACAACCTGCTGGACATGGCGCGGCTTCAAAGCGGCGCGGTGAGCCTGCGCATGGAATGGCAGTCGGTGGAAGAGGTGGTGGGCTCGGCCATCCGCGCGGCGCAGCCGGCGCTGGCCGGCCAGAAGGTGGCCACTGCGCTGCCGCCCGATCTGCCGCTGGTGGAATTTGATGCCGTGCTGGTCGAGCGGGCCCTTGTCAACCTGCTGGAAAACGCCGCCAAGTACGGTGCACCCCCGATCAAGCTGGGTGCGCAGGCGACGGCGGATGCGCTGGTGATCACGGTGCGCGACCATGGCCCGGGCTTGCCGGTGTCATTGCAGGGCCGCGAACAGACGCTGTTTGACAAGTTCACGCGCGGCCAGGCGGAGTCGACCACCCCCGGTGTGGGGCTGGGTCTGGCGATCTGCAAGGCCGTGGTGGATGCGCACCATGGCGAGGTCAACGCCACCAACGCGCCCGGTGGAGGTGCGCAGTTTGCGCTGCGCCTGCCGCGCCGGCAGCCGCCGGCCGATGCGGCATCATTGATGGGCTGAACCATGTCTATCCCGACTCCTGTTGCCGTCGTCATCGAGGACGAACCCCAGATCCGGCGCTTTGTGCGCGCTGCGCTGGAGGCCGAGGGCTGGCAGGTTCATGAGGCAGACACCCTGCGCGCCGGGCTCAGCCAGGCCGGCACGCGCAAGCCGGATGTGCTGATCCTGGACCTGGGCCTGCCCGACGGCGACGGGCTGGACCTGCTGCGCGACGTGCGCGGCTGGTCGGCGGTGCCGATCATTGTGCTGTCGGCGCGCAGCGACGAGCTGGACAAAATTGCCGCGCTGGACGCTGGCGCCGACGATTACCTGACCAAACCGTTTGGCGTGGGCGAACTGCTGGCACGCGTGCGCGCCAACCTGCGCCGCCCACGCGCCGCCGGCGGTGAGCTGCAGGCGGGCGGTGGTGCGTCAGACGCCGTGTTCCGCTTTGGCGATGTGCAGGTGGACCGCATGGCCCGCGTGGTGCGCCGTGGAGGCGATGAAGTGCACCTGACCCCCATCGAGTACCGGCTGCTGACGGTATTGATCGCCAATGTGGGGCGGGTGCTCACGCACCGGCAGCTGCTGCGCGAGGTGTGGGGCCCGGCGCATTCGGACCAGAGCCACTACCTTCGCATCTACATGGGCCACCTGCGCCAGAAGCTGGAGCCCGACCCGGCCCAGCCGCGGCACCTGCTGACCGAAATCGCCGTGGGCTACCGGCTGGTGGCCGACGCCGACGCCTGAGCTGGCTCAGAGCAGGCCGCGCGCGTCGGCAATGCGGATCTGTTCCACCAGCGCATCGACGTCATCCGCGGTCTGCAGCGGCTTGGCCAGCTGACGCTGCAGGAATTTCGGCAGGCGCAGCGGCGGTGGCGTGTGGCCCTGGCGGGGCGGGGTGGCGGCGGTGGCCGGGTAGGCCTCGATCAATCGCAGCGTGTTCATGGTGGAGCCTTTCAATTCAACATGGCTCCATGATCGGCAGCGCCGAGGCGCCGCCCGGTAGGCACCGGCGGAATTTGGCTGTCAGCCACCTGCTGCCCGGATGTAGGCCGCCGTCTGACGGGCAGCGCAGGGCCCCGAGCCCGGAAAATTCGGCTAGATTACAGGCCCCGCATGAAAGAAGCCATGAGCGAACCCACCCCCCGCCCCGACCTGCCCGACCGCCTGAGCGTGGACCCGCGCAGCAAGCACCACGTCGCCGCCGTGTTCGAACACCCCATCGGCATCCGCTTCAACGGCAAGGAGCGCAACGATGTCGAGGAGTACTGCCTGAGCGAAGGCTGGATCCAGGTCCCCGCCGGCAAGACGCTGGACCGCAAGGGCAACCCGCTGATGATCAAGCTGAAGGGGAAGGTGGAGGCGTTTTACCGCTGAGCGCCCGGTTTCAGGCAGCCACCAACGCCGCCGCCCGCTGCACTTCAATGCGGATTTCTTCCGTCAGCCGCGCTTTCAGGTCCATGAACACCGGCGTGGTCTTCACGGAATAGTGGCGCGGGTGTTCGATGGGCACCGGCAAATCGCACTTGATGCGGCCAGGCCGCGCGCTCATGACGACGGTGCGGCTGCCCATGAAGATGGCCTCATCGATGTCGTGGGTGACGAACAGGACGGTCTTGCGTTCTGCTTCCCAGATACCCTGCAGCAGCTCCTGCATCAGCTCGCGCGTTTGATGGTCCAGCGCGCCGAAGGGCTCGTCCATCAGCAGGATGCGCGGATTGTTCGCCAGGGCCCGGGCCAGTGCCGTGCGCTGCTGCATGCCGCCTGACAGCTGCTTGGGGAAGTGGTGGGCGAAGTCCTTCAGGCCCACCTTGGCCAGAAAGGCGTGGGCGATCTCATGCTGCTGCGCCAGCGGCATGCCCTTTTCGCGCAGGCCAAAGCACACGTTCTGCAGCACGGTGAGCCACGGGAACAGCGTGTAGCTCTGGAACACCATGCCGCGGTCGGCACCGGGGCCGCTGACGGTCTTGCCGTCCAGCGTGATGCTGCCGGTGGTGGGGGTGTCCAGCCCTGCGACCATGCGCAGCAGCGTGCTCTTGCCGCAGCCACTCGGCCCCAGGATGGTGATGAAGTCGTTCTCGGCGACGCTCAGGTCCGTGGCTTGAAGCGCGAGCGTGCCACCGTTCGTGCCGGTAAAGGTCTTGGAGACCTGGGAGACGTCAAGGATGTTCATCTTCCAATCTGCGCCCAGGGGAACAGCTTCCTGTTGAATGCCTTGAAGGCAAAGTCGCTTGCCAGCCCGATCAGGCCGATCACGATGATGCCGAAGATGATCTGGTCGGTGGCCAGCAGCGCCTGGCTGTCGGTGATCATGTGGCCGATGCCGCTGCTCGCGCCGATCAGCTCGGCCACGATCACATACGTCCAGGCCCAGCCCAGCACCATGCGCAGCGTCTCGGCAATCTCGGGTGCGCTGCTGGGCACCAGCACGCGGGTGACGATGCCGCGGTCGCCCGCACCCAGCGTGTAAGCCGCCTCCACCAGGTCGCGCCGCGTGTTGCCCACGCTCACGGCAATCATGAGTACCAGCTGGAAGAAGCTGCCAATGAAGATCACGCTGAGCTTTTGCGCCTCGCCAATGCCGGCCCACAGGATCAGCAGCGGGATGAAGGCCGACGCGGGCAGGTAGCGCGCAAAGCTCACAAAGGGTTCAAAGAACGCCTCAACGGGCTTGTACGCACCCATCAGCACGCCCAGTGGAACGGCCATGGCGGCAGCGATCGCAAAGCCACCCAGCACCCGCCACACGGTCATGCCGATGTCCTTGATGAAGCCCTGGTTGACCAGCAGGTCGTAGCCGGACTTCACCATGGTCCAGGGGTCGGCCAGGAAGGTCTTGGACACGAACCCGCCGAAGGTGGCAGCGGCCCACACGGCAAAGAACAGGATGAAGAAGCTCACCCCCAGCACCACACGGGTGCCGGGCGCCACAGGCTCAAGAGGTTTCATGCGATTAGGTGTTGGCAAGCGGTGTCTGTTCGGGGCCACCGCGGAACCGGCTTTGCCGGGCCGCTGGTGGCGCCCCCGTGAGGGGGAGGCGGCCGCAGGCCGCTTCGGGGGTGGGTTATTTGATGAAACGGGTGTCGGCCAGCTTCGTGAGGTCAGGGATCGCGCGGATCACACCGGCCTCCAGCAGCAGGTCGGCGGCTTCCTTGCTGAAGGCGGCGTGCTCGCCGGCAAAGAACTTCTGGTTGGCCGCGCGGTCCTGCCAGCGCAGGTACTTCTGGCTGTTCTCGAACTGTTCGCCGCTTTGCTTGACGTCGGCGCCCATGATTTCGAAGCTCTTCTTGGGTTCCTTGGCGATCATCTCCACGGCCTCGAAGTAGCTGTCGGCCAGGGCCTTGGCGGCCTTGGGGTTGTCGCTGAGGAACTTGGGCGTGCAGCCGAAGGTGTCCATGATCATCGGATAGTCCAGCGTGGTGGCAATGATCTTGCCGGCCTCGGGCTTGGCCCGCACGGCACCCAGGTAGGGCTCATAGGTCATGGCGGCGTCAATGTCGGTGTTGCCCGCGATCATCGCGTTGGCGGCCGCTTGCGGCTCCAGGTTGACGATCTTCACGTCCTTCGGAGAAAGGCCATTTTTCTTGAGCATCCAGGCCAGGGTGAAGTAGGGCGCGGTGCCCGGTGCGCTGGCGGCCACCGTTTTGCCCTTCAGGTCGCTGATCTTGGTGATGCCGGGCTTGACCACCATGCCGTCGGCGCCATAGCTTTTGTCCAGCTGGAAGATCTGCGTGGTGGCCACACCGGCGGCGTTCCATGCGATCCAGGTTTCCACCGTGGTGGCGGCGCACTGGATGTCCCCCGAGGCGATGGCCAGGTGGCGGTCTTTTTGCGGGATCTTCTTGATCGACACATCCAGGCCGTTTTTCTTGAAGATGCCGGCTTCCTTGGCCAGGGTCAGCGGCGCAAAGCCCGTCCAGCCCGACATGCCGATGGCGACTTTGGTTTCCTGCGCGTGGGCACCGGCAAAGGCCAGCGTGACGAGGGCGGCGGTGAACAGCTTCTTCATGGTTTCTCCAGTGGGTTGACAGGGTGGGTGTGAGGGAACTCTATGCAGGCTTCATGCCAGGCGCAATGCGTGTAATTCCGCAATTTGCGTTTCGGTGGCATCGCCAATGGCACCGCTGGCCACCAGGTGGTGCATGGCCTGCATGTCGCGCGCCAGGCTGCGGTCCTGCATCATGGCGGGCGACACAGTGCGCACCAGGCGCATCACGCCTTCCAGCGCCGGGGCGCTGGTCAGGGGCCGCAGGAACTCAATGCCCTGGGCGGCGGCCAGCAGCTCGATGGCCACGATGTGCGCGGTGTTGGAGAGCATGGGGGTGAGTCGCCGCGCCGCGAAGGTCGCCATGCTCACATGGTCCTCCTGGTTGGCCGAGGTCGGCAGGCTGTCCACGCTGGCGGGGTGGGCCAGCGACTTGTTTTCACTGGCCAGTGACGCCGCGGTGACGTGCACGATCATGAAGCCGCTGTTCAGCCCAGGGTCCGGCGTGAGGAACGGCGGCAGGCGCGACACCACGGTGTCCACCAGCATGGCGATACGCCGCTCGGTGATGGCGCCGATTTCGGCAATGGCCACGGCCAGGGCGTCAGCGGCCAGTGCGACCGGTTCAGCGTGGAAGTTGCCGCCCGACACCATCAGGCCCTCAAAGACCAGCGGGTTGTCGGTGACGGCATTGGCCTCGCGCACCAGCACCTGTGCGGCGTAGCGCATCTGGTCCAGGCAGGCGCCCATCACCTGGGGCTGGCAGCGCAGGCAGTAAGGGTCCTGCACGCGGTCATCGCCTTCCAGGTGCGAAGCGCGGATTTCGCTGCCCACCATCAGTGCACGGTAGGCGGCCGCGCAGTCAATCTGGCCCGGCTGGCCGCGCACGGCGTGGATGCGGGGGTCAAACGGGCCGTCGCTGCCGCGGGCGGCGTCCAGCGTCAGCGCGCCGGAGATGACCGCCGCTTCAAACAGGCGGTCGGTGGCCAGCAGCGCCTCAATGGCCAGCGCGGCCGAGACCTGCGTGCCGTTGATCAGCGCCAGGCCTTCCTTGGCGCCCAGGGCGATGGGCTTCAGGCCCGCCTTGGCCAGCGCATCGCCGCCGGGCATGCGCTGACCCTGGTAGAAGGCCTCGCCTTCGCCAATGAGCGGCAGGCACAGGTGGGCCAGCGGCGCCAGGTCGCCCGACGCGCCCACCGAGCCCTGGCAGGGAATCACGGGGATCACGCCTGCGTTGTGCAGCGCTACCAGTGCATCCACCACTTCTTCGCGCACACCTGAGTAGCCGCGCGCCAGGCTGGTGGCCTTGAGCACCAGGATCAGGCGCACCACGCGCTCGCTCATGGGCTCGCCCACGCCCACGGCGTGGGAACGCAGCAGCTTGAGCTGCAGCGTGGCCAGGTCTTCGCGCGCAATGCGCTTCATGGCCAGCTTGCCAAAACCGGTGTTCACGCCATAGACGGCGGCGTCGCCCTCGGTGGCTTTTTTCACCAATGCGGCACTGGCGCGAATGCCGTCGCGACAGGCCGGATCAATCGCCACCTGCGGCGGCGTGGGGCTGCACAGCTGGCGCAGCTGGGCCAGCGTGAGCTGGCCGGGAACGAGGGTGAGCGTCATCAGATCATCGGCAGGTTGAGCTTGTTGTCCTTGGCACAGGCTTTTGCGATGTCATAGCCTGCATCCGCATGTCGCATCACGCCGGTGGCCGGGTCGTTGAACAGCACGCGGCCCAGCTTTTCTGCGGCCTCCTGGGTGCCGTCCGCGCAGATCACCACGCCGCTGTGCTGCGAATAGCCCATGCCCACGCCGCCGCCGTGGTGCAGGCTGACCCAGGTGGCGCCGCTGGCCGTGTTGAGCAGGGCGTTCAGCAGCGGCCAGTCGCTCACGGCGTCGCTGCCGTCCATCATGGCTTCGGTCTCGCGGTTGGGCGACGCGACCGAGCCGCTGTCCAGGTGGTCGCGACCGATCACGATCGGCCCCTTGAGCTCACCGGACTTCACCATCTCGTTGAACGCCAGGCCGGCCAGGTGCCGCTCGCCCAGGCCGATCCAGCAGATACGCGCGGGCAGGCCCTGGAACGCAATGCGCTCGCCTGCCATGTCCAGCCAGCGGTGCAGGTGCTTGTTGTCGGGGAACAGTTCCTTCATCTTCGCGTCGGTCTTGCGGATGTCTTCCGGGTCGCCGCTCAAGGCCACCCAGCGGAACGGCCCGATGCCCTTGCAGAACAGCGGGCGCACATAGGCGGGCACAAAACCGGGGAAGTCAAACGCATTGGCCACGCCAAAGTCCTTGGCCACCTGGCGCAGGTTGTTGCCGTAGTCCACCGTGGGGATGCCCATTTCGTGGAAGGCCAGCATGGCGCGGATGTG
>JBEIPU010000137.1:0-11276 GCA_040376925.1 Caenimonas sp. | reverse complement strand
TCGGCCAGCGCCAACGAGCTGTTTGCCAAGGCCATCATGCGCATGGGCGTGCCGGTCAGCCCGCGCAACATCTTCCCCAGCAACATCCAGGGCCTGCCCACCTGGTACGAGGTGCGCGTGACCGAGCAGGGCTGGCTGGGCCGGCGCGGCGGCATCGACATGATGGTGGCCATGAACCCGCAGACCTGGGATGCCGACGTGGCCGAGCTGGAGAGCGGTGGCTACCTGTTCTACGACAGCACCCGGCCGCTGCCGAAAGAGAAATTCCGCGACGACATCCACGTCATCGGCATGCCGCTCACGGAAATCTGCAACGCCGTGTATTCCGATCCGCGCCAGCGCCAGCTGTTCAAGAACATTGTGTATGTGGGCGCGCTGTCGGTGCTGCTGGAGATCGAGCCCGAGGTGATCGAAAAACTGTTTGGCGAGCAGTACAAGGGCAAGGAAAAGCTGCTGGCCTCCAACGTGCAGGCCCTGCACCTGGGCCGCGACTTTGCCAGCGAGCACCTCAAGGCGCCGCTGGGCATCCGCGTGCGGCGCGCCGACAAGGTGGGCGAGCGCATCTTTGTAGACGGCAACTCGGCGGCGGCCCTGGGCTGTCTGTACGGCGGCGCCACGGTGGCGGCCTGGTACCCGATCACGCCGTCGTCGTCGGTGGCCGAGGCCTTCCAGAAATACTGTGCCAAATACCGGGTGGACCCGGCCACCGGGCAGAACCACTACGCCATCGTGCAGGCCGAGGACGAAATCGCCTCCATCGGCATGGTGGTCGGGGCAGGTTGGAACGGCGCGCGGGCCTTCACGGCCACATCGGGCCCTGGCGTGTCGCTCATGACGGAATTCATCGGCCTGGCCTACTTTGCCGAGATCCCGGTGACCATCATCAACGTGCAGCGCGGCGGGCCGTCCACCGGCATGCCCACGCGCACGCAGCAGGCCGACATCCTGGCCTGCGCCTATGCATCGCACGGCGACACCAAGCATGTGCTGCTGTTCCCCGAGGACCCCACGGAGTGCTTCGAGCATTCGGCCGCGGCGCTGGACCTGGCTGACCGGCTGCAGACGCCGGTGTTTGTCATGACCGACCTGGACATCGGCATGAACCAGCGCCTGTGCGAGCCCTTTGCCTGGGACGACAGCCGCAGCCTGGACCGCGGCAAGGTCATGACCGCTGCCGAGCTGGACGCAGGGCGGGACTTTGGCCGCTACAAGGACGTGGACGGCGACGGCATCCCCTGGCGCACCCTGCCGGGAACCCACCCCACCAAGGGCAGCTATTTCACCCGGGGCACCACGCGCAACCCCTATGCGCAGTACTCCGAGCGCGGGCCGGACTACATCTACAACGTGGAGCGGCTGCTGAAAAAATTCGCCACCGCCGCCACGCTGGTGCCCCAGCCGGTGCTGCGCCCTGCGGCGCGCCAGACGCCACTGGGCGTCATCTATTTCGGCTCCACCAGCCCGGCCATGGCCGAGGCGCTGGCCGCGCTGGCGGGCGACGGCGTGCACCTGGACGCACTGCGGCTGCGTGCGTTTCCGTTCCCGGCTTCGGTGCGCGAATTCATCGACGCGCACGAGCGCGTGTTCGTGGTCGAGCAAAACCGCGACGGCCAGATGCACAGCCTGCTGGTCAACGAGCTGGACGTGAGCCCGGCGCAACTGGTGCGCGTGCGCCACTTTGACGGCACGCCGATCACGGCGCGCTTCATCACCCAGGCCATCCAGAGCCATGTGCAAGCAAGGGAGACCGCGCCATGACCTACCTGACCAAACCCCGGCTGCACCACCCCACGCTGGAGAAGAACAAGGTCGGCTACACCCGGCGCGACTACGAGGGCAAGATCTCCACGCTGTGCGCGGGCTGCGGCCACGACAGCATCAGCGCGGCCATCATCCAGGCCTGCTGGGAGCTGGACATCCAGCCCCACCGCGTGGCCAAGCTGTCGGGCATCGGCTGCAGTTCCAAGACGCCGGACTACTTCCTGGGCGCGTCCCACGGCTTCAACACCGTGCACGGCCGCATGCCCAGCGTGCTCACCGGTGCCAACCTGGCCAACCGCGACCTGCTGTACCTGGGTGTGTCGGGCGACGGCGATTCGGCGTCCATCGGCCTGGGGCAGTTTGCCCATGCCATGCGCCGCGGCGTGCGCATGGCCTACATCGTGGAGAACAACGGCGTCTATGGCCTGACCAAGGGCCAGTTCTCGGCCACAGCCGACCAGGGCAGCAAAAGCAAGAAGGGCGTGGTCAACAGCGACAGCCCGGTGGACCTGGTGGCCATGGCCCTGCAGCTGGGCGCGACCTATGTGGCGCGCGGCTTTTCGGGCAACAAGGCGCAGCTGGTGCCGCTGATCAAGGGCGCGATCAGCCACGGCGGCGCGGCCTTCATTGACGTGATCAGCCCCTGCGTGGCCTTCAACAACCACCCGGGCAGCACCAAGAGCTACGACTACGTGCGCGAGCACAACGAGTCGGTCAGCCGCATTGACTTCATCAGCGCGCGCGACGAGATCACGCTGGACGCCGCGCCCGGCGAGGTGGCCGACGTGCGCCAGCATGACGGCACGCTGCTGCGCCTGCGCAGCCTGCATGCGGGCTACGACCCCACCGACCGGCATGCGGCGCTGAACTTCATGCAGGCGCACCAGGCGCGCGGCGAGGTGGTGACCGGCCTGCTGTACGTGGACCCGCTGGCCACCGACCTGCACACGGCGCTGAACACCAGCGCCTTGCCGCTCAATGCGCTGGACGCGGACCGGCTGTGCCCGGGCGCGGCGGCGCTGGACCGGCTGAACGCGTCCTTGCGCTAGCGCGGCGCGGCGCCTAAAGTGGCTGCAAAGGAGTCCGCCATGGCTGAACGCACCGTCTTCCAGTCGCTGTCGCAAAAGCGGGTGATCCGCCTGGGGCCGCTGGCCACGGTGCGCGAGGCCGCGGGCGTGATGACCCGCGCCAACTGCGGCAGCGTGCTCATCATGGAGCTGCCCGATGTGCTGCTGGGCATCGTGACCGAGCGCGACCTGATGACCCGCGTGCTGGCCAAGGGGCTGGACCCGGAAACCACGCCGGTGCGTGCCGTGATGACGCCCAGCCCCATCTGCGTGCCGCCCGAAACGCGGGTGTCCGATGCGGTGCTGATCATGATCGAGCGCGGCTTTCGCCACCTGCCCATCGTGGGACCCGCGGCCAAGGTGCTGGGGGTGTTCTCGGTGCGCGACGCGCTGCCGCGCGAGATCGGCACCGCCTTGAGCCAGTCGGAATTCAACGACAGGCTCAACGACGCATTGGGTTGAACGCCGCGCCCGGCACCTGTCAACCTTGACAGGCTTGACCGCTCGCCGCCTGCTTTCTACATTCCCTGCAGTTGCCGCGCAGCGGTGCCACAGGGGGAACGAATGTCTGACGGGTATGTCAAGAAGCTGCTGGACCCGGCCAAGCGCCAGGCCGTGCTGCGCACCCTGCCCATCATGACGGGTGACCTGCGCAAGAACGTGCTGCAGGCCAAGCAGGTGGGCCTGCCGCTGGGCGCCCATTTCGACTATCTGCATGTGGCCAAGGCCGACCGCATCAGCTACTTTGACATCCGCCCCGAGGACTGGCCGTCCGACCACCTCAAGCTGTTCATCGAGGACACGCTGGTGTCCACCCAGTTCCGCTCGGGGCGCAACGCCAAGACGCTGCGCCCGCTGTTTTACCTGCCGTACCAGCGCAACAACACCGCGCGCATGAAGCTGGAAGAGCCGGGCACCTACAACGGCCCCGGTGTGCGCTTTTTCACCACCGCCATGATCGACGGCTGCTCGGTCTACATCGAAGGGCCGGCGGGTACACCCAAGGTCACCCATGCCAACGCCCAGGCCGTGCAGCCCACGACGGTGCACGACAACTGGGTGACCAAGCAGAACAAGATCCAGGCCAAGATCCAGCACATGGACGCGCACTACGCCCACCTGCACAAGGCCGCCGCCGCCGTGGTGGAACGGCCCGACTACATTGCCGACGACCCGGCCGAACTGCTGCGGGTCAAGACCGCGTTTGCCAACGCCCACGGCGTGCCGGTCAACCGCGTCACCAGCTACCAGCCGTTTGGCGCGGTGCTGGGTTTCAAGGACGGCAACAACTGGTCGTTCTGGCTGCAGAAGAATGGTTCCTTCGAATACCGCAAGCGCACCACCGACCCGCGTGACAGCGTGAAGTACTGGGTGATCGCGGCGCGCGAGGTCTGGCCGAACGGCGGGGGGCAGTTCCGTCTGATTCCCTGAGCGTGCTGCGGGAATGGAGGGAATTTCCCCCGTTTATCGCGCGATGGATGCCAGCCCGCCTTGCCTAAGCTAGGGGCATCGTTACAGGAGGCCCCATGGCGTACCTTGATCACACCCCGGCGGCCCAGGCCGCATACCGCCCCGTACCCCCCGCGGTCTATGACCTGGCCGGTCACGACGGCTACTGGCCGCGCAATGCCCTGCAGGCATTCACGCTGCGCATGGCCTCGCACGGCCTGTGCGTGAGCACCAGCCTGATGCTGGACGACCGGCGCTACGCGCTGGCGCAGCTGGGCCATGCCCACGCGCTGGCCGACGACGAGCTGCGCGGCCTGGCGATGGAGCTGTTCCGCCATTTCGAGCGCCAGCGCTCCGGCCTGCCGCACCTGTCCTGAATTTTCTTTCCCCGAGGGAGGACCAGCCTTGCTGGAGTTACTGCTTTACCCCGGCGTGCTGCTGATGCGCCGGCTGCACCTGCGCGGCAAGCTGGCGGTGCTGGCGCTGGTGGCGCTGGTGCCGCCGGTGTGGTGGGCCGCGGCCGCCGCAACCGGCGCCTTCACGCCATGGGCCGTCGGCCTGGCGGCGCTGGCGCAGATCTACCTGCTGCTGGCGTTGCACCGCGTCTTGTCCGGCGGCATTGCCCAGGCCATGGCGCAGCTGCGCGACATGGAGTCGGGTGAACTGGGCCGCGTGAGCGAGTCCGCCGGCCGCGACGAGCTGGCGGACATGTCGCGTGCCATGGCGCGCCTGGCTGTGCGGCTGTCGGCCATCGTGGCCGATGTGCGCAGCAGCTCGGCGCTGGTGGAGCAGGCCGGCCAGCAGCTTGCGCGCGGCTATGGCGACCTGCGCAGCCGCACCGAAAGCCAGGCGGCCAGCCTGCAGCAGACGGCAGCCAGCGTGCGCCAGCTGGCTGCCACCGTGGCCCAGAACGCCGACGCCGCGGGCCAGGCCGACACCCGTGCGTCCCATGTGCGCGCGTCGGCCGAAGACCAGGCCAGCGCCATGGCCAAGGCGGTGCAGACGGTGGGCGCCATCCACGACGGCACGCAGCGCATGCGCGAAATCGTCGGCATGATCGACGCCATTTCCTTTCAGACCAACCTGCTGGCGCTGAACGCCGCTGTGGAGGCCGCGCGCGCCGGTGAACAAGGCCGCGGCTTTGCCGTGGTGGCGTCCGAAGTGCGCCGGCTGGCCCAGCGCAGCGGTGACGAGGCGCGCCAGATCCACAAGCTGATCGAAACGTCCACCTGCCATGTGGAAGACGGCGTGCAGCGCATCCGCGCGGCGGGCGAGGGCATCACCGCCATCGTGGACGGCGTGCGCAGCGTGGCCAGCAACATGTCTGTCATCTCCAGCGCCAGCGGCGAGCAGAGCACGGGCCTGCGGCAGATCTCGTCGGCCGTCGAGGAGCTGGACCGCATCACCCAGAGCAATGCCGGGCTGGTGGAAGACGCCGCCAACCAGGCGCAGTACCTGCGCGAGCGGGCTGCCACGCTGACGCGTTCGGTCGCGCATTTCCGCCTGCTGCAGGGCACGGCGGGCGAGGCCGTGGCGCTGGTGGACCAGGCCCGCGCCGCGTTCGAGCGGCTCGGCGGCGAGCGCTTCCTGGCCCACCTGACCGACCCGGCCAGCGGTTTTCATGACCGTGACATGTATGTGTTTGTGCTGGATGCGACCGGCCGCTACCTGGCCTTTGGCGGCAACCCGGCCAAGGTCGGCACCCGCGTGCAGGACATCCCCGGCGTGCAGGGCGACGCGCTGCTGGCGGCCATCGTCCGCCAGGCCGACGTGGCGCCGGGCTGGGCCGAATACGACATCACCAACCCCGCTACCCAGGCCGTGCAGACCAAGATGTCTTACGTGATGCGCCTGGGCGATGTGTACGTGGGCTGCGGCGTCTACAAGAGCCTGGCGCTGCGCCAGGCGGCCTGAGCCCCTGCGGCCTGTTACGGGGCCTGCACGGACGCGCTGGCGATCCACTGGCGCAGCAGCGCCTGGGTGGGCGGCCATGCGGCCTGCGCAGCCTGCACCAGTGCCGCCGTGGCGCCGCCGGTCTGGCCTTGCCCGGCCAGTGTCTCGATCTGTTCGCCTGCCTGCGCCAGCGTGAGCGCGCCGACGTTGCCGGCCGCGCCCCGCAGGGCATGGGCCTGCGCGGCCAGCGCGGTGCTGTCGCCCGCGGCCTGCGCTGCCGCCAGCGCGTCCAGCTGGGCGGGCGTGTGCGCCAGGAACAGCTCGACGATGGCCCGCGCCGTGCTCATGTCGCTGTCCAGCTCGCGGAAGTTGTCCAGGCGTGCGAAGTCCACGCGCACCGCCTGGGCGGCTTCGCGGGCCTGGCGCTGCATGCGGCCCGGGGCTTGCGCCGGGCCGCTCCAGCGCTCCAGCACCTGGGCCAGCGCGGCCACCTGCAGCGGCTTGGCCAGGTAGTCGTCCATGCCGGCCGCGGTGCAACGGTCGCGGTCCTCGGCGGATGCATCGGCCGTCAGCGCGATCACGGGCGGAGCAGCTGCGCCAAAGCGCTGGTGCAGCACGGCGGTGGCTTCCAGGCCGTCCATGCGCGGCATGTGCAGGTCCATCAGCACCGCGCCAAAGCTGCGCCCTGCGGCCATGGCGGCCTCGACCTCAGCCACGGCCTGCAGGCCGTCGTCGGCCGTCACGGTGTCGTAGCCCAGGCGCGCCAGCATGCCGCAGGCAACCTTGAGGTTCACCGCGTTGTCGTCCACCACCAGCACGCTCACATGCCGGCGCTCGTCAGCCCGGGCGCCGGCCTGCGGCTGCGCCGGCGCCTCGCGCGACAGGCAGCGCGCCAGCGTCTCGAACAGCTGCACCTGGCGCGCGGGCTTGAGCAGCCGCGCGTTGAACAGCCGCGTGCCGTCGGTGCCCGAGGGCATGAAGCCCGAGCTGAGCAACACCAGCGGCAGCGTGGCGCCGCCGGGCAGGGCGCGCACGCGCCGCGCCAGGTCCAGGCCGTCCATGCCGGGCATGTGCATGTCGGTCACGATCATGTCGGGCATCATCCCCTGCGACAGGATGTCCAGCGCCGCCGCGCCCGATTCGGCCGTGGCCACACGCAGGCCCCACTGGCGCAGCTGGCGCGTGAGCACGCGCACGTTCACCGGGTGGTCGTCCACCACCAGCACGCGGTGGCCCTGCAGCACGGTCACGTCCGGCGGAGTCAGGGCGCGCGGCAGGTCCGCCAGCGGCGCGCGCACGGTGAATGAAAACACGGACCCCTTGCGCGGCTCGCTTTGCACGCGGATGTCCCCGCCCATCAGGCCCACCAGCCGCTTGCAGATGGCCAGGCCCAGGCCGGTGCCGCCGTATTTGCGGGTGGTAGACGCGTCCACCTGGGTGAAGGCCTCGAACAGCGCGCCCACGCGGTCGGCCGGGATGCCGATGCCCGTGTCGTGCACGCTGAACTCCAGCAGCGCCTGGCCGTCAGCCCCGGGCTGCCCGGCCAGGCGGGCATGCACCGACACCGCGCCGCGGTCGGTGAACTTGACGGCGTTGTTGATGAGGTTGATCAGGATCTGGCGCAGCCGCGTCACGTCGCCCAGGATGGCCGCGGGTGGGCCGCCTGCGCCGGGCTCGGGCACGTCCACGATGAGCTCCAGGCCCTTTTCGCGCGCGCGGGGCGCGGCGATGTCGCTGGCTTCTTCCATCACGTTGCGCACGCTCAGGGGCTCATGCTCCAGGTCGAACTTGCCCGATTCGATCTTGGAGAAGTCCAGGATGTCGTTGATCACCGCCAGCAGCTGGTCGCTGGACAGCCGGATGGTCTGCAGGAAGTCGCGCTGCTCGGCGTCCAGCGAGGTTTCCGCCAGCAGCGCGCTCATGCCCACCACGCCGTTCAGCGGCGTGCGGATTTCATGGCTCATGGTGGCCAGGAAGGCGGCCTTGGCACGCACGGCTTCCTCGGCGGCCTCGCGGGCGCGCACCAGCTCGCTTTCGCGCGCGCGAACCTCTTCCTCGGCGGTGCGGGCGCGGCGGCTTTCGTTTTCGGCGGCGGTTTTTTCGGTGCGCAGCTGGTCGGCCACGCGGTTGAAGGCCTGCACCACCTCGCCCAGCTCGTCGCGCGTGTCCAGCGTGACGGCGGTGCCTTCGCGGCCGTCGCGCATGCGCTCGGACGCCTCGCGCAGGCGGGTGACGGTGCGCATCACGCCTGCGTAGAACGCCAGCAGCAGGTACAGCACCACCAGCAGCACGGCCGCCACAAACGTCACCACGATGGTCTTGCGCTGCTCAAAGCCGCTGATGCGCGACTCCAGCAGGTTCTGAAGCTCCGCGGATTCACGCTCGGCCAGGGTGTAGTTGGCGGCCTGGGCACGTGCCAGCAACTGGCCGGCGGCCTCCACCGCCGCCGGTGCGCCGCCGCCGGGCAGCGTCAGGTTGCGCAGCGCGGCCACGGCTTCACGGATGGCGGTTTCGTAGGCCTGCACCGGGTCCACCAGGCGCAGCTTGAGCTGGCCGGTCTTTTCATTCTTGAACGCGGTTTCAGCGCCATAGCGCGTGCGCGCCAGGTTGGACTCAATCAGCCCGCTCAGGCGGATCAGGTCGGCATTGAAGGCGCCCGGCGCCGCCTGCGGCAGGGCCTTGGCCTGCGTGAGCAGCCGCGCCTGCAGCAGCAGGTCTGCCGCGTCGGGCAGCTTGAGCAGCACGCCTTCCATCATGTAGTAGGCGTCCAGGTCCGGGTCCAGGATCAGGTTGGACTGGTCGCCCACATGCGCCATCAGCGCGCCGATGTCGTCCTGCAGCTTGGCATGCAGCAAGTCGGTGTCCACCGGCGGCACGGCCAGCAGGCGTGCCGCCAGGAACGCGGCGTTCTCCTTGAGCACACCCAGCTTCTGGGTGGATTCAAGCTGGGCGCCAGTGCGCGCGTCAATCGCGTCCAGGTCGGCCAGCGCGTCCTGGATGCCGGCCTGCGCCCGCACCAGCTCGGGCCGCAGGTTGGGCTGGTTGGCCCTGTAGGCCGCGGCCAGCAGGCGGCTGCGCGCCACCTGCTCCTGCAGGGCGCGCAGAGGGCGCAGGTAGTGCGCGCCTGCAATTTCCTTTTCGGCAAATCGGATGGAGCTGTTGATCTCACCCACCAGCAGGTACAGCGTGAGCCCCAGCGGCAGTGCAAACAGCAGAAAGATCAGGACAAACTTGCGCGGGTAAGTCAGCCTGTCCATCAGGCGCCGGGCCGGGCGCAGCAAGGCGGCAGGAACGGGCAGTGACTGCGCGGGCGGCGAAGAGGGCAGCGGCGGGGGCGGCGGTGGGGTGGGGGCGTTCAAGGCGGGCTCTGGCGTGACAGCGGCTCAGCCATTGTCGCGCCGCGCGCGCGCCCTTGCCAGCGCCGCTTCGATCACGGCGCGCTTGCGGTCGGCCTCGGCGCCGCTGGCGTCATGGGTGTGGGCCGGCAGGTCGGCCAGCTTGGCCAGGGCCTTGGCCTCCAGGCGCTGGTCGTTCTCCGTGGCGTCGCGCGCCAGGCGGGCGCGGTGAAAGTCGTAGCGGTGACGCGCCTGGGCTGCGGCAGCGGGTGACCAGGCCGCCCAGCCCGTGGCCGTGCCGGAGGCGTGTTCCAGGCTGATGCAGTCCACCGGGCACACGGGGATGCACAGCTCGCAGCCGGTGCAGTAGGGCTCGATGACGGTGTGCATGCGCTTGTTGCTGCCCAGGATGGCGTCGGTGGGGCAGGCGTCCAGGCACAGGGTGCAGCCGATGCACCAGGCCTCGTCGATCACGGCCAGGGTGCGTGGGCCTTCGGTGCCGTTGGCCGGGTTCAGCGGCGTGGCGGCTTGGCCCGTCAGCGCGGCCAGCCGGGCAATGCCTTCGGCGCCGCCCGGCGGGCACTGGTTGATGGGCGCGGCCTCGTCGGCCATGGCCTGCGCGTAGGCCGCGCAATCGGGGTACCCGCAGCGGGTGCACTGCGTTTGCGGCAGTGCGTCGTTCAGGCGCGCGGCCAGCGGGCTCACGGGCTGCCGGCGCTTACTGGCGGGCGGTGGCGCGCCGGGCAGCGGCCTTGGCGGGGGCGGCTTTTTTGGCAGCCGGCCTGGCTGCCTTGACTGCAGGGGCTGCCTTCTCTGGCGCGTTGTGCGCGAGGATGAAAGCCTTGACCTGCGGGTACACGATGTCGCGCCAGCGCCGGCCGCTGAAGATGCCGTAGTGGCCCGCACCCTTGACTTCCAGGTGCTTCTGGCGTGTCTTGGGGACGTTGTGGCACAGGCCGTGCGCTGCCTCGGTCTGGCCCGAGCCCGAGATGTCGTCCAGCTCGCCTTCCACGGTGAAATGGGCCGTGGTGGTGATGTCCTGCGGGCGCACGCGCTCCAGCCTGCCGTCCACGCCCTTGACATCCCAGGTGCCATTGACCAGGGCAAATTCCTGGAACACCACCTTGATGGTTTCCAGGTAATAGTCCGCGTCCATGTCGAGCACGGCGTTGTACTCGTCATAGAACTTGCGGTGGGCTTCGGTGCTGGTGTCGTCGCCCTTGATGAGGTCCTTGAAGTAGTCGTAGTGGCTCTTCAGGTGCTTGTCGGGGTTCATCGCGACAAAGCCGGTGTGCTGCAGGAAGCCCGGGTACACGCGCCGCCCGGCGCCGGGGAAGTTGCTTGGCACACGGAAGATCACGTTGTTCTCGAACCAGCTGTGGCTCTTGTTCATGGCCAGGTTGTTGACGGCCGTGGGCGACTTGCGCGCGTCAATCGGCCCACCCATCATGGTCATGGAAAGCGGGGTGAGTTCCTTGCGGCTGGCCATGAGCGATACGGCCGCCAGCACCGGCACCGTGGGCTGACACACGCTGATGACGTGGCAGTTGCCGTAGATGCCCTGCAGGTGGCGGATGAACTCCTGCACGTAGTTGACGTAGTCGTCCAGGTGGAACTCGCCGTCGGACAGCGGCACGGTGCGCGCGTTTTTCCAGTCGGTGATGTAGACCTTGTGGTCCTTGAGCATGGTGCGCACCGTGTCGCGCAGCAGCGTGGCGTAGTGGCCGGAGAGGGGCGCGACGATCAGCACCACCGGCTCGCCCTTGAGCTT
>JBEIPU010000102.1:0-14629 GCA_040376925.1 Caenimonas sp. | reverse complement strand
CGCCCGCTGGCTGTCATTCGGCTGTCCGTCGCATTGGGGAAAGTACTAAAGTGAGGGGCCCATGAAACTGCTCCTGGTTGAAGACGACCCCTCCATGCAGGCCACGCTGCAGCGCACGCTGAGCCGCCGCGGCATGGATGTGACGTGCTGCGGCGACGGCCGCCAGGCCCTGGCCGCCTGGCAGGCCAGCCGCCCCGACGTGGTGATGCTGGACCTGACCCTGCCGGGGCTGGACGGCCTGCAGGTGCTGGAGCAGGCGCGCCGCAGCGGCATCACGACCCCGGTGCTGATCCTCACCGCACGCGGCACGGTGGGCGACCGCATCATCGGCCTGAACACCGGCGCCGACGACTACCTGCCCAAGCCGTTTGACCTGGACGAGCTGGAAGCCCGCCTGCGCGCGCTGACCCGCCGGCGGGGCGATGCGGCCAGCCCTGCCCCCGCAGCCAGCAGCTTCAGCGTGGGCGCGCTGCGCTACGACCGCGACAGCGGCGCCGTGTACCACCGCGACCAGGTCATGGAGCTGACGCCGCGCGAGCTGGCGCTGATGCATGCGCTGATGGCCAAGCCGGGCCATGCCGTGTCCAAGGAAAAGCTGTTCGAGCTGGTGTTCCCCGGCGAGGCCGACGTGCAGTACGAAGCGATCGAGGTGGTGGTGTACCGCCTGCGCAAGAAGCTGGCCCACACCGGCGTAACGCTGATGACGCTGCGCGGCCTGGGGTATCTGCTGAAGGTGGCGGCTTGACCGGGCGGGGTACGCCAAGGCCGTTGTCGCTCAGACGGTACCTGCTGCTGGGCATCCTGCTGCCCATCGGCCTGTTCGTGTTCATCAACACCGTGAGCCTGTACCGCCAGGCGCTGGACGCGGTCAACGTGGCCTACGACCGCACGCTGCTGGCGTCGGCCAAGTCCATCGGCGAGCTGCTGGACGTGCAGGGCTACGACGATGCGGCCCAGCTGCGCGTGACCGTGCCCTACGCCGCGCTGGAGGCCTTTGAGGCCGACAACCAGAGCCGCATGTTCTACCGTGTCTCCACCCTGGGCGGCGAGATGGTGTCGGGCTTTGCCGAGCTGCCGGTGTGGCGCGGCGCCCTGCCCGAGCGCAATGCCTACGCCGCGCTGGTGCATTTTTACGACGAGCGCTTTCGCAACGACCCGGTGCGCGTGGCCGTGCTGCTGCAGCCGGTGGCCAGCGCCAACGGCCGCGGCATGGCCGTGGTGCAGGTGGCCGAAACGCTGGAGCTGCGCGAGGCGCTAGCGCGGCGCATCCTGATCGACACGCTGTGGCGCCAGGCCGTGCTGGTGGCCGTGATTGCGCTGGTGGCCGTGGTGGTGGTGCAGCGCGCCACCCGCCCGGTACGCCGCATCAGCGCCGAGCTGCAGGCTCGCCCTGAGGGGGACCTGAGCCGCATTGAAGCCCCCGATGCACCGCGCGAGCTGCTGCCGCTGGTGGACGCCACCAACCAGGTCATGGAGCGGCTGCAGCACCTCCTGGACCACCAGAAGCGCTTTGTGCGCGATGCCTCGCACCAGCTGCGCACGCCGCTGGCCGTGCTCAAGACGCAGGTGCAGTCGGCCCTGCGCGGTGACGTGGCACCACGCCAGGCGCTGACCGAGATCAATGCCACCGTGGACCGCGCCACCCAGCTGGCCAACCAGATGCTGGCGCTGGCCAAGGTCGAGCAGCTGCGCCAGCAGGCCAACGACGAGGTCATCGACCTGTCGGACGTGGTGCGCGCGGTGGCGCTGGACCTGTCTGCGCTGCTGGCCGACAAGGACATCGACTTTGACATTGCCACCGTGCCCGCGCCTGTGCGCGCGCACGACTGGATGCTGCGCGAGCTGACGCGCAACCTGCTGCACAACGCCATCAAGCACACCCCGCCGGGCTGTAGCCTGTCGGTGCGCGTGGTGGCCGACGCCCACCACGCCGCGCTGACCGTGGCCGACAGCGGGCCCGGCATCAGCGCCGAGCTGCGCACGCGGCTGTTCCAGCCGTTTTCGGCCGGCGACGTGCGCAGCGGCTCGGGACTGGGCCTGGCCATCTGTCACGAGATCACCGCCGCCCTGGGCGGCGGCATGGCGCTGGACAACCGCGAAGCCCATGGCCGCACCAGCGGCCTGGACGCCACCGTGCGCTTGCCGCTGGCAACCCCACAGACGCCAGAACCGGGGCAGAATCCCGGTTAATGGACAAACTGCGGATCGACAAATGGCTGTGGGCCGCGCGCTTTTACAAAACGCGGTCGCTGGCCACGGATGAAATCAACAAGGGCCGGGTGCAGGTCAATGGCCTGGACGCCAAGCCGTCGCGCGAGGTCAAGGCCGGCGACACCGTGATACTGCGCCAGGGCCAGGTGACGCGCACGGTGGCGGTGCGGGCCTTAAGCGGCACACGCGGCCCGGCGCCCGTGGCGCAGCAGCTGTATGAGGAAACCCCCGAGAGCATCCAGGCCCGCGAACAGGCCGCCGAGCAGCGCCGCTACGCGCCCGAGCCGGCCCTGAGCATTGAGCACGGCCGCCCCACCAAACGCGAGCGGCGCGAGCTGGACGGCGCCAAGGGACAGTGGGACGAACGCTGGAGCGCGTCGATCGAGCCGCGGGGGCGGCGCTAGGCATCTGGGCGGCGCAGGGGGATGCCGGATCAAGTCCGGCATGACAAGCCTTCAGGCGCCGAGCCTGCGGCGCAGCGCACGCACTGCGCTGTCCACCGTGGTCAGCACCGGCAAGCCGGTCTGTTGTGCTACCTTGGCTTGCGCCCGCGCCATGCTGAACTGCGCCAGCGCAATCACCTGGGCGCCCTGGGCCTTGAGCTGCAGCGCGGCCTGCACGACCAGGCCGTCATGGCGGTCGCCGTCACCGGCATTCAGCGCATCCATCGCGCCCGCGGCCAGCGCGCATGCATGCAGCACCCCCGGCGGAAACTCTGCGGGCATGGACTGCAGCGTGGGCGCAAAGCTGACCACCAGGCCCACCGGCGCGCGCACGGCTGTAGCGTCGGCCACCATGGCCTCGTTGGGTTTGAGCACCGGCAATGCGACATGCCGGCGTGCCACGGCCTCAATGCAAGGCCCGAAGGCCGAGCAGGTGAACAGGATCGCCTGGCTGCCGCAATCCACCGCGTACTGGGCCAGCCGTGCAAAGCGTTCGTGCATGGCGGCGTCCAGGCCCGTACCGTTTGCCGCCAGATCAGCCGACAGGCTGTCGTCCAGCAGGTTCATGCGGGTGGCAGCGGGCCAGTCGCGCGCAAACGCCTCGTTGATGGGCGCCACCGAATGGGCCAGCGCGTGGATCAGCGCGATACGGGTCATGCCGCTGCAGGCGTGGCGCCCGTGCCGCGGGCGCGCAGGCGCCGCCCCTGCCACCACCACACAAAGCCGATCAGCAAAAACGCCGGCAGATAGAACCAGTGCTTGGTGGGCCGGTCGGCCTTGACCTTGACCTGCTCCACATCCCAGCCCTGCTCGAAGCCGCCCTTCTTGGCGCGCGAGCCAAACTTGACGGCGCCGATCTGCACCTGGGCGCCCAGCGGCACCAGTTGCAGCCCGGCATCTGCCAGCCGCTTGCGGCCATCGGCGCCCGCCGCACCCAGTCGCAGCGCCACGGTCTTGGTCACGTCCTCGCCTTCGATCGTGGTGCCCTTGATCACCATGACCAGCTGCTCGTCGGCGTCGGCCGCCTTGGCCACGTCAAATACCTGGGCTGCCGGAACCTCACGGTACTCTGGTGCGATGCGGTCCATGAAAAAGCCCGGACGGAACAGCAGCACTACAGCCGCGGCCAGCAAGGCCATTTCCCACCAGCGGCACTTGTCACGAAACCAGAACATGGTGAGCGCGGTAAACACCAGCATGGCCACGGTGCAGGCCACCACCACCCGCAGCAGCTCCCACCCGGTGCCTACATCAATCAGCAGCAGCTCGGCATTGAAGATCCAGATGAAGGGCAGGATCACGGTGCGCAGCGCGTACAGCGCGCCCTGGATGCCGGTCTGGATCGCGTCCTCGCCCGATATCGCCGCGGCCGCAAAGGTCGCCAGCCCCACAGGCGGGGTGATGTCACCCATGATCCCGTAATAGAACACGAACAGGTGCACCGCGATCAGCGGTATGACCAGGCCGCTTTGCGCGCCCAGCTCCACCACCACCGGCGCCATCAGCGTGGCCACCAGCACATAGTTGGCCGTGGTAGGCACGCCCAGGCCCAGCACCAGGCACACAAAGGCAATGAACAGCAGCATGACCATCACATTGCCCTGCGACACGAATTCCACGAACTCGGTCATGCGCAGGCCCAGCCCGGTGAGCGTGATGCCACCCACGATGATGCCCGCCGTGGCGGTGGCAATGCCGATGCCGATCATGTTGCGCGAGCCATCATGAAAGCCGCCCACCACGTCGCGCCAGCCCGTGATCCAGGCCGAGCCGGCCGGCAGCTTGCGGAACATGGCCACCAGCGGATGCTGCGTGACCATCAACGCAATCAGCACCGTGATGGCCCAGAAGGCCGACAGCGATGGCGACATTTCCTCCACCATCAGGCACCAGATCAGCGTGCCGATGGGCATGAGGAAGTGCAGCCCGGCCTTGACCGTGGGCCAGGTGTCCAGCGGTTTCGGGTTGTCGATGTCGATGTCCTGCGGCAAATCGGGGCTGAGCGCCGCCTGGCGGATGGCATACAGGTACAGCGCCAGCATGGACAGGCCGATGGCATAGGGCGCGGCTGCGCCCAGCAGGGCCTTGAAGGCCTCAAACAGGTAGTACAGGATGCCGATGACCGCCACGGTGCCGCTCAATCCGAAGCCCATGCGCAGCGCGCGCACGCTCCAGGGCTTGGGCTCGCGCCGGATCATCGGGTTCATGCCCATCTTCACCGCTTCAATATGGACGATGTAGAACAGGCCGATGTACGACAACACGGCCGGCAGCAGCGCATGCTTGACGATGTCTGAATACGGAATGCCCACGTACTCCACCATCAAAAAGGCCGCCGCCCCCATGACCGGCGGCATGATCTGGCCGTTGACCGAGCTCATGGTCTCGATCGCGCCGGCCTTCACGCCGCCGTAGCCGGCTTTCTTCATGAGCGGGATGGTGAAGATGCCGCCGGACACCACGTTGGACACCGACGAGCCCGAGATCATGCCGTTGAGCGCCGACGACACCACGGCCACCTTGGCCGGGCCGCCGCGCAGGTGGCCCAGCGCCGCAAAGCTGACCTGCATCATGTAGTTGCCGCCGCCCGCCTTGTCCAGCAGCGCGCCAAACAGCACGTACACAAAGATCGCCCCGGTGGACACGCCCAGCGCAATGCCATAGACCCCCTCGGTGGTGAGCCACATGTGCGAGATCAGCCGGTTGAGCGAGGCGCCCTTGTGCTGCAGCACCTCGGGCATGTACGGACCCGCCATGGCATAGACGATGAACAGCGCGGCCAGCACCGCCATGGGCCAGCCCACGGCGCGGCGCGTGGCCTCCAGCAGGAGCACGATGCCCATTGTGGACGTCACGATGTCCATGGTGGTGGGCTGGCCGGGGCGCGTGGCCAGCTGGGCGTAAAACAGCAGCAGGTAAGCGCCGGCAAAAGCCCCCGCCAGCGCAAAGGCCCAGTCCAGCAGCGGCACACGGTCACGCGGCGACCGCCTTGACGCAGGCCAGGCCAGAAACGCCAGGAACATCGCAAACGCCAGGTGCACGGCGCGCGCCTCGGTGTCGTTCAGCACGCCGAAGCCCAGCACAAACGGCAGCGGCGACGCGTACCAGAACTGGAACAGCGCCCAGGCCAGGGCTGTGCCAAAGATCAGCAGGGCCGTCTTGCCGGTGGGCGCGCGCCCGCCCGTGTCGGTGTCGGCCACCAGCTGCTGCAGTGCCTCGGGGGCTTTTTCAATGTCGGACGCCATGCGCGCTCCTTGTTGTCTTGTGCTTCTCCATGAAAAAGGGCGAAGCCTGCTTCGCCCTTTTCCGTCCCGACGCGGCCTGGATTACTTGATCCAGCCCTTTTCCTTGTAGTAGCGCACGGCGCCTTCATGCAGCGGCGCGCTCAGGCCGTCTTTCACCATGTTGGCGGGGTTCAGGTTGGCCAGGGCCGGGTGCAGCTTCTTGAACTCGTCAAAGTTCTCGAACAGTGCCTTGGTGACCTGGTACACCGTCTCGGCCGGGGTCTTGGTGGAGGCCACCACCGTGGCCAGCACGCCGTAGGTGTTGGTCGGCTGCGGGTTGTTGGGGTACAGGCCGCCGGGCAGCGTGACCTTGGCGTAATAGGGCTTGTCGGCCACCAGCTTGTCGATCACCGGGCCGGTCAGCGACACCAGCTTGGCACCGCAGGAGGTGGTCGGGTCCTGGATATTGGCGCTGGGGTGGCCCACGGCGTAATAGAAACCGTCGATCTTGCCGTCGCACAGCGCGGGGCCGTGCTCGTCGGCCTTCAGCTCGGAGGCCAGCGAAAAGTCGCCGAGCTTCCAGCCCATGGCCCCCAGCATTTCCTCCATGGACGAGCGCGTGCCCGAGCCGGGGTTGCCGACGTTGAAGCGCTTGCCCTTGAAGTCTTCAAACTTCGTGATGTTGGCCTCCTTGCGGGCCACCACGGTGAAGGGCTCGGGGTGCACGGCAAACACGGCGCGCAGGTCGCCGTAGGCGGCGTCCTTGAACTGGCCCACGCCCTTGACGGCGTTGAACTGCACGTCCGACTGCGTGAAGCCGAAGTCCAGCTCGCCGGCCTTGATGGTGTTCACGTTGAACACCGAGCCGCCGGTGGATTCCACCGAGCAGCGGATGCCGTGCTTGGCGCGGTCCTTGTTGACCAGGCGGCAGATGGCGCCGCCGGCCGCGTAGTACACGCCGGTGACGCCGCCGGTGCCGATGGTGACGAACTTCTGCTGCGCGAACGCCGGCGCACTGGCCAGCGACCCCGCGAACACGGCGCCAGCGGCCAGGGCTTTGAGAACGAACTTTGCGGACATTGCACTACTCCTCGTTGAAAAAATAGGTGGGTTGTTACAGACGCTGGATCAGATGCCTGCCAGGGCGGCGCCCAGGGCCTCGTCGAGGCGTTGCACGATCAGTGCCAGCTCGTCGTCGGTCGTGATGAAAGGCGGTGCCAGCAGCACATGGTCACCATAGCGGCCATCCACCGTGCCGCCCATCGGGTAAACCATCAAGCCCCGGGCGAAGGCCTCTTTCTTGATGCGGGCATGCAAGCGCAGCGCAGGGTCGAACGGCGCCTTGGCTTCCCGCCCCTGCACCAGCTCCACGCCCCAGAACAGGCCACGCCCGCGGATGTCGCCCACATGGGCGTGCGCGCCAAAGGCATCGAGCAGCAGGCCTTCCAGCCGCTCGCCGGCCTCGCGCACGCGCGGCAGCAGCGCGTCGCGCTCGATCACATGCTGCACGGCCAGCGCCGCCGCGCAGGCCACGCTGTGGCCCAGGTAGGTGTGGCCGTGCTGGAAAAAGCCGCTGCCCGCGGACATCGCGTCCACCAGCTTGCGCTGCGCCAGCACAGCGCCAATGGGCTGGTAGCCGCCGCCCAGGCCCTTGGCAATGGCCATCAGGTCGGGCACCACGCCGTCCTGCTCGCACGCATGCAGCGTGCCGGTGCGGCCCATGCCGCACATCACCTCGTCCAGGATCAGCAGCACACCGTGGCGGTCGCACACCTCGCGCACCGCCTTCAGGTAACCGGGCACGGGCACCAGCACGCCGGCGGTGGCGCCGCCCACCGTCTCCGCCACAAAGGCAATGACCTGGTCGGTGCCCAGGCGGCGGATGGTCGCGTCCAGCTCGTCGGCCAGGCGCTGGCCGTATTGCGCGGGCGTTTCGTTGGCGGCCTGCTCGCGGTAGGGGTAACAGGGCGACACATGCTCGACGTCGATCAACAGCGGCGCAAACTGCGCGCGGCGCCAGGCGTTGCCGCCCACGGCCAGCGCGCCCAGCGTGTTGCCGTGGTAGCTCTGGCGCCGGGCGATGAAATGCTTGCGCTGGGGCTGGCCGATCTCTACAAAATACTGGCGCGCCATCTTCAGCGTGGCCTCCATCGCCTCGGAGCCGCCACTTACAAAATACGCGTGGCTCATGCCCTGGGGCGCGTTGCTGACCAGGTGCGAGGCCAGCTCCTCCGCGACCCCGGTGGTAAAGAAGCTGGTGTGCGCATAGGCCAGCTGGTCGATCTGGCTGTGCATGGCAGCCAGCACATCGGGGTGGCCATGGCCCAGGCAGGACACCGCGGCACCGCCGGAGGCGTCGATGTATTTGCGGCCCTGTGCGTCGGTCAGCCAGACGCCCTGCCCGCTGACGGCTCGCGGCGGCGTGGTGTGCAGGTGGCGGTGAAAGACAGCGGTCGCGGCGGCAGTATCAGTCATGTGAATGAGGTAGTAGCGCCGCAGTGTAAGCACAGCCCCGCGGTTTGGCTGATGCCTTTTTCGTTGGCATCCATGCCGGGCGTTTATGCCCTGGGCCGGCCCGCCGGCACCCATGAGTTCAGGGCATGGGCGATCACCCCATTGGCATTTTTCAGGCGCGGCGCCAGGCCCTAGATTGGCCGGCATGAAGAACCCTCTTACCCAATCCCCCCTGCATGTGTGCGTGCTGGGCGCCGGCATTGTGGGCCTGGCCACCGCCTGGCAGCTGCAGCGCGACGGCTTTGCCGTGACGGTGGTGGACCGCGCCCACAGCGGCGCCGGCGCCAGCGCCGCCAACGGCGCGCAGCTGAGCTATTCGTACGTGCAGCCGCTGGCCGACCCTTCGATCTGGCGCCAGCTGCCCAAGCTGCTGCTGTCCGCCGATTCCCCGCTGAAGCTGCGCCTGCAGATCGACCCGCACCAGTGGGCCTGGGGCCTGCGCTTTCTGGCGGCCTGCCGCGCGGGTGTGTCGCGGCGCACCACGGCCGCGCTGCTGGCGCTGGCTGCGCAAAGCCGTGCGGGCTTTGAACAGCTGCTGAGTGAGGAGCGTATCGACTGCGACTTTTCCGCCACCGGCAAGCTGGTGCTGTACCCCGACGCGCGCAGCTTTGACGGCGCGCGGCGCCAGATGGACCTGCAGCGCGCGCTGGGCAGCGTGCAGCAGGCGCTGACGCCCGCTGAATGCGTGGCCGTGGAGCCCGCGCTGGCCCACTACGCCGCACATAACGCGCCGCGCTTTGCCGGCGCCATCCACACCCCCGGCGAATGCGCGGCCGACTGCTACAAGGTCTGCCTGGCGCTGGAGCGCCTGCTGCGCTCGCGCGGCGTGCGCTTTGCGTTTGACACCGCCGTGACCCGCCTGGTGCCCGAAGGCAACCGCGTGGTGGCGGCTGAAACGACGCAGGGCCCGCTGCAGGCCGATGCCTTTGTGGTGGCGCTGGGCAGTGCGTCGCACCGGCTGGCCCAGCCGCTGGGGCTGGACGTGCCGGTGTACCCGCTCAAGGGCTACAGCATCACGCTGGACGCCAGCCCCCTGCCCGGCCACGCGCCGCGCGTGAACGTGACCGACGCCGCGCGCAAGGTGGTGTTTGCCCGCATCGGCGAGCGCCTGCGCGTGGCCGGCATGGCCGAGCTGGTGGGCGACAGCACCAGCATCCCCGCGGCGCGCATTGAATCGCTGGTGGCCACGGCGCGCGATGTGTTTCCGCACGCGGCCGGCGCGGGCGACGTGCAGCCCTGGGCCGGCCTGCGCCCTGCCACGCCCACCGGGCTGCCCCTGATCGGCGCGCTGGGCGGCGCGCCGCGCAACCTGCTGTTCAACACCGGGCATGGCGCCCTGGGCTTCACGCTGGCGTTTGGCAGCGCGCAGCGCATTGCGGCGCAGCTGGCGCAGCAACAACCCGCGCTGTTCAGCCCAGCTGCTGCAAGGCCTGCTGCATGCAGCGCGTGAACGCCCGCGTCATCAGCGAATTGGGCCGCGCCGTGGGCCGCAGCGCGTGCACCGTGGTGGCAATCGCTGGCTCCAGCGCCAGCACGTCCACCCGGGTGCGGTCGGCTGAGGCAGCCGTGCAGCCTTCTACCAGCGCCACGCCCACGCCGTGGTGCGCCAGGGCCAGCGCCACATGGTAGGTCTGCACATACATCACCTCGTTCAGGCCGGCGCCGCTGTCGCGCACCGAATGGGCCAGCGTGATGCCCAGCGGGTCGCGCCCGTCCAGCGCGATCACCGGCAGCTCGGCCAGCTGCGCCAGCGTGATGGCGCCGACCTTGACCTGCCGCGCGGACAGCATGCCCCTGGGCGCCACGCAGACCACGCGCCGGTCGGCCAGGCGCTCCTGCGCCAGCGCGGGGTGCGACACAGCGCTGAACACATAGCCCACCTCGGCCTCCTGCAGCACCAGCGACGACACGATCTGCGGCGAATGCAGCGCCTCGTGGTGCACCACCACGCCGGGGTACTTTTCACGGAACAGGCGCATGGCGCGGGGGAACACCTCGTAGCTCAGCGCCAGCACCGTCAGCACGCGCAGCTCGCCCTTGCCACGGCCGGCCTTCAGGCTGGCCGACAGGCGCTGCACCTCGTCCAGCTGGGCAAACAGCCGCTCGATGTGGGGGTACAGCATCTGGGCCTCCACCGTGGGTTTGAGCCGCCCGCCCACGCGCTGGAACAGCGCAAAACCCAGCTGCAGCTCGGCGTGCTGCAGCGTGCGGCTGACGGCCGGCTGGGTGACATTGATCATGCGCGCGGCCGCGCTCACGCTGCCGGTGAGCATGACCGCATTGAAAACCTCGATGTGCCGCAGGCGCATGGTGCCCTTTCGTTCAACCAGGAGCAGACGTGAAGACAAAAGCAACCGCATTATGGTGCGCCACCCTGGCGCTGGGGCTGGCTGCAACGGCCGCAAAAGCATCCAATCCAGCCACCGATGAACTCACCCGCATACGCGACGCGCGCGAGATCGTGCTGGCGCACCGCGACGCGTCCATCCCGTTCTCGTACCTGGACGACCGCAGGCAGCCCATCGGCTATTCCATGGACCTGTGCATGAAGCTGGTGGACGCGGTGCGCCGCGAGCTGAAGCTGCCCACACTGGCCGTGCGGCACCTGGCGGTCACGTCGGCCACGCGCATCCCCGCCATTGCCGAAGGCCGCGCGTCACTGGAATGCGGCTCCACCACCAACAACGCCGAGCGCCGCCGCCGGGTGGACTACACCATTGCGCACTTCATCTCGGCGGCACGATTTGCGGTGCGCACGCGCTCTGGCATCCAGTCGCTGGAAGACCTTACGGGCAAGACGGTGGTGTCCACCCGCGGCACCACCAACATCAAGACCCTGCAGGCCGTGAGCGAAGAGCGGCTGCTGAAGATGAAGATCATCGAGGCCGACGACCACGCCGCCGCATTTGCCCTGGTGGCTGCCGGCAAGGCCGACGCCTTTGCCATGGACGACGTGCTGCTGTACGGCCTGCGCGCCAACGCGGCGCAGCCGCAAGACTACGCCGTGATCGGCAAACCCATGACCATCGAGCCCTATGCGGTGATGCTGCCCAAGGGCCAGCCGGCGTTCAAGAAGGTGATCGACGACGAAATGCGCCGCCTGATCTTTACCGGCGAGCTGCAGCAGCTGTACCAGAAGTGGTTCATGAGCCCGATCCCGCCGCGCGGCATCAACCTGGAGCTGCCCATGTCGTTCATGCTCAAAGAGTCATTCAAATTCCCCAGCGACAAGGTGGGCGACCTGGCGAATTGACGGCCACCACGGCACGGGTGCTGGCGCCGTCCCACACCCGTGTGGGACCGGGCTGACGCGGGGCGTAGGCCGCCATCCATTTCAGCGCCAATGCGCTGTTTTGCGCCCCGTAAACGCGTTGCAGCCCCAATACTGCGGGTCTTCGTTTAGAGACAAGGAGCCCCAACATGAACAAGACCACCAACGTACTGCAACGCGTCAGCATCATCCTGGCCGTGACCGCCGCGTCCTACGGCCTGAACGCCCAGGCCCAGACCGTGAACGCGGATGTGAGCGCCAATGCCAGCGTCAGCACCAAGGCCACGAGCACCGTCGGCCAGAAGATCGACAAGGGCATTGACGCCACCAAGAACACCACCAAGAAAACCGTGGAGTTCACCAAGGACGTGAGCAAGGACGCCGCCGACGCGACGCGCCGCACGGGCAACAAGATTGCCGAGAAAATCCCCGGCACCGATGCCAATGCCAAGGTGAAGGCCGAGGCGGCTGCGGATGCGGCGGTGAAGAAGCCGTAAGGCGTACAACGCCCCGTGGAAGCGCCCCAAGTGGGCGCTTTTTCTTTGGGCACGCTGCAGCAAATGCTGGTGCCAATTTCTGGATTGATCGTGCTAATATTTGGCATGACCATCTCTGACGCCGTGTTCAGCCCCAGTCAGGCCCGGCTCTACCCGTGGCTGTTCGGCCAGCCGCAGCGGGCTTACCACCTGAATGAGTTGCGCCGCCTGAGCGGCCTGGGCAGCGCATCACTGCAGCGCGAGTTGACGCGCCTGGTAAACGCCGGCCTGGTGGATGCCCGTCCCGTGGGCAACCTGCGGCAGTTTCAGGCCAACGCAGCCGCACCTGTATTTGCCGAACTGGTCGCCCTGACGAACAAAACGCTAGGCGTCGTGCCCATCTTGCGCGCGGCTTTGCTGGCAATGCAGTCCCCACCGCAGGCCGCCTGGGTCTACGGCTCGGTAGCCCGCCAGACCGACAACGCCGACAGTGACATCGACCTGATGCTGGTGGGCGACGATTTGCGGCTGGAACAGGTGCTGACCGCGCTGGAGCCCGCACAGCAGCAACTGGCTCGCAAAATCAACCCCAACCTCTACACCCCAAAGGCTTTTGCACGCCGGCGCGCAGAGCCCGATTCGTTCGTCAACCGGGTACTGGCGCAACCTACCTTGGCCCTGATCGGAAACGCCCATGAGCTTGCAGGCGCTGGATAACCTGGTACGCATCGGCCAATTGAAAGCCGAGCCCCGTAACGTGCAAGAGGTGGCCCGCATGCTGGCCATGGCCCGCACCCGGCTGCATGACGCGCAGGTCTGCGGACTGTCGCTGGAAGGCCGCTTTACCAGCGCGTACAACGCAGCCCACGCCGCTGCGCTGGCAGCACTGCGCTGGCACGGCTACCGCAGCGAAAACCGATACACCGTTTTCCAATGCCTGTCGCACACCCTTGGCTGGCCGCCTGCGCGCTGGCGCGTGCTGGACACCGCGCACCAGCAACGCAACCTCGCTGAATACGAAGGCTACCTCGAGGTCGAAGAAGCTACCGTAGCAGAGTTGTCCGAACTGGTCGAGCGCCTGATCGCTGATGTGCAAAAGGTGACGGCCGCATGAAGACTGCATCTCAAGTCCTGGAAGCGTTCGATTCCATCCGTCGCGGTCAACGGGCTGGCATCTACTCACCCCACAAGCCACTGCTGATCTTGCTGGCCCTGACGCGAGTGCAGCGTGGGGAATCGAGGTTGGTGGCTTTTGCCGATGTTGAACAGTTGCTAAAGCAGCTATTGACTGAATTCGGTCCGAGCAGCGCGGCCAAGTCAAGGCACTACCCGTTCTGGCATCTCGCAACCGACGGCCACGGTGCTCTGTGGGACCTGAACGGCCCTCGACAAATTCTGGAACGCTCAGCCGGGGTCACGCCCAACCTTGGGGAGCTTAGGCAGCACCACGTCAAAGCAGGTTTCCCTGTTGAGATCGACGAAGCGTTGCGTCATGTTCCCGGGCTGCTGGAGGCAGTGGCTTCACGGATTCTGAGTACGTATTTTCCGGAGACACTTCACGCGGATATCGCGGCTGCATTGGGTCTGAACCTGGATGGCATCGGGGAGTTGCGCGACAGTGCGGCATCCGCAGACGACTACATCGCCGCGACACGGCGAAAACGCGACCCGGGATTCAGGAATCGGGTGCTGCGCGCGTACGAGTTTCGTTGCTGCGTGTGCGGCTTCGACCTGAGAATCGGTCACACGCCCGCAGGCCTGGAAGCGGCTCACATCAAATGGCATCACGTCGGCGGACCCGACATCGAGACCAACGGGCTGTCGTTATGCGCGCTGCACCACAAGCTTTTTGATTTGGGTGTGTTCACGGTCGAGCCGTCGGAACGCCGCGTTGTCTTCAGTCAGTTGGCTATCAGTGGTGGGCGAGGCACTACCAGTGAACTTCAGTTTCATGGGCGCGCGCTCCACTCGCCCCAACATGTTGGCTTGTTGCCAGCTTCAGAGTTTCTGGCGTGGAACGCACAGAACGTATTCAAGATGCCTGCACGGCCGATCAATTAATGTGGCAGCAGCGCGGCGCCGCCAACAGTATTTCGAAAGCCCAAAAAGCAGAACGCCCCTTTAGGGGCGTTCTGCTTTGTCCTGGCGGAAACGGAGGGATTCGAACCCTCGATGAGGCTCTACACCCCATACTCCCTTAGCAGGGGAGCACCTTCGGCCACTCGGTCACGTTTCCTGGCGAAAAAGATTATCTCACGACTTGGGCGCGCAGATCACTCTGCCGGCTGGTCCAGGTCAAAGGCCTTGTGCAGGGCGCGCACGGCCAGCTCCATGTACTTTTCGTCAATGACCACCGAGGTCTTGATTTCGCTGGTGGAGATCATCTGGATGTTGATGCCCTCCTCGCTCAGCGAGCGGAACATCTTGCTGGCGATGCCCACGTGGCTGCGCATGCCGATGCCCACGATGCTGACCTTGCAGATCTTGGTG
>JBEIPU010000101.1:0-14674 GCA_040376925.1 Caenimonas sp. | reverse complement strand
CACCGGTGGTGGAGCCGGCGGCTCCGATCGAATTGCCGAGGAAGACCGTGCCGTCAGCGAGCGCCAGGATGGCGTGGGGGGCGGTTCCCTGAAGGGACAAAAGCACTGGGTTCTCCGGATGGTTACGGGTACGCCCAAACGCGCTCAAAAAACTTCGCTCGTGGCTGCCCAAAAGCTCGCTTTTGATTGTGTTTACTTAGGGATGAGGCTTGAATGCGCTAGGCGTACGGGGGTTTGCGGGAAAGCCCTTGATTATAGCCGCCTGCCCCGCCGCGTTTTCATGCAGCAGATGCATGAGCCCTGCAGTCATGGGGCATTAGCCATGCCAATGGCGCTGGCGTGCAGGCAGATGGCCGCGGCCGCAGCGACATTGAGAGATTCTTCCCCGCCCGGCTGGCCGATACGTACCGCCAGGCTGGCCTTGGCTGCCACGGCGTCGCCCACGCCCTGCCCCTCATGCCCCAGCGCCCAGGCGCAGGGCCAGGGCAGCTTGTGCTTTTGCACCAGTTCGCCTTGATGGGAACTCGTGACAATGACCGGAACGGCCAGGGTATCGAGCGCGGTAGGCTCAACGCCCTCGATCAGCCGCAGGCCAAAGTGCGCGCCCATGCCGGCGCGCAATACCTTCGGCGCCCACAGCGCCGCGGTGCCCTTGAGCGCGATCACCTGCCGGAAGCCAAACGCCGCGGCGCTACGCAGTATGGAGCCCACGTTGCCCGCGTCCTGCACCCGGTCCAGGATGACCGTGGCGGTCAGCGGCTCGATGGCTGCTGGCTGGGGCAAATCCAGCACAAAGCCCATGCGGGCCGGGGATTCCAGTGCACTGATACCAGCCCACAGCGCGTCAGCAACCACTATGCTTTTGAGAGCTGACTTCGCATATTCAGTGCGGGCAGAGGACCAGATGGATTCGCAAAACAGGGCCTGCGCAGGCCTCAGCCCACGGGCCAGCGCAGCGCGACAAAGGTGGTCACCCTCAAGCCACACCCTTGCCTGTTTGCGGTAAGCCGTGGGGTCCTGCGTCAGACGACGCAGGTCTTTGAGCAGGGCGTTGTCGCGCGAGGTGATGTGCGTGACGGCGTCGGATGTCATCGCAACACCCCGGCAACCGGGGCGAATGACTTGCGGTGTTGCGGACAGGCGCCGTGGGTGCGCAGCGCCGCCATATGCTCTGCCGTGCCGTAACCCTTGTGCCCGTCAAAGCCATACTGCGGGTATTGCTGGTGGAATTCAATGCACCAGCGGTCACGGTGCACCTTGGCCAGAATGGAGGCGGCCGAGATGGCCTGCACCGTGGCGTCGCCCTTGACGATGGCCTCGCACAGCACGTCCAGCCGCGGCAGGCGGTTGCCGTCCACCAGCACCTTTACCGGCCTCAGGCGCAGGCCCTCCACCGCGCGGCGCATGGCCAGCATCGTGGCCTCCAGGATGTTCAGGGTGTCGATTTCTTCAACCGACGCTTCGCCGATGGCGCAGCACAGGGCCTTGGCCCGGATCTCGTCATAGAGTTTTTCCCGGCGCAGCGCCGTCAGCGTCTTGGAGTCCGCCAGGCCGCGAATCGGGTTCAGCTCATCCAGGATCACGGCTGCGGCCACCACCGGCCCTGCCAGCGGGCCGCGCCCGGCCTCGTCCACGCCGGCCAGCAGGCCCGGTGTGTCCCAGGCCAGCGGCGCCTGCTCAGCTTTCAAGAACTTTCTGGATCGCATCGGTTGCCAGTGTTGCGGTGTCTCGCTGCAGTTCATGGTGCAGCGCGGTAAAGCGCTGCTGCAGTTGCGTGATTCTCGCAGGAGCGTCCAGCCAGGCCAAGACCGCTTGCGCCATGGCCTGCGGCGTCGCAGAGCCCTGCAGCAGCTCAGGCACCACAAAATCGCCGCACAGGATGTTGGGCAGGCCCACCCAGGGCTGCAGCTTCTTGCGGCGCATGATCTGCCAGGACAGCCAGTTCATGTTGTAGGCGATGACCATGGGGCGCTTGAACAGCGCAGCCTCCAGCGTGGCGGTACCGCTGGCGATCAGCGTCACGTCACAGGCCGCCAGCACGGTGTGGGACTGGCCGGTGACGATCTGCAGGCTGTCGCCCAGCCCCGCGCCGCGGGCGGCTTGCTCAATCGCGGCCCGCAGCGCGCCCACCGCGGGCAGCACAAAGCGCGTACCGGGACGCGCCGCCAGGATCAGCCGCGCCGCCTGCAGGAATCGCCGGGCCAGGTACTGCACTTCGGACTGGCGGCTGCCGGGCAGGATGGCCACGACCGTGTCGCTGTCCTGCAGCCCCAGTTGCCGCCGGGCGGCGGCTTTGTCGGGCGTCATGGGGATGACATCTGCCAGCGGGTGGCCTACATAGGTGGCGGCAATGCCGTGCTGCGCCAACAGTGCAGGCTCGAACGGAAAGATGCACAGCACATGGTCCACGCTGCGACGGATCTTGTCCACCCGGTCGGCGCGCCAGGCCCAGATGGACGGGCAGACGAAATGCACGGTACGGATGCCCTGCGCCTTCAGCGCGGCTTCCAGGTCCAGGTTGAAGTCGGGCGCATCCACGCCGATGAACACGCCGGGGCGTTCTGCCAGCAGGCGTTCGCGCAACTGATTGCGAATGCCCACGATCTCGCGGTAGTGACGCAGCACTTCCACGTAGCCGCGTACGGCGAGCTTGTCGTGCGGCCACCATGCCTGGAAGCCGCGCCTGGCCATCTGTGGGCCACCGATGCCCGCTGTATCCAGCGCAGGCCAGCGTTGATGCATACCGTCCAGCAACAAGCCCGCGAGCAGGTCGCCGGAGGTCTCGCCAGCGACCATGCGCACCTGGAGCATGGTCTAGCGGACGATGCCGCGCTGCGGCGATGTCTGGCCCAGGAAGTCCAGCATCATGCGGACGTCGGGCTGCGCCTCGGGCGTTGCCTCAGCCAGTGCCGCGATGCGCTCTTGCGCCTGCTCCAGCGTCAGCCCGTCGCGGTACAGCGCCTTGTGCATGGCTTTGACCGCTGCAATGCGCGGCGCTGAAAAGCCGCGCCGGCGCAGGCCCTCGTAGTTCATGGACCGCGCCTGGGCGGGCTGCCCCTGGCTCATGACGAACGGAGGCTGGTCGGCAAACAGCAGCGAGCACATGGCCGTCATGCCGTGCGCGCCGATGCGGATGAACTGATGCGCCACCGTGAAGCCGCCCAGGATCACCCAGTCGCCCACTTCCACATGGCCCGCCAGCTGGGTGTTGTTGGCGAAGATGGTGTTGTTGCCCACGATGCAGTCGTGCGCCAGGTGCACGTAGGCCATGATCCAGTTGTCGTTGCCAACGCGCGTCACACCGCCACCGCCGGGCGAGCCGATGTTGAAGGTGCAGAACTCGCGGATCGTATTACGCTCGCCAATGATGAGCTCGCAGGGCTCGCCGGCGTACTTCTTGTCCTGCGGTATCGCGCCCAGCGAACTGAACTGGAAGATCCGGTTGTCGCGGCCTATGGTGGTGTGGCCCTCGATCACGCAATGCGCGCCGATCGTGGTGCCGGCCGCGACCTTCACATACGGGCCGATCACGGTGTACGGCCCCACGCTGACCGAGCTGTCGATTTGCGCGCCCGGGGCGACCAGTGCGGTGGGATGGATCAGGCTCATGTCCCTAGGCAATGGTGCGCATGGTGCACATGAGCTCGGCCTCGCAGGCGATGTCCTCACCCACGCGCGTCACGCCCTTGAACTTGAAGATGCCGGCTTTCATGCGGTCCAGGGTCACGTCCATCACGAGCTGGTCGCCCGGCTCCACCGGCCGCTTGAACCGCGCGCCGTCGATGCCGGCAAAGTAGTACACCGTCTTGTCGTCCGGCGTCACGCCCACGGTGTCAAACGCCAGCAATGCCGCCGCCTGCGCCATGGCCTCCAGCATCAGCACCCCCGGCATGACCGGGCGGTGCGGGAAATGACCGGTAAAAAAAGGCTCGTTGATGGTGACGTTTTTCAGCGCCTTGATGCGCTTGCCTTTTTCAAGCTCGAGCACACGGTCCACCAGCAGGATCGGGTAGCGGTGCGGCAGCTGTTTGAGGATCTGGTGGATGTCCATCATGGTTTTGTTGTCTTCTCGATTGCCTTGACCCGTTCACGCAGCGTGTACAGCTGCTTGAGGGTAGCGGCGTTTTTTTCCCAGAGCGCATTGTCGTCGATGGGGAACACGCCGGTGTAGTGCCCGGGCTTGTGGATGGACCGCGTGACCACCGTGGCGGCAGAGATGTTGACGTGATCGGCCAGCGTCAGGTGCCCCAGCACGATGGCGCCGCCGCCGATGGTGCAATGCGCACCGATGGTTGCGCTGCCAGCCACACCAGCGCAGCCGGCCATGGCGGTATGACGCCCCACACGGACGTTGTGGCCGATCTGTACCAGGTTGTCCAGCTTGACGCCGTCTTCAATCACGGTGTCCTGCAACGCGCCGCGGTCAATGCAGGTGTTGGCGCCGATCTCGACGTCATTACCGATCACGACGGCGCCCAGCTGCTCGATCTTTTCCCACGTGCCTTCATGCGGCGCAAAGCCGAAACCATCGGCACCGATCACCGCGCCTGAATGAATGATGCAGCGCTCGCCCACGACGCAGCCTTCGGACACCGTCACGCGCGATTTCAGCACCGTGCCGGCGCCTATGCGCGCGCCCTGCTCTACCACGCACAGCGGGCCCACCCAGGCCGTGGGGTGAACATCGGCGCCAGGGCTCACCACAGCACTGGCATGAACACCTGCAGCCCCCGCCGGTGCATGCCGAGCCTTCCACAGCCGTGTGGCGCGGGCGAAGTACAGGTAAGGGTCGTCCGTGATGATGCAGGCGCCGCGCGCAGTAGCGGCCTCGCGCATGGCGGGCCCCACAATGACGCAGGCCGCCTGCGAGGCGGCCAGCTGCTTCTGGTAGCGGGGATTGCTGAGGAAGCTCAGCGCCGACGCGTCGGCGGACTCCAGCGGGGCCAGGTGTTCAACCAGCGTTGCCGCGTCGCCGTGCAGTTCACCGCCCAGCGCCTCGACAATGGTGGCTAAACGAAGCGACACACCTGGTCAGCCCGGCCGCGGCTTACTTGGCGCCGCCGTTCAGCGCCTTGATCACCTTGTCGGTGATGTCGTGCTTGGGGTTGATGTACACAGCCTCCTGCAGGACCAGGTCGTACTTTTCGGCTTCAGCCACCTGCTTGACCACGCGGTTGGCACGCTCCAGCACCTGCTGCAGTTCTTCGCTCTTGCGCGCGTTCAGGTCTTCCTGGAACTCGCGGCGCTTGCGCTGGAATTCACGGTCCTGGTCAACCAGCTGCTTCTGGCGCGCCACACGCTGGCTTTCAGGAAGCGTAGGTGCCTCGCGCTCGAACTTCTCGGAAGCAGTCTTGAGGTTGTTGCCGAGGTCGTTCAGTTCCTTCTCGCGGCGCGAGAACTCCTGCTCGAGCTTGGTCTGTGCGGCCTTGGCCGTGGTGGCCTCGCGGAAGATCCGGTCGGTGTTGACAAAACCAACGCGGAAGTCTTCAGCCTGGGCTGTGCTGGCCAGGGACACAAGCCCCAGCACGACGCCCAGCCAGCATTGACGGGAAAAATACTTCATTAGAAAGACGTTCCAATCTGGAATTGCAATTTCTGGATTCTATCGCCAGCGAACTTGCGTACGGGGTTGGCAACCGCCAGCCGCAGGGGCCCAATGGGCGATATCCAGCTCAGGCCGACGCCGACAGAGGCCCGAAGTTGACCAAAATCAAGCTTTTCGGCCTCGCCAAACACGTTACCGGCGTCCACGAACCCGAACATACGCAGCGTCCGGTCATTGCCCGCGCCGGGGAACGGCGCGATGATTTCTGCGTTCAGCGTGACTTTCTTGGGGCCGCCAATGCTGGAGCCGGTTACGTCACGCGGGCCCAGGGTGCCTTGCTCGAAACCCCGCACCGATCCCAGGCCGCCCGAATAGAAGTTCTTGAACACCGGGAAGGGCCGGCCGCCCAGCCCCTTGCCCCAGCCAGCTTCGCCGTTGAAAGCCAGGGTGAACTGCTTGTTCAGGGGGATGTACTGCTGGTACTGGTAGTTGGCGCGCAGGTAGCGCGCATCGCCACCCACACCCCATTCGGACGACAGGCGCTGGTAACGCCCGCTGTTGGGCACCAGGGTGCTGTCGCGGCCGTCGCGCGACCATCCCAGCGTCAGGGGGATCGAATGGCTGGTGTAACCAAACTCGTTGGCATAGGCCAGATAGGCCGCCGGGATGTTGGTGCCCGGCTTGATGGTGATGCGCTCCAGCCCGGTACCAAAGTAAACGGTGTCCAGCTCGCTGAAGGGCACGCCGAAACGCAGGCCCAGGCCGGAGGTGACCAGCTCGTAGTTGCCGCCCTGGTCTTCATAAGGCTTGGATCTGCGGTGGTACACGTCGATGGTGCGCGAGATGCCGTCAGGCGTGAAGTACGGGTCCACCGTGTTGAAGGCGATGGTGCGGTTGTACTTGCTGGTGTTGACCTCAATACCCAGGTAGTTGCCCGAGCCGAAGGCATTTTCCTGCTTGATGCTGAATGACAGCGCCAGCCGCTCGGCACTGGAGAAACCCGCGCCCAGCTGCAGGCTGCCGGTAGGCTTTTCAGCCACATTGATGTTCAGGTCAATCTGGTCGGGCGCGCCCGGTACGTCGGAGGTTTCAATGTTGACCTCCTTGAAGAACCCCAGGCGGTCCACACGGTCACGCGACAGCTTGATGCGCTCCGCGTCATACCAGGACGATTCGAACTGGCGGAACTCGCGGCGCACCACTTCGTCACGCGTGCGATTGTTGCCGCCGATGTTGACGCGGCGCACATAGGCCCGGCGCGAGGGTTCAGCCTGCAGCACGAATGCCACGCGGTTGTTGACGCGGTCCACCTCGGGGCGGGCCTCGACCTGGGCAAACGCAAAGCCGAAGTTTCCGAAATAGTCGGTAAAGGCCTTGGTGGTTTCAGCCACCTGGTCGGCGTTGTAGGGCTGGCCGGGCTTGATGGTGACCAGGGACTTGAATTCGTCTTCCTTGTCGAGGTAGTTGCCTTCCAGCTTGACGCTGGAGACCACATAACGCGCGCCTTCTGTCACGTTGACCGTGATAGAGATGTCCTGCTTGTTGGGGGAAATCGCCACCTGGGTGGAGTCGATGCGGAACTCCAGGTAACCGCGCGTCAGGTAGTACGAGCGCAGGGTTTCAAGGTCTGCGTTGAGCTTGGCCCGCGCATAGCGGTCGGATTTGGTGTACCAGCTGAGCCAGCCCCCGGTATCCTGGTCAAACAGGCCCTTGAGCGTGGATTCGGAAAACGCCTTGGCGCCAACGATGCGGATTTCCTTGATGCGCGCGGGCTCGCCCTCGGTCACGCTGAAGGTCAGGTTCACGCGGTTGCGCTCGATGGGCGTCACGGTGGTGACGACCTCCGCGCCGTACAGGCTGCGGTTGATGTACTGGCGCTTGAGCTCCTGCTCGGCGCGGTCGGCCAGCGCCTGGTCAAACGGCCGGCCTTCGGTCAGGCCGATGTCGCGCAGGGCTTTCTTGAGCACGTCCTTGTCGAATTCCTTGGCGCCGGCGAAATCAACGTCCGCGACGGTGGGTCGCTCTTCCACGATCACCACCAGCACGTCGTTGTTGACCTCCAGCCGCACGTCCTTGAACAGGCCCAGCGCAAACAGCGCACGGATGGCGGCCGACCCCTTGTCATCGCTGTACTGGTCGCCCACACGGAACGGCAGCGACGCAAACACGGTGCCGGGCTCCACGCGCTGCAGGCCTTCGACACGGATGTCGCGCACGGTAAACGGATCCACCGCCCACGCCGCATTCGCTGCGAATGCCATGGCTACCAGGGCCGAAACGGTACGCAAGCGAAAGCCGTTGAATTGTTTTTTCATGAATCAGGGGTGGCCCGCTGAGCCCCGACGGGAGCTACCGCGGCGACAGCCAAAAAGGTTAACCAAACAGGCGGGTGACGTCGTTGAACAGCGCGATTGACATCATGACCATGAGCAGCGCCACGCCACCGCGCTGCAGCCGCTCCATCCATGCGTCGGAGACGCTCTTCCCCGTCACGCCCTCCCAAAGATAATACATCAGGTGCCCCCCATCGAGGACCGGCAGCGGCAGCAGGTTCAGCACGCCGAGGCTGACGCTGATCAGGGCCAGAAACACCAGGTACTGGGTCAGGCCCATGCTGGCGGACTTGCCCGCGTAGTCGGCGATTGTGAGCGGGCCGCTGAGGTTTTTGAGTGATGCCTCACCAATGACCATCTTGCCCATCATCCGAAGGGTCAGGGCCGATACCTCCCAGGTGCGCACCACGCCCTTCCACAGGCCTTCGAGCGGGCCGTGGCGCACCGTGATGAATTCGGGCGGTGCACCCACATAGGCACCGATGCGCCCCACCACCAGGCCGTTGTCCTGGCGCACGTCGGGCGTGACTTCAAGCGTGATGGCGCGGCCTTCGCGCTCCACCGTCCAGGCACCGGTGCGCCCCTTGCCGGCGACCACCGAACCGCGGATCAGCTCGCGCAGCTGGGAGCCGTCTTCCACCGGCGTGCCGCCGGCCATGCGCACCACATCGCCCTTGCGCAGACCGGACTTCTCGGCCGCGCCCCCGGGCATGACATCGCCAATCACGGGCTGGGTCCAGGGCCCCAGGATGCCGATGCGGCGAAAAAGCCGGGCGTCGGCGTCACGTGTTTCAAGGCTGCTCAGGCCCAGCACCACCTCGCGGGTGGCGCCGCCCTGCGTGCGGGCCACCTCCAGGCGCAGGTCACGCCCGTCCAGCGCGCCGCGGGTGATCAGCCAGCGCAGCTGCTCGAACGACTCCACCGGTTCCAGTGCTTCGCCCACAAAGCCCGCCTCCTGAACAAGGTCCCCCCCGCGCAGCCCGGCGGCTTCGGCCACGGACGCCGCGACCGGGCTGGCCAGCATGGGTTTGGGTTCCTGGACACCATACCAGTTGACCACGGCATACAGCAGCACCGCCAGCAGCAGATTGGCCGCGGGGCCGGCCGCCACGATTGCTGCACGCGCGCGCAGCGGTTGGGTGTTGAATGCCAGGTGGCGCTCGCCGGCCGCCACCGGCGCCTCGCGCTCGTCGAGCATCTTGACGTACCCGCCCAGCGGAAACATCCCAATGACGAATTCGGTGGACTGTCCGTTCTTCTGGTTTTTGGGCTGCCAGCGGTACAGCGTCTTGCCGAAGCCGACCGAAAAGCGCAGCACCTTGACGCCGCAGGCAACGGCAACCCGGTAATGGCCGTATTCGTGCACGGCGATCAGCAGGCCCAGCGCGACGATGAAGGCAACGACAGTCAGCATGGGTTCTCCTTGGGGCGCGCTCAAGCTGCCAGGCGGGCCACCGTGGCCTGCGCGGCTTGCCGCGCCAGGGCGTCCAGCGCCAGCAGTTGTTCCAGCGATTCTGGACTGGAGGTGGTGACGGCGTCCAGCGTTGCAAGATTGACCTGGTGGATCTGGTCAAAACGGATGCGCCGCTCCAGGAAGGCGGCCACGGCCACCTCATTCGCGGCATTCAGCACAGCGGGCGTCCCGGGCGCGGCATTCAGCACGTCCCAGGCCAGCAACAGGCCGGGGAAGCGCGCCCGGTGATCGCCACTGTCAAACGACTCAAAGCTCATGTCGGCAAGTCGGCTGAAGTCCAGGGCCTGGGCGCCGGAGGCGACGCGGTCCGGCCAGGACAGCCCGTAGGCAATCGGGACGCGCATGTCAGGCGTGCCCAGTTGCGCGACCACGGACGCGTCCCGATACTGGACCATGGAATGGATGACGCTTTGCGGGTGGATCACGACTTCCAGCCGGTCGGGCGGCAGGCCGAACAGGTGGCGCGCCTCGATCACCTCCAGCGCCTTGTTCATCATGGTGGCCGAATCCACCGATATCTTGCGGCCCATGACCCAGTTGGGGTGGGCGCAGGCCTGTTCGGGCGTCACGTCGCGCAGCGTGGCTGGCGCACGGGTACGAAACGGACCACCGGACGCGGTCAGGATGATTTTCTCCACCCGTGCGTCCCAGGTCGCGGGATTTTCGGGCAGCGACTGGAAGATGGCCGAATGTTCGCTGTCAATCGGCAACAGCCGCGCACCGCCCTGGCGCACGGTGGCCATGAACAGCTCGCCCCCCACCACCAGTGCTTCCTTGTTGGCCAGCAGCAGACGCTTGCCAGCGCGCGCGGCAGCCAGGCACGGTGCCAGGCCGGCGGCGCCCACAATGGCTGCCATGACGGCATCGACCTCTTCGTGGCTTGCAATGATGTCAAGCGCGTCAGGCGCCGTGAGCACCTGGGTGGCAATGCCGTTCTGGCGCAGCCGGCTTTCCAGTTCGCGGCCATGCGCCGCGCTGGCCATGACGGCAAACCGGGGGTGAAACTGCGCGCACTGCGCCAGCATTTCGTCCACCCGCGTGGCAGCGCTCAGCGCAAACACTTCAAAACGGCCGGGGTGACGGGCGATCACGTCCAGCGTGTTCGCGCCCACCGAGCCGGTGGAGCCCAAAACGGTAATGCGTTGTTTCATCGGGTCAGCGACGCGAGCATCATGGCCAGCGGCAGGGTTGGCAGCAAGGCGTCCACACGATCCAGCACGCCGCCGTGGCCAGGCAAAAGCCCGCTGGAGTCCTTGGCCCCGGCGCTGCGCTTGACGAGCGATTCGACCAGGTCTCCCACCACGCTCAACGCAGCCAGGAACACGACCGCCACCACCAGCAACCACCAGCCGGCGCCGGCAAGCCGCGTGTACAGGCTGGTCGACCCAGCCTGGAAATGGCCATCAGCCGCCACCCAGGCCAGCGCCAGCACCAGCACGCCAGCCATGCCACCCCAGACGCCTTCCCAGCTTTTGCCAGGGCTGATGGACGGCGCCAGCCGCCTGCTGGTGAACTTGAGCCCGAACGCCCGGCCGGCGAAGTAAGCGGCGATGTCAGCCATCCACACCAGCAGCAGGACGGACAGCAGGAAGTTGATGCCGATCACGCGCGCCTGCGCCACCGCAAGCCAGGCCAGCCACAACGCCAGCAGGCCTACCGTCAGCCGGACGGTGCGGGGTATGCGCGGCCAGCCCGCGACCCCGGCGTGCAGCAACCAGGCGCCGCCCAGCACCCAGGCGGCACCCCACAGGCTCCACAAGGCCGGCAGGGGCTGTGCCAGCCAGCCAGCCCGCCAGGCCAGACCGCACAGCGCCACGCAAGCCGCCGCCAGCGCGAGTGACGTCGCCTGGCCACAGCCGTTGAGCCGGCCCCACTCCCAGGCGCCGGCCGCAATCAGCACCAGCACAATGGCGACAAACGGCTGGGGCGCCGGATAGAACAGGGCCGGCAAAAGAATGGCCAGCAGGATCAGGGCCGTGATGATGCGCTGCTTGAGCATGGTGGGGTGGCGCTCAGGCCGCTCGCTGCGCAACAGGTGCGCCGGCCAGCTGGTCGGAAGTCTTGCCGAAGCGGCGCTCGCGCTGGCCGAAGTCCGCAATGGCCGCATCCAGCGCAGCCTCGTCGAACTCGGGCCACAGCTTGTCGGTGAAATAGAGCTCGGCATAGGCCGCCTGCCACAGCAGGAAGTTGCTGATGCGCTGCTCGCCGCCGGTGCGGATCAGCAGGTCAGGGTCGCCCACATGGGCCAGTGCCATGGCCCGGTCCAGGCTGGCTTCGGTGATGGGTTCGCCGCGCGAGGCAAGGCCTGCCGCGGCCTGGGCTATATCCCAACGGCCGCCGTAGTTGAAGCAGACATTGAAGGTCAACCGGGTGTTGGACGCGGTGGCGGCCTCGGCCTGGGCCAGGCCGGCACGGACTTTGTCCGAGAGTGCGCAGCGGTCACCCACAAAATGGATGCGCACGCCTTCGGCCTTGAGCTGCGGCACCTCGCGCGACAGGGCCACAGCAAGCAGTTCCATCAGGCCCGAGACTTCATCAGGCGGCCGGTTCCAGTTCTCGGACGAAAACGCAAACACCGTCAGCACCCGCACGCCGCGTTCGCCACAGTGGCGCACACAGGCACGCAAGGCATCCACGCCCCTTTTATGGCCGGCGACACGCGGCAGAAAGCGGCGCGTGGCCCAGCGGCCATTGCCATCCATCACGATGGCAATGTGGTGCGGAACCGGGGTGGCTGATGTCATTCGCCAGTTCAGGTCAGGCCTAGACCGCCAGGATTTCCTGCTCCTTGGCCGCCACCATCTGGTCGATCTCGGCCACATGCCGGTCCGTGACTTTCTGGATGTCGGCCTCGGCGCGTTTCTGGTCGTCTTCGGATGCGAGCTTGTCCTTGACCAGCTTCTTGACGGCATCGTTCGCATCGCGGCGCAGGTTGCGCACGGCAATCTTGGCGTTTTCGCCCTCGGTGCGCACGAGCTTGGTCATCTCCTTGCGGCGCTCTTCGCTCATCGGCGGCATGGGCACGCGGATCAGGTCGCCCATGGACGCCGGGTTCAGGCCCAGTTCGCTTTCACGAATGGCCTTCTCGATCTTGGCGCCCATGCCCTTCTCCCAGGGCTGGACGCTGATGGTGCGGGCGTCCAGCAGGGAGACGTTGGCCACCTGGCTCAACGGAGTCATCGATCCGTAGTAGTCCACCTGGATGGAATCCAGAAGCGCCGGGTTGGCGCGGCCGGTGCGGATCTTGGTCAGGTTGTTCTTGAAGGCCGCGATGGACTGGTCCATCTTGCCTTCGATGGTCTTCTTGATGTCGGGAATGGTCATAGGGCTCTTTCCTCACGCATAGACAAGGGTGCCTTCGTCTTCGCCCATCACCACGCGTTTCAGCGCGCCGTGCTTGAAGATGGAAAACACCTTGATCGGCAGCTTCTGGTCGCGGCACAGCGCAAACGCAGTCGCATCCATGATGCCCAGATTTTGCGCCATGGCATCGTCAAATGTAATTTGGTTGTACCGCGTGGCGTTCGGGTCCTTCTTGGGGTCGGCCGTGTACACACCGTCCACCTTGGTGGCCTTGAGCACCAGCTCGGCACCGATCTCGGCCCCACGCAGCGCGGCGGCTGTGTCGGTGGTGAAAAACGGGTTGCCGGTACCGGCCGCGAAGATCACGACCTTGCCCTCTTCCAGGTACTGCAGCGCCTTGGGGCGGATGTACGGCTCCACCACCTGCTCGATGTTGATCGCGGACATCACGCGCGCGGTCAGGCCCTGCTTGTTCATGGCGTCGGCCAGCGCCAGCGCATTCATGACCGTAGCCAGCATGCCCATGTAGTCGGCCGTGGCGCGGTCCATGCCGACGGAGCCACCCGCCACACCGCGAAAGATATTGCCGCCGCCGATCACAACAGCCACCTGCACGCCCATGTTCACCACGTCGGCCACTTCCTCGACCATGCGCACGATGGTGGCGCGGTTGATGCCGAATGCATCGTCGCCCATCAGGGCCTCGCCGGACAGCTTCAGCAGGATTCGCTTGTGGGCTGGCTTGGCGTCTGGCATGAAGGGGCTCCTTGGGTGTTGTTCGAGTGTACTGAATGGCGGGCAAAAAAAGGGCGGCTGGTGGCCGCCCTGTGTGTCAGGCCGAGGCCTTGGCGGCAGCGACCTGGGCGGCGACTTCGGCAGCGAAGTCGTCCACCTTTTTCTCGATGCCTTCGCCCACCACGTACAGCGTGAACGCCTTGACGGTCGTGTTGGCGGCCTTGAGCATCTGCTCGACCGACTGCTTGTCGTTCTTGACAAACGGCTGGTTGAAGAGCGAGACCTCCTTGAGGTACTTCTGCACGCCTCCTTCGATGCGCTTGGCCACGATTTCAGCCGACTGCGCGGGCTTGCCGGCGGCCTCGGCCGTCTTGCGGTCTTCCTCGGCCTTGGCCGCAGCGACGGAACGCTCCTTGTCGATCAGGTCGGCGGGCACATCGGCGCTGGTCAGCGCCACGGGCTTCATGGCCGCCACGTGCATCGCGGTGTCCTTGGCGGCGGCTTCATCGCCGTCAAATTCCACGACCACGCCGATGCGCGTGCCGTGCAGGTAGGCGGCCAGCTTGTTGCCGCCCGAAAAGCGCTTGAAGCGGCGAAAGCTCATGTTTTCGCCAATCTTGCCGATCAGGCCCTTGCGCACGTCTTCCAGCGTGGGGCCAAAACCGTCCTGGCTGTAGGCAAGCGCGCCCAGGGCGGCGACGTCGGCAGGGTTCTGCGTGGCGATCAGCTCGACGGCCTTGTTGGCCAGCGCGAGGAAGCTGTCGTTCTTGGTGACGAAGTCGGTTTCGCAGTTGGTCTCCAGCAGGGCGCCGGTGGTGCCATTGATGTAGGCAGACACCACGCCTTCGGCGGTGATGCGGGCAGCGGCCTTGCCAGCCTTGTTGCCCAGCTTGACGCGCAGCAGTTCCTCGGCCTTTTCCATGTTGCCGTCGGCCTCGGTCAGCGCCTTCTTGCATTCCATCATGGGGGCGTCGGTCTTGGCGCGCAGTTCGGCGACCATGCTTGCGGTGATTGCAGCCATTTGTTACTCCGTTGTCTTCAGTTCAATCAAATCGGTTCGGTTGTAAAAAAGGGGCTACCAGAGCCCCTTTTCACGGCTCGGAAAGCGCGTCAGGCAGAAGCGCCCTCTTCGACTTCAACGAATTCGTCGCTGCCTTCGGCCACTGCCTTGACAACGTCGTTCACGGCGTTGGCACGGCCTTCCAGGATGGCGTCGGCAATGCCGCGCGCATACAGCGTGACGGCCTTGGAGGAGTCGTCGTTGCCGGGGATAACGTAGTCGAT
>JBEIPU010000200.1:0-5577 GCA_040376925.1 Caenimonas sp. | reverse complement strand
GAAGATCGCCGGCCTGCTGGTGTTCATCAACGACGTGCACAGCCTGGGCCTGGCCAACACCGAAGGCCTGCAGCTGGCCGACAGCTGGTACTGGAACCAGGACGACGCCTCGCGCGCGTTCGCCAAGCGCTTCTTCGAGAAGTACAAGCGCATGCCCTCCAGCCTGCAGGCCGCTGACTATTCCGCCGCCACGACCTACCTGAAGGCCGTGAAGGCCGCCGGCACGACCGACGCCGACAAGGTGATGGCCGAGATGAAGAAGACCGGCGCCAGCGACTTCTACAGCAAGGGCAAGATCCGCGCCGACGGCCGCATGATCCACGACATGTACCTGTTCCAGGTCAAGAGCCCCAAGGAGTCCACCACGCCGTGGGACTACTACAAGACCGTGGCCAAGGTGCCGGGCGACCAGGCCTTCACCACCGTCGCCGAGTCCAAGTGCTCGCTGATCAAGAAGTAACTTCAAGCAAGACGGCGTCAACCGGGCCCGGGGCCGGGTTGACGCCGGTGTCTGACTGACAAAGCGCACCCATGGAAATCTTCGGCATTCCCCACCAGGCCTTTTTGGGCCAGCTGCTCCTGGGCCTGGTCAATGGCGCCTTCTACGCCATGCTCAGCCTGGGCCTGGCCGTGATCTTCGGCCTGCTGGACATCGTGAATTTCGCGCACGGCGCGCTGTACATGCTGGGCGCGTTCAGCGCCTGGATCATGCTGGACAAATGGGGCGTGAATTACTGGTTCGCGCTGATCCTGGCGCCCCTGATCGTGGGCGCCCTGGGCGTCATCATCGAACGCCTGTTCCTCAAACACCTGTACGGGCTGGACCCGTTGTACGGCCTGTTGCTCACCTTCGGCCTGTCATTGATCCTCGAAGGCATCTTCCGCGAGCAGTACGGCGTGTCGGGGCAGAACTACCCCGTGCCCGAGCTGCTGTCAGGCGCCACCAACCTGGGCTTCATGGTGCTGCCCAACTACCGCGCCTGGGTTGTGCTGGCCTCGCTGGTGGTCTGCCTGGGCACCTGGTTCCTGATCGAGCGCACCCGCCTGGGCGCCTACCTGCGCGCCGGCACCGAAAACGCCAAGCTGGTGCAGGCCTTTGGCGTGAACGTGCCGCTGATGGTCATGCTGACCTACGGCGCCGGCGCCGCGCTGGCGGGACTGGCGGGTGTGCTGGCCGCGCCCATCATCCAGGTCACGCCGCTCATGGGCTCCAACCTGATCATCGTGGTGTTCGCCGTCGTGGTGATCGGCGGCATGGGCTCCATCCTGGGCTCGGTCATCACCGGCCTGGGCCTGGGCGTGGTGGAGGGCCTGACCCGTGTGTTCTACCCCGAGGCCTCCAGCGTCGTGGTGTTCGTCGTGATGGTCATCGTGCTGATCCTTCGCCCTGCGGGCCTGTTTGGCAAGGAAGCCTGAACATGAACCACTACGCCAAACTCACCCGCATCACCTACATCGCCCTGCTGGCGCTGGCGCTGGTCGCGCCCCTGCTGGGCCTGTACCCGGTGTTTGTCATGAAGCTGCTGTGCTTTGCGCTGTTTGCCTGTGCCTTCAACCTGCTGCTGGGCTTTACCGGCCTGCTGTCGTTCGGCCACGCGGCGTTCTTCGGCTTTGCAGCCTACGTCACCGGCTGGGGCATCAAGTCGCAGGGCTGGACGCCCGAGGTCGCCATCCTGGGCGGTGCGGTTGTGGCCGCGCTGCTGGGCCTGCTGGTCGGGCTGGTGGCGATCCGCCGCCAGGGCATTTACTTCGCCATGATCACGCTGGCCATGGCGCAGATGGTGTACTTCATCTGCCTGCAGGCGTCGTTCACCGGCGGCGAGGACGGCCTGCAGGGCGTGCCCCGCGGCAACCTGTTCGGCGTGCTGCCGCTGTCGTCGGACACCACCATGTATTACCTGGTCGTGGCGGTCTTCGTGGCCTGCTTCCTGGGCATCTCGCGCATCGTGCATTCGCCGTTCGGCCAGGTGCTCAAGATGATCCGCGAGAACGAGCCGCGCGCGGTATCGCTGGGCTATGAGGTGGACCGCTACAAGCTGCTGGCCTTCGTGCTGTCGGCCGCCCTGGCCGGCCTGGCCGGGTCGCTCAAGACGCTGGTCATGGGCTTTGCCACGCTGTCCGACGTGCACTGGTCCATGTCGGGCGAGGTGATCCTGATGAGCCTGCTGGGTGGCGTGGGCACCTTCTTCGGCCCGGTGTTTGGCGCGGGCATCGTCATCTCGCTGCAGAACCTGCTGGCCGACAAGGTCGGCGCCTGGGTCACGGTGATCATCGGCGCCATCTTCGTGGTGTGCGTGCTGGCCTTCCGCAAGGGCGTGGTGGGTGAGTTGCAGGCCTACCTGGAGCGCCGCCGCGCGGCCAAGGCCTGAACGCTGCCGGGGTGTCAGCCCTCAGGGCCTGCGCCCCGCAGCCGTCAGCAGATCCGACAGCGGCACCATGCGCCCGTGCAGCGGCAGGATGCGCTCCACGTCCAGGTTCAGCCGCTCGATGTTCTGCACCAGGTTGACGTGGTTGGCGTTCGGTACGGCGGGCGGCGCAGCCCCTGGCGCCCCCGGCGTGAATGCATCGGCCTGGATGAGCAGGCGCTCGCGCGGCAGGTGAACCATCATGAAGCCCTGCGCATGGGCGCTTTCCTCGATCATGAACACCTCCACCGCGCGCGCCCCGTCGGTGAAGCTGCGCTGGCCGTTGACGCCGGTGACCGTGGCCTTGCGGCCCGAGCGCGCCAAAGCGTCGGGGCTGATGCGGTTGGGGTTGGCCAGCACCCGTTCAAACCACGGCCGCGCCTGCTCGCTGGTGACCAGCGTGGCGCCGGCGGCCGCGGCCGCGCGCAGGCCGCCTGCGTGGTCAAAGTGGTGGTGTGAATTGACGACATAGCGCAGCTCCTTGCCCGGCACCAGCCGGCGCACCTCGGCCAGCACCGCCTCGGCCCGGCCGTCGTACAGCGGGCTTTCCACCAGCATCAGGTGGTCGCGCATCTCGATCAGCACGCTGTTGTGCGAGCCGCCGGCCAGGAACCAGACGCCGTCGGCGGCCTTTTCGGACACCACGCGCTCGCTGGCGGCGGCGACGGTGGCGGGCACCTCGGCGGCCAGCGGCTGGTTGACCTGCACCTCGGTCACCTCCAGGTCCAGCACGGGAAAGCCGCCCTGGTTCTGGCGGATGCGGGCCGGGAACCTGACGCCGCCATGGTCGCGGTAGTCTGAATACACCGTGGTCACCCGGGTGTCGCCCAGTACCGGGTTGGGCAGCACGGAGTCCACCCGCTCCACCAGCCCCTGGGCATTGACCCGCAGCGTGGCGCTGAACCGGCCCGGCTCGGTGAAGGCGAAGACAGCCGTCTCGCCCTCCATCTGCATCGTGGCCTTGTTGCGCAATGCCGCCTTGATGACGCCGTGCGGCGACGTCCACAGGTCATGGATGCGCGCGTCCAGCGCCACGGGCGCGGCCGTGGCGGCGGGCCCGGTGAGGTTCCAGGCCTGCGTGCCGCGCAGCAGGCCGGTCACGCGCTGCTCGCCCAGGCCCATCAGCGGCACGGCGCCACCGCCCGTGGGCTCGGCACGGCGCCGGGCGAACTCCTCGCGCAGCGCGGCGTTGTCATAGTCCAGCCAGCGTGAAAACGCCGTGTAGGTCAGGCGCGGCCAGGCCATGCCGGGCTGCCAGGCCTGGCCGAAGGTGGCGCCGCTGCCGGCGGCGCTGAAGCGCAGCGTCCGCAGGCCCTCACCGCCCATGGCCTTTTGCGCGCGCAGCAACGGGCTTTGCGCCCGCTCTTCAGGGGGCGCGGCACACGACGCCAGCATCATCAGCAGCCCCAGGGCCAGCCCACCCACGCCATATCGCCGATTCATGTCCGCCTCCTTCGGGCGCAGACCCCACGCCCGTGCGGCATGGTAGCGCCGGGGCGCGCCGGTGACCAGCGGGGCCGCCCTGTCATGCAGGTGATTGGCGGGCCGCGCCCGCGCGCTTACCCTTGGCGGCAATTCACACCCCAGGAGGCAAGCATGAGCGATCTTTTTTCCCTGCAGGGCCGCGTGGCCCTGGTCACCGGCGGCTCGCGCGGCATTGGCCGCATGATCGCGGCGGGCTTCCTGCGGCAGGGCGCGCGGGTCTACATTACGGCGCGCAAGGCGGCGGCCTGTGACGCCACGGCGGCGGAGCTGTCATCGCTGGGCAGCTGCATTTCCATGCCGGCGGACGTGTCCACCGTGGCCGGCGCGCAGGAGCTGGCCGCCGCGCTGGCCGCGCGCGAGCCGGCGCTGGACATCCTGGTCAACAACGCGGGCGCGGCCTGGGGCGAGGCGTTCGAGACCTTCCCTGAAAAGGGCTGGGACAAGGTCATGGACCTGAACGTGAAGACGCCGTTCTTTCTGACGCAGGCGCTGCACGGGCTGCTGTGCAAGGCAGCCACGGCCCGCACAGCCAAGGTGATCAACGTGGCGTCGATCGACGGCATCTCGGTCAACCCGATGGAAACCTACTCTTATGCCGCCAGCAAGGCCGGGCTGATCCACCTGACCAAACGCATGTCGCTGCGGCTGATCAAGGACAACATCGCGGTCAGCGGCATTGCCCCCGGCGCCTTTGCATCCGAAATGAACAAGGACGCCCGCGACCACGGCGACGAAATCGCCCGGCGCATCCCGTCCGGGCGCATCGGCGTTGACGACGACATGGCCGGCATCGCGATCTACCTCGCGTCGCGCGCTGGCGACTACGTGGTGGGGCAGACCGTGGCCGTGGACGGCGGCGTGACCCTGGCTCGGGGGTAGCCTTGCGGGCCGCGCGGCGCCAGACAGCAGGCGCTTACTCAGCCGCGCGGCGCAGCGTGTCCATCACCGGCCGGCTCAATACCTCGCGCAGGCCCCACCAGCCCGCCGCCAGCGCCAGCACGGCGCCGGCCAGCGCGCCGCCCAGCAGCACATAGGGCGACACCGTCCATTCAAATTCAAACGCAAACCGCGCCAGCCCCCAGCCCACCACCGACGCCACGATGCTGGCCAGCAGCCCCGCCAGCAGCCCCACGCCTGCCAGCTCGGCGCGCTGCACCTGGCGCAGCAGGCTGGCGCGCGCACCCACGGCGCGCATGATCGCGTACTCACGCGCGCGCTCCTCGCGCGTGGCGGTCACGGCGGCAAACAGCACCACCACGCCGGCCGCCAGCGTGAAGCCGAACAAAAATTCAATCGCACGGATCACCTTGTCCAGCACGCCCTGCACCTGGTTCAGCGTGGCCGTCATGTCCACATTGGTGATGTTGGGGAAGGCCTTGACCAGGGCGTTGTCAAACCCGCGGGTGTCGGGCGCGCGAAAGGCGCTCATGTAGGTGATGGGCACGTTGTCCATCTTGCTCACCGGGTACATCACAAAGAAATTGGCCCGCATCGAGCCCCAATCCACCTTGCGCAGCGAGGTGATTCTGGCGTCGGTCAACACACCGCTGATGTCAAAGCGCAGCGTGTCGCCCATCTTGAGGTTCAGCGTCCTGGCAATGCCGTCCTCCACGCTGATGGCGCCGGCCTCCTCGGGCTGCCAGGCGCCGGCCACCACCTCGTTGTGGGGCGGCTGCACGGCGGCATG
>JBEIPU010000080.1:0-17464 GCA_040376925.1 Caenimonas sp. | reverse complement strand
GGCTTCAATGCTCACGCCCGAATTCAAATGGCCGATGACGGCCACCACGCCGGCGTCCACCAGCTGCTGCGCGACCTCTTTGCCGGTGGCGGCGTTGGCGCGGTCGTCCACGGCCACGATTTCAATGGTGACGGCTTTGCCCTTGATCTTGAAGCCGCCCTTGTTCAGCTCGTCCACAGCCAGCTTCACGCCGTTGTGCATGTCCTGGCCCAGCGCGGCCAGGTTGCCCGACATGGGCTGGGCCACGCCGATCTTGATGGTGGAAGGGGCGCTGTCGCAGCCGGCCAGCAGGGCGGCGGCGGCAACGGCACCGATGGCCAGCGCGCTTGTGACGGCTTGGCGGCGGGTGGGGGTGTGCATGGTGAGCTCCAGGGGGATTGAGAGGGGTTTGGGGTGTAACGGAATGTAGTGAAGGCGCTGTGACGGCGCCACAGGGTTTCACTCCAAAGTGATGAAGCTTCACTACTTATTAGCCAAACTGATGCGCCATGCTGGTGCAAAAAAAGACCCGCAAGCCTATTGCGAGGCTTGCGGGTCCTGTAATCCCGGCCTTCGCGGCCGGACTTCACCCTGGAGGAGTCAGTGTGAAAAGTGGTGTAGTGGTGTTCGCCGGCCAGCCGCCTTACGCGGCGCGCCAGAAGATGTAGTCAGCCTGGTATTTCACGATTTGCTTGGCGCCCATGTTGGTGGCGCCACAGGCTGCCGCCGGTGCCACGCCGCCCATGGTGGCCACGCGCTGGATGTAGGTGGTGCCGGTGACCGAGCCCGTGCCCATGGCCGGGTTGGCCTTGACCAGCTGCAGCGGGATGCTGCCTGCGGCGGCCGGGGCCACTGCTACCTGCGTGGCGGTCAGCTTGACGCCGTCCATGCCTTCCCAGGTGGCGGGCGGGCCGTAATACTTGCCCACCTGCTTGCCGCTGCGGTCGTTCAGCTTGGCATCAGGGCCCACAAAGACCCATTCAAACTGGCCTGCAGCGCCGGCCTTGGCGCGGCATTCGTAGGTGATCTCACCCACGCCCACGGTTTCCCAGAAAACCTTGTTGCCGGCGGGCACCTGCACGGCGGCGGGCAGGCCGGCCTGGTCAAAGGGTTTCATCATGGGGCTGCTGGCGCAGGCAGAAATGAGCGCAACGGCGGATGCGGCGATAGCGGTGCGGATCAACATGGTTCTGACTCCTTGGGTTCATTGGTTGGGTGAAGAGGGTTGACGCTCTTTTATTGCGGCGTCAAACCCCTTACGCAGCCAACGGCTCGCGCGGATTCAGAAAAATCTACATGGCCTTGAAAAGATGCGCATACAGCCGGCTGACCGGCAATTTGTCACGGTGGCCGTGCAGCGCCAGGTGCAGCTTGCCGGCTTCGTCGCGCGACACGCTGTCAATGGCCGCCGCACGCACCACGGTGCCGCGGTGCACCTGCCAGAAGGCCTGTGCGTCCAGCTGGGGCAGCAGCTCTTTCAGCGGGGTGCGGATCAGGTATTCATGGTCGGGCGTCAGCACCCGCACGTATTTGTCGGCGGCTTCAAAGTAGCTCACTTCGTCTACCGGCACCATGCGGATGGCGGTGCCCACGCTGGCCTGGATGACCTTTAGCGGGGGTTGTGCCGCAGCGGGTGCACCGGCCGTACCCGCCAGCAGGTGGCGCAGCTGGTCCAGCGTGGCCTCCAGCGGGTTGCTTCCCTGATTTCGTTGCGCCAGCGCCTGCTGCAGCTTGGCCACGGTCTTTTGCAGCCGTGCGGCCTGCACGGGTTTCAGCACATAGTCCACCGCCTGGGCTTCAAACGCCTGCACGGCGTACTGGTCGTAAGCGGTCACAAACACCAGCGCGGGGAAGCTGTCGCCCTCTGGCCATTCTTCGGCCAGCTCCACCGCGGCCTCCAGGCCCGTCTGGCCCGGCATGCGGATGTCAAAGAACAGCACGTCGGGCTTCAGTGCCAGGGCCTGTGCCACGGCGCTGGCGCCGTCGCCCACGGTGGCCAGCACGCGCAGGGCCGGCCAGGCGCGGGCCAGCTCTGCCGCCAGGGCCTGGGCCAGCAGGGGCTCGTCTTCGGCGATCAGTGCGGTGGCGTTCATGCGATCGTGGTGGGGATGCGGATGACGGTCAGCGTGCCCGTGCTGGTGCTTGGGCTGGTACTTGAGCCATGGGGCGCAGCGCCAAAGTCCATCGTGGCGCGGTCGCCGTACACATTGGCCAGCCGCTCGCGCACCTGGGCCAGGCCAAAGCCGGTGGGCGCTGCAGCGGCATCGGCCAGGCCCACGCCGGTGTCGGCCACCTGCAGCACCAGCTGCGCGCCGTCCATGCGGGCGCTCACGTGGATGCTGCCGCCGTCCACCTTGGGCTCCAGTCCGTGCTTGATGCAGTTTTCTACCAGCGGCTGCAGCAGCAGGGCGGGCACGCGCTGCGCTACCAGGGCGCTGGGCAGGTCCAGCGTGTAGCGCAGGCGGGGGCCCATGCGGATGCTCATCAATTCAAGGTAATCGCGCAGGCGGTCAAATTCGGCCTGCAGCGGGTGGGCGCTGGCGCGCGACGCATTGAGCGTGGCGCGCAGGTAGGCAATCATGTGGTCCAGCATGGTCTGTGCGCGCTGCGCGTCGGTGCCGATCAGCACGCGCAGGTTGGCCAGCGTGTTGAACAGCATGTGCGGCTCCAGCTGCGTTTCCAGCAGCTTCAGGCGCGCTTCGCTCGCGTGGTGGCGCGCCTCGACCATCTTGCGTTCCAGGTAGGCGCTCTTGTTGATGGCATAAAAGTAGAAGCTGCCCGCAATGCCGGCCAGCGCCGTGATCAGGATCGACTGGCGCAGGTTGGCCACCCGGTCCACCGGCGGGCCGCCGGCATACCAGCCAAACTGGCGGCAGGCCAGGTCGGCCAGCCCCGTGCCCAGAAAGTAGCCCGCAATGATGCTGCCGCCCACCAGCGCCACGCCCGCCAGGCCCTGGGGCCAGCCTGTTTCAGCCGACGAGGGGAACAGGTGGCGGCCCAGGTCAATGAACGCCCAGGTAAAAAAGCCGATCAGGACCGAATACACCACGGGCGGCGCATACGGCCGCTCGGGCTGGAAGGCGTACTGGATGGTGGCAATGGCCAGGCAGAACGCCATGGTCTGCAGCAGGTGCTGCAGCTTGGACAGCCCGTCAAGTGCCCTCATGGCGGGTTGCCCGGCCCCTGCTGCTGGCGCTGGATGCGCTCGCGCTCGCGCTGCACCAGCCGCTCGCGCAGGCCGCTGCCCGCGCCCAGCACAAACACCGACACACCGTGCAGCACCAGGCCCAGGCCCCAGCCCAGCAGCGGGAACACCGACCACGGCCGCGTGCCGAATGCGTATCTGGACATCGCAAAGATCACGAGGTTGACCAGCACGTACACCGTGGCGTGGGCATACCAGCCCAGCTTGGCGCCGGCACGCTTGCGCGCCAGCGCGTCAATCTCTTCGGGGGACAGTTGCTGCGGGGTCATCAATTCATTCTACGCAGGCGCGGGCCACGGCCTGCACCGCGGCGGCATCCAGCGTCAGGCCCATGTGGCCGGTGTTGTCCACCAGGGTCACGGGCACGGGGCGGCCTGCGGCCTCGAACACGGCGGCGTATTGTGTGGCGTCAAACAGCTCGTCGTTGCGCCCGGCCAGGATGCGCATCGGGCGTTTGGCGCTGCGGATGTCGGCCTGCCAGTCGTCGCGCGGCCTGAAGCTTGCCATCAGGTTGAAGTCGTAGCTGTCGGTCAGCATGGGCCGCGCCACCTCGTTCAGGCCAAAGCGCAGCACGGGCAGGTCGTTCCACGCGGTGACGCGCGCCGCGTTCAGCAGGCTCAAGGCCACGATGCGCGGCAACCCCACCGACACCCAGCCGCCATCATTGGGCCGGTTGGTGGGGGCGGTGTGGTGCAAGAACGGCGCGAGCAGTACATAGCGGTCAAACAGGTCCTGGCGGTTGCCGCTCGCAAAACGCAGCGCAAAGCCGCCACCCGACGAGAAGCCCGCCAGCGTACTGGGCCCGGCGTGGGGCACAGCGCGCATGAAGTCCTCGATGTCGTCGTCCAGCTGGCCGATGTAGGCCGCGTGGCCACGCGCGCCGGAATCGCCATGGCCGCGCATGTCCAGCGCGGCCACATGCAGCCCGGCGGCGGCCAGCGCCTGGGCCAGCACATGCATGCTCTGGCCGCGCGCCGACGAGCCGTGCACCAGCACCACGCGGCGGGCGTTGGGTGCGCCGCCGGCGGCAGGGTACTCCAGCCAGGCCAGCGCCGTGCCGTCGCGCGCGGTGAATTTGCGCGCCGGCGGCACGCGGGAAAAGTCCACGCCCGCAAACGGTTTGTTGATGCTGTCCAGCGGCGCGATCGGCCCCGGGCCGCCGAACGTCACGGCGGCGGCCAGCGCGGCGACGAGCACAACCAGCAGGGTGAGGAGGGTCATGGCGGCCAGACGCAGGCGGTGTGTCGTGGAGCGGGTCATTTGGCGGCGGGGATGTGTTGCAGGAAGAAGGCGGTGATGCGGGCGTTCATGGCGGGCACGGCCGTGGCCCGGTCAAAGCCGGGCGGGTCGCCGTTGAGCTCCCGCGCGATGCCGGTCATCACATGGGGCGGGGGCAGCGGCGACAGCATCACGCCGTGGCTGGCCTGCGGCAGGTCGGCCAGGGTTTCGCAGGTGGCGCAGGCCGCGCGCACCGCACCCCCGTGAAATCGCGGCACCTGGTTGATGTCGCGCCCCGCGATCACCAGGCCCAACGGAATGCGCGGGCGCGCCAGCGAAGCCATGTCAAAGTCCGCTGCGAACGGCACGGCGGCCACGGCGGCGGCGATGCGCGCGTCGTGGTGGGTGTACCAGGTGTCGTCGTCAAAGCGCTGGCGGTGCACGCCCAGCACGATCTGTTTCTTGATACCGTCCAGCAGGTTGCCGCGCAGCCGCGTCACATAGCCCGCGCAGGATGAAAAGTCGTCTTCGATGTGCGCCGCGCAGTGCGCCCGGAATGCCGCCGGCGACCAGCGCCCGCCGGCCAGGCTCAGGGCCGTGTGCCCGCCGGCCGATCCGCCAAACACACCCACGCGGTCCAGCGCCAGCAGCGACGCGAACTGCGCGCTTTGGGCCAGCGCGTCAATGGCGCGCGACACTTCGGCGGGCCGGCGCTTCCAGCTCTCGGGGCCGGCATCGGCCATGTCCTGGTTGTGGTCGGCGCGGTGGCGGGGCAGGGCCACCACATAGCCCGCGCCCACCAGCAGCCGGGCCAGGTCCACATGCACCCACGGTGCGCCGCCCGAGCCGTGCGATATGACGACCAGCCGGCCGTTGCCGCGCGCAGGCGCCGCCTGCCAGGCCAGATCGAAGGTGAACGCGCCGCGCTGGATCGGCCGGGCCTGCGCGGCCGTGGGGTAGAACACCGTGACCGGGCCGTCACCGGCCTGTCCGGGCAGCTCGGTCAGGCCCATGGCGGGTTCAGCCGCCACCGCCAGCTGCGCGGCAAAGGCCAGCACGGCCGCCAGCAGGCAGGTGGTGAGCCAGAGGATGATGTGGCGCGTCATGGTGGGCTCCGTGGGTTTCAGGCTGGAACGAACTGGCCGTGCAGGCCCAGCGGCAGGCCGTAAGGCAGGGTGACGCGCGCCACCGGCCCTGCATTCACTGCCTGCGCGTCAAACACCGACAGCGTGGTGCGCTCGCTGGGCCAGTGGTAGGCCGTGCCAATCACCCAGCCCCGGCCTTCGGGCGCCGTCGGGCCGCCGGGCACAAACACGTGCTCTTCGGCAATCCAGCCCGGGCCGTAGGTGTGGCGTTGGGCCTTGACACCGTGCAGTGCCAGCACGGTGTCAAAGCCATGCACCTGCGCGTCCATGCCCGGGCTGCGCGCCAGCAGGGCGGCAAACCGCGTGGGCAGCCCGTGGCGCGCCGGGTGGATGCGCGGAAACTCCACGCTGTCCAGGCTGGTGTGTTCCATGCGCGCCTGGCCGGTGGCCGGGTTGAGCGTGAGGTGCGTCCACCGGGTGGGCGGCGCGTCGGCTGCGCGGCGCGGTACGTCCACGCGCAGCTGCTGCAGTGCGCGCAGGATGCCCGGCTGCGCCACAAAGCGCACCTGCACCGTGCCGCCTACTTCCCAGGCGTTGGCAATGTGAAACAGGCCGGTGGCCGGCACCTCGAACCGCTGGACCTTGAAGTCGGCTTTGTCCACCAGCAGCACCACCAGCGGCGCCTTTTCGTCCCAGCGGTACTGCGACAGCGGGTCGCGCAGCCCCGGCTGCCCGGTGAATTGAAGCGGCATGAGCAGGAACACGAGGTGGCGCTGCGTGATGGCGAAGTCATGCACCATGTCGGCCTGCGGCGCGTCCAGCAGGTGCGTGCGGCGCAGCTGCCCGCTGGGGGCAATCTCGTACACCAGCAGCTTGCCCGTGCCGGGCATGTAGCCGAAGTTCCACACCGTGCCGTCGGGCGCGGTGCGCGGGTGGGCCGAAAACGGCGCGCCCTGTGTTGGCGCCGACCAGGTCTTGAAGCCGCGCGAACGTAGCGTGGCCGGGTCCACCGACAACGCCGAGCCGGCCTCCCACAGCGCCATGAGCTCGCCTGTAGCGGGCAGTGGCAGCAGGTTGATGTTGGCGGGGTTCACCGTGTCGGGCCCGGCCAGCGGTGGCGCACCGGCCAGCGTGGTGGCAAAGCCTGAATACAACAGCCTCCCGGCGGCCTCTTCGGCCTGCAGCTTGGGTGTGTCCAGCAGGGCGCCCTGGTGCGAGATGCGTGGTGCCGCAGCATCGCCCGCAAAGCGAAAGGCCTGCAGCATGCCGTCGCCGTCAAACCAGTGGCTCATGCTCACGCCGCCCAGCTCGCGCCGGGCTGGGCCCACACGGTACAGCGTGCCGCGCAGCGCGGCGGGCCAGCGACCCTGCACCTGCAGCGGCCCGCTGGCCAGCGGTGCTTTCAGCGGGCCGTTGTAGGGGGCGTAGCTGCCGCGCCAGGCGTGCGGTGCGTCGGCTGCGTGGCCCAGCGTGGGCAGCAGGCTGGCACCCAGGGCGGACAGCACGGTACGGCGCTTCATATGGGTCTGGGGGTGCAGAAGGCTCATGGTGCGTACCGGGCCATCACTTGAGTTCAAGTGACTGTTTGCCGGTGTCTGCGCCCAGGCGGAACGCCGCATCGGCAAAGGCCGGCGGGCCCACCGGGTTGCGCGCGTCGCGGCTGAAGCCATACAGCTCGGTGGGCAGGCCAAACAGGTTGGTATCCAGCTTCATGTTCGCGTTTTCGTCCAGAAAGGCTGTTACGGCGTAGTCGCCTTCGGGCAGTCCGGTGAACTGCACCACGGCCTTGCCGCCCACCGGTGTGGCGGTGGCGGTCTGCAGCGGCTTGCCGCGCGGAAAGCCTTCGGCCTTGTCGAAGATGGCGGCCAGTACCGCGCCCTGCTTGCCGGCGGGCGTGCTGACTTCAATGCTCAGGTCGGCTGCGTGGGCGCTCAGGGAAATCAGGGCGGCCAGGGACAGGATCAGTTGTTTCATGGTGAAGGCTCCGTGGTGTCGGGTTGAATCAGGCATTGAAGGCGGGCATGCCCATGGCACGGGGGCTGCCGGGGCGCAGCGCCAGGCGCAGCAGGCGCACCGTGCGGCCGGCGAAGATGCCGCTGAACAGGCCCGACAGGGTGGCTACCGCCAGGGCCACTGCCGGGTCGGCGCGCAGGGCCGGCTGCATGGCCAGGGCAACGCCGGTGGCGTACTTGATGATGAAGATGCCCAGGATCAGCACCAGGGGCACCCAGCTTCCGGGCAGCGCAAAAACGCGGCGGCTGGCGTCGTAGCGCACACCGGCGGGCAGCGGGCGCATCAGCACCACGGTCAGTGCCACTGCGACGGCGCTCAGCCAGGCGCCCAGCACCGAAGGCGACGCACCAAACGCGGTGACCAGGCCCGACAGCGAAAACACCGCCATGCCCAGCGGCAGCACCACGGTGCGGGTCAGCCCGGCGCGGCGGTCGCGGGCCTGGGCCAGCCCCAGCACCACCAGCGCGGCCAGCAGGCCCCAGACCCATACGGGGGTGTTGATCGCAATCTGCACCAGCATGGGCTTGCCCTGCGGCGGCGTGTAGCCTGGCGACATCAGCCCCAGCCACTGGCCCCAGACCAGGTTGCCCAGGAAGCGGCCGGGCAGCAGGGTGAACGCCCCGGCCACGACGCAGGCGCCCAGGTACAGGTTCTGCATGGTCTTGCGGTGGCCGGCGATGTTGCCTTTGGCCAGGAACCAGAACGACAGCGCCAGCCCGCCCAGCGTGACGAACGACAGCGCATGGATGGGCCCCATGCCCGCGAACAGCGGCGCGACGGCGGCCGGGATGAACAGCGCCGAGACGGCCGCGACGACCATGAGCGTGACCCAGGCGTAGCCAAAGGCGCGGTGCAGCCGCGGGCGCTGGGTGGCGCCCTTGCGCGCCCACAGGGCCACGGGGCCGGTGGCGACGGCGCCCAGGGCGGCGGTCAGGTGAATGGCGATGAGGGGTGTGATCTGTGACATGGCAGGCTCCGGTTCGGCGATGGGGTGGACTGTGCCGGGGCGAGGCGGGCGGCGCGAGCCGGTTGCGACGAAATGCGCCGCCCGCGGCGTGAAATGCAGCCGGCGCGGCGTGAAAAGTGCGCCGCCGGGCCCGACCAGCGGGCCCGGTCGCGCTGTTGTCCTACGGCGGGCCTGTCGCCGCAGGGCCGATGCTGGGCGTTACATACAGACACCCCCAGGAGCCTCCATGAACTTTCGCGCCCATGCCACCCTTCGCACCATCGCCCTTGTGGCGGCGGCCTTCATGGCCACGGCGCCCGCCCTGGCCGAAAAAGACAAGGACCACCGCGGCGGCGGCCACGACAAGAAAGAACAGAAGCACAAGGCCGACAAGCACGACCGGGACGACAAGCGCCTGGAGCGCGACAACATCAGGGTGGGCGCCTATTTCAATGACGACCACCGCCGTGCGGCCCGTACCTACTACGTGCAGCAGTACCCGCAGGGCAAGCGCTGCCCCCCGGGCCTGGCCAAAAAGAACAACGGCTGCATGCCCCCGGGCCAGGCCAAAAAATACGTGATGGGCCAGCCGCTGGCACGCACCGTGTACTGGTACCCGGTGCCGCAGCCGGTGGTGCAGGCGCTGCCGCAGGTGCCCTATGGCTACCGCTATGTGCGCGTGGGCAACGACATCCTGCTGCTGTCGCCGCAATCTTCCATCGTGGTGGACGTGATCGCCGGCCTGCTGGGCTGAAGCAGCGGCTGATCCGCGGGCTGGCCCGGCGCGGCGCTGATCTGCTGCAGCAGCCGCGCCCGCACGCGGCGCAGCGCCTGGTCGTCGGCGGCGGCCAGGTCCTTGGGGATTCGGAGGGCGCCCAGTCTCATACCACCCTTACGCAGCCGGGGGCCGCGCGGATGCACGGCGATAATCACCGCTCTTTCCAGGAGCACACGTGGACATTGCATTGCTGGTCAAGGCCGCCATCATGGGCGTGGTCGAGGGCCTGACCGAATTTTTGCCGGTGTCCAGCACCGGCCACCTGATCCTGGCGGGCGCGCTGCTCGGTTTTGACGATGCCAAGGCCAAGGTGTTTGACATTGCCATCCAGACCGGCGCCATCCTGGCCGTGATCATTGTTTACTGGCAGAAGATCCGCAGCACGCTGGTGGCGCTGCCCACACAGCGCCAGGCACAGCGGTTTGCGCTGAACGTGCTCATCGCTTTTGTGCCCGCGGTCATCCTGGGCCTGCTGTTTGGCAAGGCCATCAAGGCCAACCTGTTCACGCCCGAAGTGGTGGCCACCGCCTTCATCATTGGCGGCTTCATCATCCTGTGGGCTGAAAAGCGCCAGCAGACCGCGGTGCGCATCCATGACGTGGACGAGATGAGCCCGATGGACGCGGTCAAGGTCGGCCTGGTGCAGTGCCTGGCCATGATCCCCGGCACCAGCCGCAGCGGCGCCACCATCATCGGCGGCATGCTGCTGGGCCTGAGCCGCAAGGCCGCCACCGATTTCAGTTTTTACCTGGCCATCCCCACGCTGGTGGGCGCGGGCGCCTACAGCCTGTACAAGGAACGCGCCATCCTGTCCATGGCCGACCTGCCGATGTTTGGCGTGGGGCTGCTGTTTTCCTTCATCAGCGCCTGGCTGTGCGTGCGCTGGCTGCTGCGCTACATATCCACCCACAGCTTTGTGCCGTTTGCCTGGTACCGCATCGCCTTCGGCATCGTGGTGCTGGCCACCGCCTGGAGCGGCCTCGTGACCTGGGCTGCGTAGATCGTCATTCCCGCGAAGGCGCTCAGCCGGGAGGCGACAGCGCCAGTTTCAGGTCCGCAAGCCACGCCCGTCTGGTTTGGGCTTGCTCTGACGGCGCCATGCGCAGCAGGGCTGACGGGTGCAGCGTGACCAGCACCGCCAGGCCATCGGCGCGCCGCAGCCACTGGCCGCGCCACTGCGTCACGGCTACGTCATAACCCATCAAAGCCCGCGCCGCGGTCGCGCCCAGCGCCACCAGCGCCCGGGGCTGGACCAGGCGGATTTCTTCATCCAGCCAGTGCCGGCAGGCGGCGGCTTCGCGCTGTGATGCGGTCTTGTGGATGCGGCGCTTGCCGCGCAGTCCATCTTGCAGTTCGTACTTGAAATGCTTGACCGCGTTGGCCACGTACACGGTGTCACGCGCAACGCCCAGTTTGGCCAGTGCGCGGTCAAAGAGCTGACCCGCAGGGCCGACGAAGGGCCGGCCCTGCAGGTCTTCCTGGTCACCGGGTTGCTCGCCCACGAACATCAGCGCGGGTTGGGTGGGGCCTTCGCCGCAGACGGCCTGTGTGGCGTGCTCGCCGATCGGGCAGTTGCGGCAGCGCCCGACAGCTGCGCGCAATGCGTCCAGCGAATCGATGGGGGTGAGCATGTCAGCAGCCGGTGGCGCGGCGCGCGGCAACAGCCGCACGGTGCGCGCGGGCGTGGTGGCGGGCTGCTCCACCATGCGGCCGCTGCGCTCGGCGGACTGCGCGGCCAGCGGCGCGATCAGCGTGGCCTCGGGCAGGTTGCGCCAGTACTTGCGCGGCATTTCCTTTTGCATCATGGCCAGCTTGAGCCGCGCGGGGTTGAAGATGCTGGCGTAGTAGGTGAGCCACAGCGCCTCGCCCGCGTCGGCCGGCGGGGCGTCGCCGCGCTGCGCGCCAGCGCTGAAGTGCAGGGTGCCTTCACCACGCTCGCCCGGTGGCGTCCAGCGCGCACAGCGCCGCGGCGTCAGCAGGGCCCAGCGCATGGCCGTGAAGCGCCGCGCAAAGAACGGCGCCACCGCCTCCACGATGTGGTGCGAGGGCTCGAACCAGGCCACGTGCAGCGGCGTGGCGCCGCCATCGTCCAGCGTGCGAAAGCGCACAAAGGCCTTCATCTTGTGCATGTCGCGGTGCACGGCCTTGTGCATCTGGCGCGCCTGCATCATGTCGGCGTCCAGCGGGTCGGCGCGCAACGTGGGTTCGTGCACCAGCCGCCACAGCAGCCGGTAGAGCAATGCGAACCGCTGCGGGTCGTGGTGCAGGATGACCGACTGGCACAGCGTGACGAACGCCTGCGGCACGGCAGCGCGCGCATGCGTTGCCGGTGCGGTGTCGGGTGTTGCGCACAGGGCCCCGGCGCCGGCAAACAGCTCGCCTGACCCCGCGCCCTGCGCGGTCAGCCACAGCACGGTATCGGGCGTGGCACCCGCGGCCAGCAGGCTGCGCGCGGCGGCGCGAAAACCCGCAAAGTCGGCATCCGAGGCCAACACCACGGTGCGTGGGGGCGGCAGGCTCAAAACAGCGACCCTTGCGCCTGCAGGCGTGTGGGTACCTTGGCCGCAGCGGGCACACCCCCTGTGCGAGGTCGGTGGCCGTCCACCTGGACGAACTGCAGCACGCGCGCCACCGGCACGCGCAGGCGGCGCAGGTCATCGGCGCGCAGGCGGCGCACGCGCCGGGCCTGCAGCAGCCGCGTGACGGCGGTGACGCCCAGCCCCGGCACGCGCAGCAGCAGCTCGCGCGGTGCGCGGTTCAGGTCCACGGGGAAGCGCTCCGGGTGGGCCAGCGCCCAGGCCAGCTTGGGGTCCACGTCCAGCGCCAGCATGCCGCTGGCGGTGTCGGCCACGATCTCGTCGTGCGCAAAACCGTAAAAGCGCATGAGCCAGTCGGCCTGGTACAGCCGGTGCTCGCGCACCAGCGGCGGCGCCTGCAGCGGCAGCGCCGCCGATGCGTCAGGTATGGGGCTGAACGCCGAGTAGTACACGCGCCGCAGGCCATAGGCGCCATACAGCCGCGCGCTGGTGTCCAGAATGGCGCGGTCGTCGGCGGCGTCGGCGCCCACGATCATCTGCGTGCTCTGGCCCGCGGGCGCAAAACGCGGCGCATCCGCCCGGCGGGCGCCCGCGCGCGGCAGCGACACCGTGCGCGCCGCCGGGCCGCCGCCCGAAGCCGCGGTGGCCTCGCGGGCCTGGCCGCGCGCGTCGGCAATGTGCAGCGCCAGCCGCGCCATGGACCGCTTGATGGCGGCGCCGTCTTTCTCGGGGGCCAATGCGGCCAGGCCCGCGTCGGTGGGCAGCTCGATGTTGATGCTCAGCCGGTCGGCGTAGCGGCCCGCGCGCGCCAGCAGCTCGGGCGACGCATCCGGGATGGTCTTGAGGTGGATGTAGCCGCGAAAGTCGTGCTCCTCGCGCAGCACGCGGGCCACCTCCACCACCTGCTCCATGGTGTAGTCGGGGCTGCGGATGATGCCGCTGGACAGGAACAGGCCCTCGATGCAGTTGCGCCGGTAAAAGTCCAGCGTGAGCTGCACCACTTCGTCCACCGCGAACCGGGCGCGCGGCACATTGCTGGTGGCGCGGTTGACGCAGTACAGGCAGTCGTACTGGCAGAAGTTGGTCAGCAAGATCTTCAGCAGCGAGATGCAGCGCCCGTCCGGCGCATAGCTGTGGCAGATGCCCGAGCCCTCGGTGGAGCCGATGCCGCGCCCGCCCAGCGAATGGCGCTTGTCGGTACCGCTGGACGCGCACGAGGCGTCGTACTTGGCGGCGTCGGCCAGGATGGTCAGTTTCTGCTGGATGTTCACTGTATGAATATACAGTTTTGGCGGTTGTACGGGTATTGAGGTCTTTGGTGTGCCTGGCTGTTGCAACGGGAAACACGCTGACAGCAAAACTTTGCGCGGTCCGGCAACAAGGTTTTTGGCGCCCGTGAACAATCCGCGCAATGTTCCGCTTTCACTTTGACCGTTTCACCCCGCACTGGCTGCGCGCCGGCCTGGCCGTGCTGGCCCTGGCCCTGCTCGGCGCGTGCGCAGGCCCGATCCAGACCAAGGTCACCAATTTCAATGCCTGGCCGCGTGATGCGGCCGGCGCCACCTACAGCTACGCATCCGCCAACCCGCAGCGCGAAGAGCTGGAGCAGGCGACCTACGAAGGTTATGTGGGCGCAGAGCTGGAGCGTCATGGCCTCAAACAGGCCGAGCCCGGCCAGATGGGCCGCTTCCTGGTGGAGGTGGTGGCCACCGACACCACGCGCCAGAAGACGGTGCTGGAGCCGGTGTACGACAACCAGCTCATCTGGACGCCGCCCACGCGCGACCGCTACGGCAACGTGTACCACGGCTATTGGCGCCCCGACGGATTTGGTCCGCGCTACATCGGCGACCGTGAAGTGCAGCGCACCGTGCAGGTCAACCGCCTGGCGGTGCGCATCCTGGACACCAAGGGCGGTGGCAAGCCGCGGCCGGTGCTGAACACCAGCGCGATCTACGAGGGCGAGCTGGAAGATCTGCCCGACATGGTGCCCTATCTGGCGCGCGCGGCGTTCCAGGACTTTCCGGGGCGCAACGGCAGGGTGCAGGTGGTGCGGTTCGACCCGAAAACCGGCAAGGTCATTTCGCGCTAGGCCATGCCGCGCAGGCTGGCCTCGATGGCCGCCGCCGTGGCCAGCGGCTTTTCCATGGGGAACAGGTGGCTGCCCTCCAGCATCATGATGCGGCCCCGGACGACCTGGTGCGTCATGGTCATGCCCACCTGCTTCATCTCTTCAGACCGCGTGCCGCCGATGAAGGCCACCGGGCATTTGAGCGGGTGGCGCTTGAGCAGCCTGTCCAGGTTGTCGGGCAGGGTGTTGTAGATGGCGGTCTCCACGTCGCGGTCAAACGCCAGCACCCGCTGGCCGTCCACCTCATGCGTGCCGTGGGCCACATAGTCGGCCAGCACCTGCGCGTCCCACCTGGCGAAGGCCTTCTTGTGGCGAAAGTGGGCCAGCACGGCGTCGGCATCGGGCCAGGTGTTCTTGCGCCGCCGGCTCACCGCGCCGGGCGACACCGACCCCACCAGCTGCGTGCGCTTGATCACGCCCAGCGTGGTGGCGCGCCAGCCGCCCAGGATGGGCGAGTCGATCAACAGCACGCCTTTGGCAAGCTCGGGGTGGCGCGCCGCGCACATCAGGCTCAGAAACCCGCCCAGCGAATGGCCCACCAGCCACGCCGGCTCACCCGCCTTGTCGGTCTCGCGCCGGGCCAGGTCGTGCAGCTGCTGCACCATCAGCGGCCAGTTGTTGGTGACCGGGTACTTCGGGTCATGCCCGTATTTGTCCACTGCCTTGACGGTGTAGCCGCGCGAACGCAGGCTCTTGAACAATACGCCGTAGGTGCTGGCGGGGAAGCTGTTGGCGTGGGAGAAGACGATGAGAGACATGGGGTGTATTGTCGGGTGCCCTTCAGTGAAGTGCTGTCCTGTACCTGTCATGCCGGACTTGATCCGGCATCCATGTTGGCGCTCGTAGCGTCTGGTCTGCGCCAGCACGCCCGACGCGACGGGGCGGCGCTTTCGCCACCAGAGCCCCGGCCCCCTTCGGGGTGAGCCGCTGCAGTGCTCAAAACGGGCGAGCCTCAGTAAACCGGGTTTGACGCATGTAGCGCGCTGAGATTGTTGGGCCCGTTTTTCCGCGCTTCGCGCCCGGGACTCTTGATCGGTGGCGAAAGCGCCGCCCCATCGCGTCGGGCTTTTTGGTACACGGGCTGTTGAAAACATTCCGCACGAGGCAAGCCTGCCGGGGTGGCGCGGGCACTGCGCCGTCCCGGCAGGCGTGCGGCCAGAAGGAGCAATCAGGCGTACTCAAAAACCTGGACTACACCCGACACGATTGCGGCAATGCCCATGACCTTGACATGCGCGGTATGCCGATATCGGCTTGCGAGCATCAAATGAACTGAGAACGCGATCTGTTGAGGTTTCGTCGGGCGATCACCGATCATTTTCTGCTTGTCTCTGTCAAATGACGCGCGTTCGGACTCACGAAGCATGGGATGCTGAGCAAGCAGATAACACCCCAAAGCGACATTAGATGCAGCGAGCCACGGGGACTGACTTCTGAATGCCACTGCGAACAATACGAAGACCAGAAGTGGCCCCACCGTCGTGATGAGTTCATCAAAAACAGACTTCATGAGAACAGTTGAAGCAATGGCTAAATCAGCTTCTCTTCCGGCCGCGAAATCTTCTTCAATGCCTTGTGCCGCCCGCCTTCCTGCTTCAACGGCGTATCGGTGTGCGCATCGTCCCACACCGGGTCGTCCAGGCTGTCGAACACTTCACGCAGCTTCTGGCCCCAGCTGTTGTGCAGCATGCGGTAGTAGGGGTTTTCGCCGTCGATGCAGATGACCTTGTCGCTTTCGAACCGGTTGGCTTCGTACACCACCAGGTCCAGCGGCAGGCCCACCGACAGGTTGGACTTCATGGTGGAGTCCATGGACACCAGCGCACATTTGGCGGCTTCGTCCAGCGGCGTGTCGGGCGTTATCACGCGGTCCAGCACCGGCTTGCCGTACTTGGATTCACCCACCTGGAAATACGGCGTCTCGGGCGTGGCCTCGATGAAGTTGCCGGCCGAGTACACATGGAACAGGCGCATGCCCTCGCCACGGATCTGCCCGCCAAAGATCAGCGACACATTGAACTCCACGCCCGCGTGCTTGAGGGCCGCCGCGTCGCGGTCGTACACATGGCGCACCGCGCTGCCCAGCACGCGCGCGGCGTCGAACATGCTCTTGGCGTTCCAGATGGTGATGGGGGTGTCCTCGTCGTTCTCGGACAGCTGCTCCACCTGCAGGATTTCGCGCACCGACTGCGAAATGCCCAGGTTGCCCGCGGACAGCAGCACCATGAAGCGGTCGCCCGGCTTCTCGTACACGATCATCTTGCGAAAGGTGCTGATGTGGTCCACACCGGCGTTGGTGCGCGAGTCGGACAAAAAGACGAGTCCGGCGTTGAGTTTGATGCCGACGCAGTAGGTCATTTCTTTTCCAGTGTTTTCTTCAGGGCGTAGAGCGCATCCAGCGCTTCGCGCGGGCTCAGGGTGTCGGGGTCGATGGCCGCCAGGGCGGCTTCGGCGGGCGAGGGGCCGGCGTCTGCGGTGGCCGGCGGGGGCGCAAACAAGTCTACCTGCTCGCGGCTGTCGGCCTGCTGGCCCTCCAGCGCGGCCAGCGCGTGGCGTGCGTGGTTCACCACCGCCGCCGGCATGCCGGCCAGCCGCGCCACCTGGATGCCGTAGCTGCGGCTGGCGGGGCCGGCCTGGATCTCGTGCAGGAACACGATGTCGCTGCCCGATTCGGCCGCGCTCACGTGCACGTTCACGGCCGCATGGTGTTTGGCCGGGAACTCGGTCAGCTCGAAGTAGTGGGTGGCGAACAAGGTGAAGGCGCGGGTCTTGTCATGCAGGTGGGCGGCAATGCCGGAAGCAAGGGCCAGGCCATCAAAGGTGCTGGTACCGCGGCCGATCTCGTCCATCAGCACCAGCGACTCGGGCGACGCGCCGTGCAGGATCTGCGCGGCCTCGGTCATCTCCAGCATGAAGGTGGACTGCGCGTTGGCCAGGTCGTCCGCCGCGCCGATGCGGGTGTGGATGGCGTCCAGCGGGCCCAGGCGGCAGGCCTGCGCGGGCACATAGCTGCCGATGCTGGCCATCAGGCTGATGATGGCCACCTGGCGCATATAGGTGCTCTTGCCGCCCATGTTGGGGCCGGTGATCACCTGCATGCGTTGTTTCGGCCCCAGCCGGGTGTCGTTGGCAATGAAGCTGCCCCCGCCCGTTTCCGCCAGCCGGGCTTCCACCACCGGGTGGCGGCCCTGTGTGATGTCGATGCCGGGCTCGCGGGTGAACTGCGGGCAGCACCAGTTGAGCGTCAGGGACCGCTCGGCCAGCGCGCACAGCACGTCCAGCGAGGCAATGGCCCGCGCCAGCTGCGTCAGCGCGGGGATAGAGGGCTGCAGCTGGTCCAGCACCTGCTCGTACAGCCATTTCTCGCGGGCCAGCGCGCGCTCCTGCGCGCTCAGGGCCTTGTCTTCAAAGGCCTTGAGCTCGGGCGTGATGAAGCGCTCGGCGTTTTTCAGTGTCTGGCGGCGGCGGTAGTCGGTGGGCACCTTGTCCACCTGGCCCTGGGTGACCTCGATGTAGAAGCCATGCACCTTGTTGAACTGCACGCGCAGGTTGGCAATGCCGGTGCGGGCTTT
>JBEIPU010000199.1:0-5715 GCA_040376925.1 Caenimonas sp. | reverse complement strand
AGAAACGAAGCGCGCTGCGCGCGCCAACCCCGAATCTGCGCTCCTCGCCGCCACAGAGATCGCCCCCGCCGGCCACCGCCTGCCGCGAAGCCGAGTGTGTGTACGCCACCGCTGCACCCCAACATCGTTTCTGCAAAGGCGTGCGCGGACCCCCGGCAATGCGCCTCTAAAGCGCCGAGCAGCGCAGGGCATGCGGCCGCGCGCGCAGCGCGCTTCGTTGACTGACTCACCGCGGCTGTCCGAACGGAGTGCGCAGCACGAAGTGAGTTCTGCGGTGGGCCGTATGACCGAGCAGCGCAGGGCAGTCGCCGCAGGCGACCGCTTTAGTGAAGCGTTGACGGGGGTCCGCGCACGCCTTTGCCGCGCGGCGCAACGCTCTCAGACGCAGGAATGAACATGAACGACGCAGTCACCCAAAACAGAGACGCGCGCGGCGTCTGGACGCTGACCATGAACCGCCCGCAGAACTTCAACGCGCTCAGCGAGGAAATGCTGGGCGCATTGCAGGCGGCGCTGGACGAGATAGTCAAAGACGAAGACGCCCGCGCCGTGGTGCTGGGCGCCGCAGGCAAGGCCTTCTGCCCCGGCCACAACCTCAAGGAAATGGTGGCTACGCCGCAGCTGGCTTACTACCAGCGCCTGTTTTCCCAGTGCAGCCGCATGATGCTGAGCATCCAGAAGCTGCCGGTGCCGGTGATCGCCCGTGTGCAGGGCATTGCCACGGCGGCCGGCTGCCAGCTGGTGGCGCAATGCGATCTGGCGGTGGCGTCCACCGACGCCAGCTTTGCGGTCAGTGGCGTGAACTTCGGCCTGTTCTGCTCCACCCCCAGCGTGCCGCTGCTGCGCAATGTGCCGGCCAAGCAGGCGATGGAGATGCTGGTCACTGGTGACTTCATCAGCGCGCAGCAGGCGCTGCAGCGCGGGCTGGTCAACCGGGCCGTGGCGCCGGACCAGCTGGATGCAGAAATTGAGAAGCTCGTTGCCAGCATCCTGGCCAAGCCGCGCGGCGCAATCGCCATGGGCAAGGACCTGTTTTACCGCCAGCGTGAAATGGGCACCGATGCTGCCTACCAGCTGGCTGGCCAGACCATGGCCGTGAACATGATGGACGCAAGCGCGCAAGAGGGCGTGAAGGCCTTCACTGAAAAGCGCGAGCCGTCCTGGAAGAAATCCACATGACCGAACTCGACAAGCTGCTGCGTGAGCTGTCGCAGCCGGGCGTGGCGCTGGAGCTGGCCGTGCTGGCGGGTTGTCTTGCGCTGGCCTTTGCCATCTGCTGGGCCGTGGGGCGCAAGCAGCCCAAGGACTCCATCTGGTTTGGCCGTGCGGTGTTTGACGGCGTGCTGTTCCCGCTGCTGGCACTGGTGCTCACCTGGATTGCCCGGCGCATTGTGGATGACTACCAGGTGGTGCCGGTGCTGCGCATTGCGGTGCCGGTGCTGGTGTCGCTGGTGGGCATACGCTTTCTGGCGCGCGTGACCACCGTGGTGTTCCCGGCCTCGGGCATTGCGCGGCTGATCGAGCGGCTGTTCTCCTGGCTGGCGTGGATCGCGGCCGTGCTGTGGATTGTGGGCCTGCTGCCCGACGTGATGCGCGAGATGGAGGACATCCAGTTCGCCATTGGCAAGAACAAGATCAGCCTGCTGGGCATTGTGCAGGGCGTGCTGTCGTCAGGCGCGGTGCTGGTGGCCGCGCTGTGGGTGTCAGCCACGCTGGAGCGGCGCGTGCTGGTGGACACGGTGAGCGACCTGTCGCTGCGCAAGGTGGCGTCCAACGCGATCCGCGCGGTGCTGCTGCTCGTGGGCCTGCTGTTTGCGCTGTCCACCGTGGGGGTGGACCTGACGGCGCTGTCGGTGCTGGGCGGCGCCCTGGGCGTGGGCCTGGGCTTTGGCCTGCAGAAGCTGGCGTCCAACTACGTAAGCGGCTTTGTGATCCTGTTCGAGCGGTCCCTGCGCATCGGCGACAACGTGCGGGTGGACGGCTTTGAAGGCCGCATTGCCGACATCAAGACGCGCTACACCCTGGTGCGTGCCAACAACGGGCGCGAGTCCATCGTGCCCAACGAGCTTCTGATCACGCAGCGGGTGGAAAACCTGTCGCAGGCCGATCTGAAGTTCTCCATCACCAGCGACGTGACCGTGGCCTATGGCAGCGACGTGGCCACCGTGCAGCGCGTGCTGACCGAAGCGGCCGCCGCACAGGAGCGCGTGCTGCAATCGCCCGAGCCGGTGGCGTATCTGGCGGAATTTGCGCCTGACGGGCTGCAGTTCACGCTGAACTTCTGGGTCAGCGACCCGGCCAACGGCCAGCTGAACCTGCGCTCGGCGATCAACGTCGCCATCGTCCAGGGCCTGCGCGACGCAGGTATTGAAATCCGCCCGCCGCAGCGCGTGCTGCAGTACAGCGCGCAGCCGGCGGCTACTTCATCATCGACGGAAGCCACAGGCTGATCTGCGGCACAAACAGAAGGATTGTCAGCGTGATGATCTGCACCAGCACATAAGGCCAGACGCCGCGGAAGATGGTGCCAATGCCCACCTTGGGCAGCAGGGTGTTCAGCACGAAGAGGTTCATGCCCACGGGCGGCGAGATCAGCCCGATCTGGATCACCATCACGATCAGCACGCCGAACCATACCGGGTCAAAGCCCAGCTGGATCACGATGGGGAAAAACAGCGGAATGGTCAGCAGCACCATGGTGAGCTCTTCCATCACCGTGCCCAGCAGCACATAGATGACCATCATGGCAGCCACGATCATGATGGGCGACAGGCCCAGGTGCGTGATCGTGTCCTTCAGCTGCATGGGCATGGAGGTGAAGTTCACGAAATTGGCAAAGATGGTTGCCGCGATCAGCAGCGTGAACAGCATGGCCGTGGTGCGTGCGGATTCGACCAGCACGTCGCGCAGGATCTTCCAGGTAAGTGCCCGGCGCCCCAGCGCAAAGAAGAAAGCGCCCGCCGCGCCGATGCCCGCGCCCTCGGTGGCGGTGAACACGCCGCCATAAATGCCGCCCAGCACCAGCACCACCAGCAGCAGCACGCCCCAGATGCCGCGCAGCGCGGCCCAGCGTTCAGCCCAGGTGAACTTCTCGCCGGGCGGCGCGTGCTCGGGGTCGCGTGAGGTCACGATCACCACCGCGCCCATCAGCAGCAGCGCCGTGAGCAGGCCGGGCAGCACGCCCGCCGCAAACAGCTTGCCGATGTGCGTTTCGGTCACGATGCCGTAGATCACCATGATGGTGGACGGCGGGATCATGATGCCCAGCGTGCCGCCCGCGGCAATCACGCCGGTGGACAGCGAATCGCTGTAGCCCAGCTTTTTCATGGACGGGTAGGCCACCTTGCTCATGGTGGCCGCGGTCGCAATTGACGAGCCGCAAATGGCGCCAAAGCCCGCGCAGGCCGCAATGGTGGCGTGCGCCAGGCCGCCGCGGCGGTGGCCGATGAAGGTGTAGGCCGCGTGGAACAGCTCGTGCGCCAGGCCGGCGCGCGCCACGAAATTGCCCATCAGGATGAACAGCGGAATGACCGACAGCGTGTAGGCAAAGCCGGTTTCGTGCACCACCTGCGCCGCATTGGCAAAAGACGGCATCCAGCCGCGCGTGAGGCCAATGCCCACCACGCCCACGATGCCCATGGCAAACGCCAGCGGGATGCGCACGATGGCCATCGCAAAGATGGCCAGGAAACCCAGCAGCGCTTCGGTCACAGCACACCGCCTTCGGCTTCGTCGCCGTCGGCCGGCGCAGCCACTGCATGGGCCAGGTGCACAAGGCCTGTGAGCGCGCACAGCACGCTCATGCCGTAGATGAAGGGGTACTTGGGAATCTTCAGCTGGGCCGTGGTCTCGCCCGAGCCGGCAAAGTCATTGCCGGTCTTCCACATCAGCCAGGCCAGGCCCAGCATGGCAGCGGCGCACAGCAGGTTGACCAGGAGCTTGACCAGCTTGCGCACCAGCGGCCCCCACACCTTGTCCAGCGAATCGAACACGATGTGCTCGCTCTTGAGCGAGACCAGCGGTAGCCCTGCGAAGATGACAGCCACCATCAGCAGCTCGGTCAGTTCCAGTGAGCCCGGGATGGAGTTGGACAGCAGCTTGCGCCCACCCACATCAAAAAAAGTGAGCGCCATGATGGCGAACAGCGCCAGCGCGGCAACAATGCCGCACGCGGTCTCGATGGTCTTTTTCAAGGTTGGAATCTCCACGGCGCTGTGCCAGTGGCAAGAGCATACAAGGGCCAGACGGGTGGCTTCAAACCAGCGGCCACCGCGGAACCGGCTCCGCCGGGCCACTGGTGGCGCCCCCTTGGGGGGAGGCGCCGAAGGCGCTTCGGGGGGGCTTCTACTTCTGCAGCTTGGCTACTTCGGCACGGAACTCGCCGAGAACAGCGCTGGCATTCTTCAGGCCGCGGCCCTCAGCGGCGGCAGCCCAGTCACGCTCCAGCTTGTTCACGCGGATTTTCACCTCGCTGATCAGCGCCGGGCTGGCCGGCACGATGGCCACGCCGTTCTTCTTCATGTTCTCGGTGGCGGTGGCGTCCACGCGGTCCCAGCCCTTGCCGAAGATGCGCGCGGCCACTTCGCCCGAGATCGCGTCGATGGCCTTCTTTTCGTCGGCGGTCAACTTGTCGTAGCGCGCCGGGTTCATCATGAACACGAAGCTGGTGTTGTACAGGCCGCCGGGGAACACAGTGGCGTGCTTGATGATCTTGTCGATCTTGAACGAATCGGTGGATTCGGCCGGGAACAGCGTGCCGTCCATCACGCCGGTGGACAGCAGCTCGTACGAGTCCGGTGCCGGCTTGAGCGTGACGTTCATGGCCAGCGCCTTGGAAATTTCATTGACCATGCCGCCGCCCACGCGGAACTTCAGGCCCTGCAGATCTTCGGGCCTGGTGATCGGGCGCTTGGTGTTGAATACGATGCCGGGGCCGTGGGTGAAGTACGCCAGCGGCTTGACGCCGGCCTTCTGGTGTTCGGCCTCAAATTCGGGGTGCTTGCTGGCCACGCGGTGGAACGCCACCGACAGCGGCTCGGCCTTGTCGCCCAGGAAGGGCACCTCGGCCATCTGCGTCAGCACAAAGCGCCCCGGGGTGTAGCCGTGCACGGTGTACGACACATCGGCCAGGCCGTTCTTCACCGCGTCCATGGTGCCGGGCGCGGGGCTCACGCCGCGCGGCAGGATGTTGCACTTGATCTTGCCCGTGGTGTTCTTCTCCAGCAGGTCGCACCATTCCTTTTGCGCCATGCTCAGCGTGTGGGTGGGCGGCAGCCAGCTGGACACGGTCAGCACGGTCTGTGCCTGGGCAGCGGTGGTGAATCCGGTGGCGGCGGCAATGGCGGCCAGGGCAATAAGACGGCGTTGCATGTGGAACTCCTCAGTCGACGGGTTGGAATATTTGAACCAATGCGACTATAGGGTGGGGTCGGGGGAAGCTGCCCTATGAATTACCCGAATTAACCAACCGCGCGGTCGGCAAATTGTCATGGGGCGGACATTGATTTCGGCAGCCGCCTCTAACCGCGCCGGGGCCGGGGCCTATAATTCAAAAAAGAACGACCGTTCGATTTTGCGAATTCCCCTCGGGTTGTCGTCGCCACGATAGTTCGTTGATGCACCGCCGCATAGAATCGTCAGGTTTACGTTAACGTCAATTCAACAACTCTGGAGCCAGCCAAGCATGAAGGTCCTCGTCCCAGTCAAACGCGTGGT
>JBEIPU010000006.1:0-54859 GCA_040376925.1 Caenimonas sp. | reverse complement strand
TTCATCGACCCGCTCAATGCCTTTTTGCTCAGCACGCACGCCGCCGGGCAAAACAACGTGCTGATCATTGACGAGGCGCAGAACCTGGACGCGGCCGTGCTGGAGCAGCTGCGCCTCCTGACCAACCTGGAAACCAGCGAACGCAAGCTGCTGCAGATCGTGCTGATCGGCCAGCCCGAGCTGCGCGCCGTGCTGGCCCGCCCCGAGCTGGAGCAACTGGCCCAGCGCGTGATTGCGCGCTTTCACCTGGACGCATTGAGCCAGGCCGAGACGGCGCAGTACATCGCCCACCGGCTGTCGGTGGCCGGGCACACCGGCGCCCTGCCCTTTGACACGGCGGCGCTCAAGCGCATCCACCAGCTGGCGCGCGGCGTGCCCCGGCGCATCAACCTGCTGTGCGGCCGTGCGTTGCTGGGCGCCTATGCAGAGGGCTTGGGTACCGTGACCCGCCGCGTGGTGGACAAGGCGGCCACCGAAGTGTTTGGCGATGACGCACCACGGCACCGCCCTCGCCAAATGGCAGTGGCCGGTGGGGCGGCGGTGTTGCTGCTGGCCGCGGGCGCGGGGCTGGGTGTGGCACTGAACCGCAGCGGTACCGCTGCGGCCCACGGCCCCGACCCGCTGGCCAGCCCGGTGCTCACGCTCAAGCCTGCCACCGCCCTCAAGAACCCGAAGGCGGTGCGCTGACATGTCGTACATCCTTGACGCCCTGAAACGCGCCGAAGCGCAGCGTGAACGCGGCCAGGTGCCGGGCCTGAATGCCCAGCCGGTGCCGGTGGCTGCCGCAACGGCCGCGCCGCGCAGATGGGGTCTGTGGCTGGGCCTGTTGTGCGCCGTGGCGGCGGTGGCTGCTGGTGGGTTGTACTGGCACTCGGACAGCACGCAGGCAGCACCAGTGCCCGCCCCTGCCCCCGTTCTCGCCGCCGCGCCTGTCGCGGTCCCCGCGCCTGCACCGCTGCCCAGCGTGAAAAGCGTGCCCCAGACGCCGGCCCCGGCGCCCGCGGCGCATACGCCACCGCCCGCCGCTGCCCAGCCCGCCCCGCCAACTGCCGCGCCAGTGGTCAAGCCCGTGCCACCGCAACGCCGAGAGCCGGCATCCGCCGCCGCGCCGTTGCCGCCCCTGGGCGATTTGCCCGAAGACATTCGCCGTACCGTGCCCAAGCTGGTGGTGAACGGATCGGTCTATTCCACCAATCCCGCGCAGCGCATCCTGATCGTCAACGGCCAGGTGCTCAATGAAGGCGCCACGCTGGCGCCCGATCTGGTGCTGGAGACCATCGGCGCCAAAAGCGCCGTGCTGAACCTGCGCGGCACGCGCTTCCGGCTGGATTACTGACGGCGCCCTACTGGCGCGGCATCAACTCATACAGGTCAAAGCCCGCGCTGCGCCCGCCCAGGCAGGTGGCAAAGGTGTCTTCCACCTTGCGCCACAGGGCCAGGCGGTTGCGCCATTTGCTGATGCTGTGGCCCTCATCGGCAAACAGCATGTACTCCACCGGATGGCCGCGCTTTTGCAGTGCAGCCACCACGTCGTCGGAGTCCTGCTTGAGCACGCGGATGTCGTTGCCGCCATGGATGACCAGAAGCGGTGCCGTGATTTTGTCCAGGTGCGTCACGGGTGAATTGGCCAGCATCTGCGCACGGTCTTCGGGTTTGTTCACGTCGCCATAGGTGCGGGCAAACCAGTGGCGGTTGCGCCAGAACGGCGGCCAGTTGTCCACCACGCGCGGCCAGTTGGCCACACCCACGATGTTGACGCCACAGCGGTAGTCGTGGGGTTTCTGGATCAGCTGCGCCAGTGTGGAAAAGCCGCCAAAGCTCGCGCCCATCACGGCCAGGCGGCTGCGGTCGGCTACGCCCTGGTCCACCGCCCATTGCACGGCCTCGGCGATGTCTTTTTGCAGGCGGCCAAAGTATTCCCGATCGGCCGCCCACAGGTGGTCGCGCCCGTAACCGGTGGAGCCACGGTAATTGACCGTCAGCACCGCATAACCACGGTTGGCCAGCAACTGCAGTGTGTTGAACACCGCCGGGCTCCATGAGTCGCGCGCCCACGGGCCGCCATGGATCAGCGTCACCAGGGGCGCCGGCCCCGTCACGCCGCGCGGGCGGATGAGGTAGCCGTGGATGGTGCGGCCGTCTGATGCCTTGAATGAGAACGGCTGCTGGGCCGACAGCACGGCGGCGGCTTCGCGCTCGGGCGGGTCCAGCCGGGTGACCTGGCCGGTGTCGCGGTCCAGCAGCAGCTCGGCCGAATCAAAATGCCCCGTGGCACGCAGCACCAGGCGGCGGTTGCCCTCGGCCAGGTTCTGCGGGCGGGTCATGACAGGCGGTGCGTCCAGCAGTCCCGTGGCCAGCGCCTTTTGCACGGCGGCCTGCACGTCGCGGCCCATGGCAGCGTCCAGGTAGTCCACACGCGGCAGGCCGGGCTCGCTCACATAGCCCATGGGACCGCCGGGGCCGGCCGGAAACAGCCCGTAGCTCAGATCCACCTCGTCGTGGCTGGCCAGCACCTTTTCCTGCCCCGTGGCCAGGTCCACCTCGGCCAGCACGGCCTTGTCGCGCCCGATGTTGGTGTGCACCCAGGCACGGCCTGCCACCGGGTCCAGGCGGCTGACCCAGTAGCTGTCAAAGCCGCCCACGGTTTTCATCAGGCGCCAGCTGCCGTCGGGCTGCAGCAGTTCCACCGCCACCCCCGCGCCGTCTTCGCGGCCCAGTTGCCGCCCGCGCCCGGCCAACTGGTAATTGCTGCCAATGATCCAGCTGGTGACATTGCCGTCGCTGCGCGCGATCTCGCGCACGGTGCGTGTGAGGGCGTCGGCCTCGTACAGGTCCAGCGTGGAGCGGTCGCGCTGGTTGCTGGCAAAAAAGAATTTCGCGCCGGTGTCGCCGGAGCGCCCGTGGTATTCCGCGCGCACGCCGCTGCGCGGCGTCACGGCCCAGGGCGCAAAGGGCTGCTGCGTGTCCTGCACGAACAGCTGCGTGTTCTCGTCACCCGTCGGGTCCTTGCTGTAGACCACATGGCGGCTGTCACCCAGCCAGCGCTGCAGCCCGCCGCGGCGGCCCATGTTGCCCACGGGGAACGTCAAGACGGCCCCGCCTGGCGCCACAGCACGCACCGCCAGCCCTACGTCGGTGCCCACGGTTTGCTGCCACAGCAGGCGCTGGCCATCGGGCGAGATGATGAAGCCGCCCGCAAAGTCGATGTTGGCCACAAAGCGGCGCAACGGCACCAGCGGCGGCAACTGCCCTCCCGCCTGGGCTTGTGCCAGCACGGGGGCCGTGGGGGCGGTCGTGCAGCCTGCGGCTGCGAGCAAGGCCAGTGCGGCGCCCAGGGCGGCCAGCCTGTATGTGATGGACATTCGTCCCCTCCTGCATCTGTGTTGTGGTTCTGTGGTGTGCGCAGGAATGATAGCGGCGGGGGACTTTTCAGTTTTCCTGGCGGTACAGCCCCGGCAGGAAGTGCTCGAACAGGCCCACTTCCTCGATGTTGTGCCGCAGCCAGGCCACACCCTGCTCCTGGGTGAAGACCAGGCGTTCGATCAACGGGTTGAGCCAGCGGCGCCAGCCCGACGCGCCGCCCACGATCAGGCAGTTTTCATAGAGCGTGCCGCCCGCCACCGGCGTGAAGGTGTATTCCATGCGGGCAATGCCGCTGATGCCATGCACCACCGGGTTGTGGATGAAGCCCTGCTCGTCCAGCTTTTCGATGCGCGTGCGGATGTTGACCTCATAACGCCGGTTGGCGCCCAGGTATTCGCGCAGGCGTATCCACGCACCAGGCCCCACGGAGCCGTCAGGCAGGCGGCGCCAGTAGCTGGCGTGCACATGGTCGTGCGGATGCCAGGCGCGGTAGCGGTTGATACGCCGTCCGTCCACCTCCACATCGCCCTCCAGGTGGGCAAACCACCAGGCCAGCATGGCGGGTGTGACGCCGCGCAGCACGTCGTGGCGGATCCAGAAGCACAGCCGCCCGTCCTCCAGGCGCCGCGCGCCGCTTTGGGCCGAAGCCAGCGGTTTCATCGGCCAGGGCAGCAGCGCGGGCTCGGCAGGCCGGCTGCGGCTGTCGGGGTAGGCCGGCATGTCCAGGCGGGGGTTCAGGTCATAGGGCAGGCTCAGTGGCATGACGTTCTCCATAAATGTATAGCCGTTACTATACTTATTCTCGAAGAACAGTCAAGCGGATGCTATACACTTATTTCATGGACGAAATCACCCCGCGCCGTGGCCCCGCGCCCACCAAGCACATCGACATCCTCTGGTCGGCCGCAAAGCTGTTTGCGCAACAGGGCGTGGCCCAGACCACCACGCGCCAGATCGCCGCAGATGCAGCCACCACCGAGCGCACGCTGTTCAAGCACTTTGGCAGCAAGGACACGCTGGTGCAGGCCGTGATCGCCGAGGCCGTGCTGCCCCACCTGGCCCCCACATCGCTGGGCGGCCTGCGCCAGGCCATCGAAGCCCATAGCGGCAGCATTGAAACCTGGCACCGTGCCCTGCTGCTGGCCCGCACCCAGGCGCTGGGCCAGGCGCCTGAGCTCACCCGGCTGCTGCTGGTGGAGCTGCTGCGTGATGAAGCCCTGCGGGCACGCTTTGCCGCCCAATGGAGCGACGCCGCCTGGCAGCCGCTGCTGGCGCTGTTCACCCGGCTGCAGAAAGACAAACGCCTGCGCAGCGATATCGGGGCCGACACACTCGTGCGCCTGTTTTTGTCACTGAACCTGGGCTACCTGGTGGGCCGACATGTGCTGGCGCCTGACCATGCCTGGGACGACACCCGGGAGATCGCCGGCGTTGCCGCGCTGTTTGCCCGCGGCGCGGGCACCGGCGGGACGTAACACTCAGGCCTGGGGCAATGCCACCGTGACGCTGAGTCCACCCAGCGCCGAGCGTCCCGTCACCACCGTGGCCCCATGCGCCGCTGCAATGCGCTGCACGATGGACCAGCCCAGGCCGCTGCCGGCCTCGCCCGTGCCCAGCACCCGGAAGAAGCGTTCACCCAGCCGTGCGGCCTGCGCTTCGGTCAGGCCCGGGCCGCTGTCCTGCACCGTCAGCAACACCTGCGCGCCCTGCCTGGCCAGCCCCACCTGAATGCGCGCCCGCGCAGGGCTGTAGCGGATGGCGTTGTCCACCAGGTTGCGCGCCAGTGCGTCCAGCAGCGCGGCGTCGCCTAGCACGGTGCAGGGCTCGTGGACATCCAGCGCCAGCTCCTGCTGCTTTTGCAGCGCCTGCGGTGCGCAGCCGGCCAACACCTGCTGCAAGCGCGCGTCCAGCGCCACGGGCAGCTTCTGCGGCACGGCGCCGGACTCCAGCCTCGACAGGGTCAGCAACTGGTCCATCAGGCGGGTGGCACGGTCACAGCCGTCCAGCGTGGCGCGCAGCGCATGCTGGCGCAGCGTGCCGTCGTGCTCGCCCAGCGCTACCTGGGCCTGGGCCCGGATGGCGGCAATCGGCGTGCGCAGTTCGTGCGCGGCGTCTGCCGTGAAGCGGCGCTCGGACGCCATCAGCTCGCCGATGCGTCCCAGCAGGCCGTTGAGCGCATCCAGCATGGGCGCCATTTCGCTGGGGGCGTTCGCCACTTGCACCGGGCTCAGGGCCTGCGGCTGGCGCGTCGCCAGCGTGCGCCCCAGCTCACGCAGCGGCGCCGTGCCGCGCACAACGGCCCAGGCCACACCCAATGCCAGCAACGGCAAGGCCACCACCACGGGCCACAGCGTGCTGCGCATCACCGCCCACAGGATGTCGGTGCGGGATTTTTCCTGCTCGCCCACATAGACCTGCACGTCGCGCTTTGCGCCTTGCGCCGCAAAGACGCGCCAGTTGGCACCGTCCATGCGCACCGTGTGAAAGCCACCGGCAAAGCGCTGGCCCGCATCCACCATCGGCTGCGCGGGTGCGTTGGCTGATCGCAGGGTCAGCTGGCCCTCGTGAAACACCTGGAACGCAACCTTGGTTGCGTAGCGGTGCAGTTGCGGGGCGTCCATGGCCTGGTCGTCGTCGAATTCGCCGGCTTGCTGCACCACCAGCAAGGCCGCCGCCTGTGCCAGGTGGCTGTCCAGCAGCTCGTCCAGCTCATGGCGCACGTCGATCCAGGTGGCCGCGACCGCCACCACCCACACGGCCGCGACCATGCCCAGCACCAGCGCCAGCAGGCGGCCCTGCAGCGAGTTGGGCAGGCGCATCACGCCACCGCCTTGTCGCGCAGCAGCACATAGCCCACCCCGCGCACGGTCTGGATCAGGCCGGCGCCCAGCTTGCGGCGCAGGTGGTGGATGTGAACCTCCACCGCATTGCTGTCAACCTCATGGCCCCAGCTGTACAGGCGCTGTTCCAGCTGCTCGCGCGACAGCACGCGACCAGCGTTCAGCAGCAGCGCTTGCAGCATGGCAAATTCGCGTTGGGCAAGGACCACCGGGCGCCCTGCCTGCACCACCGTGTGGGCGGCGGGGTCCAGCACCACGTCTTGCGCGCTCAGGCATTCCTGCGCCTGGCCGTGGGCGCGGCGCACCAGCGCGCGCAGCCGGGCAGCCAGCTCGTGCAGGTCAATGGGTTTGACCACGTAGTCGTCCGCGCCGGTGTTCAGCCCGCGCACTCGGTCGGGCACGGCGTCACGCGCGGTCAGCACCAGCACCGGCAAGGTCAGCCCCGCGCGGCGCACGCTGGTCAGCACGTCCATTCCGTCTTTCAGGGGCAGGCCCAGGTCCAGCACAGCTGCGGCGTAGGTCTGGGTACGCAGCTCCCGTTCGGCGGCATGCCCGTCGCGCACCCAGTCCACCTGGAAACCCTGCTGGCGCAGGCCGGCGCGCAGGCCGTCGCCAAGCAGGGGGTCGTCTTCAGCCAGGAGGATGCGCATGGTTCAGGCCATCAGGATGGATTCAGGCCACAGATTGCCACTGCCACACCCAGAACGACATGACGGCGATCAACACCAGCACACCCAGCGGCAACAGGTTGCGCCTTGCCACATCAGGGCCTTTGCCGGGGATGCGGCCGGTGATCATGGTCAGCGCCTGGTTCTGCCGGCGCAGCACGCTGCCTGCAAGCACCAGCCCCAGGTGGGCCAGCACCAGCGCCAGCATGCCGTTGCCCAGGAATTCATGCACTTCTTCCAGCGCATCTTCAAAGCGGCCGCCCGCTATTTCGGCAAACAGCGCATAGCCCGTGGCTGTAGCCAGCACCCCGGCCACCAGCAAGCCCATCACGGCGGCGGCCTGCAGCACGTTTTGCCCGGCTTGCAGGGGCATGCGCCCAGCCTTGATGCTGTCGATCACGCCGCGCATACCGCGCAGCTTGCCCAGCCAGACGGCCATGCGCGAATGGCGTGGGCCCGCCAGGCCCCACAGCACACGCCAGCCCACCAACCCGATCAGGGTGTAGCCCAGCGTCACGTGCACCATGCGAAAGCGTTCGCCGTCGGCGGTGATATAGGCCCCCACAAAGCACAGCGCCATGAGCCAGTGGACTGCGCGGGTGGGCGCGTCCACGATGCGGCGCGAAGCACCAGAGGCTGCGGCAGATAGCGGCATGCCAGTCTGCACGTCAGCGGGGGATGCGGATGTTGCGTTCACGAAAATCTCCTTGGTCGGCCTGCGTGTGGCATGCGGCACAGTTGGCTGCGCTTTTCACGGCGGGCAGTTTCCAGGTGGCGGCGGACACTTCGTTGTGCTCGCGGATGAACCAGGCCGAACGCGTGATGCGGTCGTCGGGGGGCTGCGCGCTCATGCGCTTGTAGGTGCCGGCCTGGGCCTTGAGCCAGCCCGAAAGCTCCTGGATGGTGGACGCGTCCAGCGACGCATCGGTGCCGTAGTGGTTCTGCAGGTTGCCCATCACACGCTGCCACGAAGCCGCTGGCAACATGCCCGGCGGGTAGGCCACATGGCAGGCGCTGCATTCCTGGCGGTACTTGGGCAGCAGCGGCACGTTGGGTGCGCTGTCAGCCCAGGCCAGCGGGCCGGCGGCCAGCGCCTGCAGCAGCAGGGCCATGAGTTTCTTTTTCATCGGGGGTGCCTCAGGGTTTGACGGTCATGAGCCAGGCCAGCACGTCGGCCTTTTCAGCCGGTGTGCATTCGCGCGCCATCACGTCATTGCAGTTGCGGCGGAACCATTTTTCGACCTTGACCGGGTCGGTGAACCGCTCGGGGTTGAAAGCTGGTGCCAGCGCACCGATCGCCTTGCCGGTGGACGCGTGCTTGCCGGCCTGCGAAGGCACGGCGGCGTGGCACGACGCGCAGCTCCATTCGCGCCCCTGGGTGGTGGTGAACAGCTGCTGTCCGCGCGCAGGTGCCGCAGGTTTGCCCGCCTGGGCGCTGTAGCCCGCCAGCAGCTCCACTGGTGTTGCGGCCAGGACGGGCATGGCGCCCGCCAGCGCCAGCACGCCATAGGCCGCGATGGAATGAAAGGAAATATGGATCATGGCAACTCCTTGGCTGCCATGATCGGGAATGGGGCTTAGCGTTTCCTTAAACGAGTGGGCAAGTACGCTGCCAATGCCTCAGGGCGCGTACACCACTTCCCCACCCGTCAGGTAGTACACCCCGGTGTCCATCTGCACGCTGCGCTCGCCCCAGAGGTCAAAGCGCGCATAACGTGCCGCGTCGGCGGCCGTGCCGTCAAAGCGCGTGGCCTCAAGCGGGGCGCGGGCCGTCAACGTGCCGGCGGCGGTGTCGGCCACGTAGCGGGCCAGCCCCTGCCAGCCCGGCGTGAGGGCCGCACCCGCGCGCCCGGTCACGCGCACCGGCAAGGCCACCTGCACCTGTGAGCCCTGCGTGAACAGGTTGATACCGTGGCGGCTGAAGTCCAGCGTGCTCAACGTACCCACGTCGCCCAGCACCTGGCCGGCCAGCAGGCGCGGCTGCGCCGGGTCGGCCACGTCGATCAGCGCGAGCTTCAGGCCCAGCGCGCGGCCGTCCCCGGTAGCGTCGCGGCCCACACCCAGCAGCTTGCCGTCGGGCAGCGGGTACAGGTAGTCGCTGTAGCCCGGCATGGCCAGTTCGCCCACCGCCCGGGGGTCGGCCGGGTCGGACAGGTCCAGCACATACAGCGGGTCGGTGCGGCGGAAGGTGACCAGATAGGCCTGGGGCCCTGCAAAGTGGACGGCATACACCTGCTCGCCCGCGTGACCCAGCGCCGCGGGCCGCCGGCTGTTGGGCAACGCAGCCACCACCGCCAGGTTGCGCTGGGCTGCGTTTTCGCGCAGCACAGTCAGCGTGGCCGGCGATGCCAGCGGGCGCGGCAAGGTCAGCGCGCCCGGCAGCGCGACCCAGCCTGTCTCACCGGTGAATGTCAGCACGCGCAGGTCGCCGTTGTATTCGCTCATGCGATACGGCCTTTTCTCGGCGTCCCAGCCCAGGTGGCCCTGCACTTCACCCGAGCCCCGGTAACTGACCTGCGTACCCTGCAACGCAAACTTGTGGATGTCGGTGCGCGCGTCGTGCGGGAATGCGCTGACCCAGGCGTCACCGCCCACCCAGTAGCCGCGCGAGCTTGCGAAGTACACGCTCTGTGCCGACATGTACAGCGCCTGCACCCCGCCCACAAAACACCGGCTGCTGCGCGCCAGGCCCGCCGTCGCGAGGTCGAATGCGGTGATGCTGGTCAGTTGCAGGGCTGGCGAGGCATTGGCGGGCTGCAGGTAGCAGTCTGTCTCCGTCACCAGGGGCTGCGCCGCTGCGCCATTCACCTGGACGCGTGGCAGCAGGTCTGGCGCCTGCGCGTCGGCCGGCACATCGGGCGTCCACGCACTCACCACATACAGCACGCTGCCAATCAGGCGGCTGCCCACCAGGGCGCCGTCGATCTCCACGCGCGACACTGGCCGTGCGGCATCGGCCGTACTGAAGATGTCCAGCGAGAGCTTGCGCTGCGACGGCGGCACAGAGGGCAACGCCAGCTGCGCCGCGCCCGGCGCGCTGGGCATGGCCACCACATCGTCGCCCAGCTTCTGGCCCAGCACAGCCAGGCGGCCCAGGCCAGTGGCCAGGTGCATGCCCTGCGGCGCGAAGGCGGCGTTGAGGATCGCGGTGGTGCTGCTGCCCAGGCTGCCGCCGGGCAGGCGGCGCTGCACCGTCAGGCGCGCGGGCGTTGTTTCGCCGTTCAAGGTATAGGTCGCATGCAGTGCGTACACCATCGCGCCATCGGTCTTGATGCGGTCGCCCTCGTCCACGCCCGGCTCCTGCAGCCAGGTGCCGGCCCAGCCCTGGCTGCTGGAGCCGGGCGGCACGGCGGCCGATGCCGCTGCACCCGCCAGCATGGCCATTGCATCCTGCCCAGCCCGCTGCGCCAGGCGCGCGCGAAAGTACGCCGCCAGCTCACCCGGCGCCGCAGCGGCGAGCATGGGGGCTGCCGCGGGCGGCTGCGCCGGCTCCGGCGTGCCGCCACCGCCGCCGCCACCACAGCTGGTGAGTGACGTGATGGCGGCCGCCAGCACGGCCATCAGAGCGCGCGCCCGGCGCGCCCTCGAGGGGGCGATTGAAGTCATTGGTGTTCCTTGGCTGCGCCGCTGTCGAGATGTTTTGCGGGATAATATTCCACATATCAGTTTTATTCAAGCGTGCGCGTCGACCCATCCGTTACCATCGCAGCCCACCCATGGCCACCGCACCGTCCCGCTCCACCACCGTCCTGGCAGCGGTGTTGCGCCTGCTGCGGCCGGTCGCGCGGCTGTTGCTGCGCCACGGCGTGGCTTACCCGGCCTTTGCCGCCGCACTCAAGCAGGTGTTCCTGGACGCCGCGCGCGACGAGCTGCGCCGCACGGGCCAGAAGCAGACCGACAGCGCCGTGAGCCTGCTGTCGGGCGTGCACCGTCGCGATGTACGCACCCTGGGTCGCGACGCACCGGCCGAAGCGACGCCTGACGAAGAGCCGCTGAGCCTGGCCAGCCAGGTGGTGGCACGTTGGCTGGGCGATGTGGCTTACCTGGATGAAGACGGCAGCCCGCGCGACCTGCCCCGCTACGGCGACGCGCCCAGCTTTGACGCGCTGGTGTCGCAGGTCAGCCGCGACATCCGCCCGCGCGCCGTGCTGGCAGAGCTGGAGCGCCTGGGCATGGCCGAACATGCCGAGCGCCGCGTACGCCTGCTGGCACCTGGCTTCGTTCCGCGCCAGGGGTTTGCCGAAATGGTGGCGCTGCTGCGCGACAACGCACACGACCATCTGGCCGCAGCCACGCTGAACCTGGACGGCCAGCACAACTACCTGGAGCAGGCGGTGTTTGTGGACGAGCTGACGGCCGAATCGGCCGCGCACCTGCACGCGGTGGCGGCCAGGGCCTGGCGCCAGGCGTTTCGCACCGTGATGCGTGAAGCCCAGGCCCGCTTTGACCATGACCAGGCCCAGGCCAGCGCCGCCCAGCGCGTGTACCGCGCCCGCTTTGGAAGCTACTTTTATGCAGCCGATCAAGATGACGAACCTGTTTGAACGCCCTGCCCGCTGGCTGGCCGGGCTGGCGGCCGCCCTGGTGCTGGCCGCCTGCGGCCCCGGCACCGGCGGCACGGGCACCGGGCCGATTGGCGCGACCCTGGGCTTCAGCGGCGGCGCCGGCGCCAGCACTGCCGCACCGGGCACAGGCTGCGCGGCAGACTGCTCGCAGGCCAGCCTGCGGCTGGACACCGAGCGCGTGGAGCTGACCGCCCCCTGCCTGCGCTTTGTGTACACCGGCCCCTGGGGGGTGGACGCAGCCGGGCTTGCCATCCTGGCGGGCACCGCCGAAACCGGCGGCGCAACCGCGCCGAACGCCGTCTTGCGCCTGCAGTTCAGCGATGCAACGGCCGCCAGCGCCCAGGTCACGCTGACGCTGACCGACAGCGCGGGCCGCACACTGGCCGGCCCCGCCACGTTGTTGCGCAACGACGCCTCACTGATGGTTGCACCGCCGGCGTGCCCCGCGCAGTAAGCTGGCGGCATGACCGCCTCATCCAGCCGGCAAACGCTCTGGCAAGCAGCCCTGGCAGCGGCTGCGGGCGGCGCCGTGGTGACCTTGCACGTAGGCGACGAAACCACCCATGTCGCCGCGGGCACCGGCCCCGCGCCCGCCGTGCAGTTCACCCTGCCCCTGGGCGCCCGGCGCACAGGCACAGGCGAGTTCAGGCACGACCCGCCCACCCCCGGCGAGATGGAGCTGGCCATCATGACCGTGGAAGACGAAGTGATGCCACTGGCGCGCCAGCTGCCCACCGGCGCCACGCTGTACACGGCAGACGCCGGCATCCGCCAGATCGCCCACATTGCCGGCCTGGCGGATGCGCCACAGATGCGGCTGCCGCTGGACGACGTGGAGCGGGTTTACAACCTGCTGGCCGCCGTGGCCCTGGGCCGGCCGGCGTCCATGAGCGGCGTGCGCACCGACCCGCCGTTTGCCGCCACGCTGACGCTGCTGCGTGAATTCATGCACCACCTGGGCTTTGGCGCGGTGGTGATCCTGCCGCCGCAGGATCAGCCCGGCTGACGCGCCGCCGTCCCCATCAGCCGCGGCATGTTGCCCATGGCGGCCATCGCGCACTGCCTGAACCGGGCCAGGATCGCCATCTTTTCGGCATCCGCCGGGTCCACCTCGGCAATCATCTTGCCAAAGCCGTCCAGCCGGCTGTTGCGGATCCACTGGCGCAGCGCCTTGTCCTGGCTCCACTTGAACTGGTTGGCCATGCTGACCGCCACCGACGCCGGGTAGCCCTCCAGCCCGTCAGGGAAAGGCACGGTCTGGCACAGGTCGTTCTTGACAGTGTCATCGGGGTAATGTGCCTCTACATACGCCGTGAGCGCCGCGCTGAATGTGGGCAGCGGCGCACGCACCAGCTGCAGCACGATCTGCCCGTCCTGAAAGATGGGCTGAAGCGGCCGCGGCTCGACCGCCGACGCTGTGCAGTCAATGAACAGCGTGCCAGGCGCCACCGGCACCGTGCCCTGGGCCAGCACCATCTGGGTGGGCTCGATGGCCCGCAGGTGGCCCATACGGATCACGCGTGTGATCTGGCGCAGCTGCGCCACCTCACCCTGCGACATCGTGGCGTAGTGAAACATGGTGGGCGTCTGGTCGGGGTAGATGCGAAACATCTGCTGCGCGGCCTCCAGCCGCAGGAACAGGTCCTGCACCGAGGTGGCTTTGGCGATCGCATCCATCTGCTCGGCCTGGCCGCCGATGCTGTCCTTGAAGAATTCGATGCCCGGTTGCGTCGTGGCGCGGTTGATCAGCCAGGAATCGCGCGGCATGACCCACTGGATGGCGTCGGCGCCGGCGCCGCAGCCCAGCAGCCACACGCCCACATCCATGGCGGTCTTGCCCGCGCCCACAATGACAAACTGCGTGGGCCGCTCACCGCGCGCCTGCCACAGCTGCACCAGCGCATTGGGCGACACCAGGCGAACGCCCTCGCCCACCGTGAATTTCGGCGTGTGCGTGCTGGGCACGCTGGGGCTGGCATAGGCGGCATTGACCACCTTGCGCCGCACCGTAACACCCGTTTGCGCACCCGACAGGATGGACGTGATGCGCCCATCGCGCCCTTCACCCGCCCCACCCTGCCAGTCGCTCATGGGGTGGTAGCGCACGCGGCCGCTGGGCAGCAGCTTCTGGTTCATCACGGTGTTGAAGTAGCCCGCGACCTCGGGGCCCGAGGCCAGCTCGTAGTAGCCCTGGTTGGTGCCCACCGTGTCCTTGCGGTTGGCGCCCAGCGGCAGGGAATTGACGCCGTAAAAGGCCGACGGCTGGTGCAGGTTGACGAACGAATACGCATCGTTCCAGTGGCCACCGGGTTTGCCGTGCCTGTCCACGATGGTGATGTGCGCGTCAGGCAGCTCGTCCAGCAGCGTGTCGGCAAACGCCAGGCCCGAGGCGCCCGCGCCAATGATGAGGTAATCCGTCTCGATGGGTGCCATGCTGTCTCCGTTGTTCTCTGGTGTTTGATCGTGCACATGGTAGGTGCACAGCGCGCGCCGCGTTGTCCGCTGCGATACAGCACAGGCTGTCAGAAATAGCTTGAGAAGCTTGATTTGTAGCTTTTAAGCTACCATAATCGTGGTCCGCACATGTACCGAATCAAAGTATTTCGAAGGGGAGGCGTTCATCCGTTCCAGGAATGGTTGCGGAGTTTGCGCGACGCGCAGGCCCGTGCCCGTATTCGTACACGGCTTGACCGGCTGGCGCTGGGAAACATGGGTGATCACCGGCCGCTGGACGGCGGTGTGTACGAACTGAAAATTGACTGGGGTCCGGGGTATCGCGTGTACTTTGGCAAGGCGGGCCAGACCATTGTGTTGCTGCTATGCGGTGGCGACAAACGGACGCAGCAACAGGACATCAAAACCGCCAAGGCTTACTTCAAGGAGTATCAGGATGCGCAAGAAAGCGATTGATCGCGCCGCCGATGTGGGCGCCGACGACTATGCAAGCCAGCTCATCGAGGATCTGAAAGACCCCCTGGAAGCTGCGGCCTATCTGGAAGCTGCCCTTGAAGAGGGGGATCGCGAGGCGCTTCTGGTCGCGATGCGACATGTGGCCGCCGCACACGGTGGCATGGCTGCCATTGCACAGCAGACGGGCTTGTCCCGCGAGAGCCTGTACCGCGCCTTCAGCAAACGCGGCAACCCGACCGTGGCCACGCTCTCCAGCGTGTTGGCTGCCACAGGCCTGCGGCTGAGCGTACAGCCCGCCTGACGGCGCGACCAAGGCAAACAGATGCTAAACCTCATCCCCCCCGCCCCCGCGCCCGACTACCTCAACCCCAACCTGCCCACCGGCCTGGCCACCGTGCGCATACCCCTGGTGGAGGCCACGCCCGACAGCCTGCGCGGCTACGGCCTGCTGGTGGACGACCCGAAACGGCACCGGGTGGAAATCGTGCGCTGGCCGTCACAAGGCTGGCGCCCGGTGGACGTGGACAGCGGCAACGAGGGCGGCACCACGGTGGGCACCTTCATCAGCGAATGGGAAGGCGACATCCTCTACGGCAAAAACGACGCCGTGGGCGGCCATTACATCCTGGGCTACAGCACCCTGCCCGAGCTGGCCGACACCACCCACCGCCGCGACCCCGACCGGCTGCTGCTGTGGCATTGCAACTACCACCCCGACGGCGGGCAGATGTTCTTTCCCCATGAGCCCGGCCCCTTTCTGGTGCCGATGGCGCTGCTAGGCGACGACGTGAAGCCGCAGGACTTCAAGTGTTTCTGGTTCAAGGGCGGCCAGGGCCTGCTGATGCACCCCAACGTGTGGCACGAAGGCGTGTTTGCCACGCGGGGCCGGCGCAGCTTTTATGACGAACAGGGCGCGGTGCATGCGCGCGTGTCGGTGAACTTTGCGACGGAGTTTGGGTGTTTGCTGGAGATGGGGTTGGGGGTAAACCACGTATCGTGAATTTTGTGTCCAGCTTAACCTGCAGCCGCCGTTTTATTCCGCAGGTTTGGCTGTTTAAATTGCGCCAGGCGTCCCAACCGCCCCGGTAGTGCGCACCCTGCGTGTTACCCTCCCTCACTTCCCAACCAGAAGCAGCAAGGCGCCACAGTGTTCGATCTGTTCCGCAAAAAAACACAAGTCGAGAAGCTCATTGTCGATGATGGCATCGAGCACGCGACTGATCGGTTTGTGCAGATCATTGCGCAAAAACTTCCCACCCGGCAGGTCGCCTACCGATTCATCCTAGAAGAACTTGATGGAGCCAGCAAGGGAAACGCTGCCTCGCAGCGATTCGCAAGAGAAAGTGGCATTGCCTCGGCGGAGTATCTCGGTGCGCTGTCGCGCTCGACACCGGAGGTGGATGGTCCGGAGGGGCCACAACAATTGCTCCTGGGCTTGTCTTTGCAGATATCTGATCGAGATCAGATGGCAGACTTCAGATGCAAAATTGACGACAAGATCATGCAGAGCTTTCAGCTTGGAAAGTATTCACAAGAGGACAAGGCGCCACGTCGCATTGAAAAGCAGTCAAACAACCCTACAGCCTCAAGCGGCGCAGGACTTCCCAAGAACTACGCCATTCGGCAGAACGGGTTCACGGTTGAAGATCTCGAAAGCGGCGAGGGACTCGCTGCCGTCATCAAGGATGGAATGTTCCATTGTGCAGTGCTGATTAGCGACATGGGCGCACACAGTTCACTTGCTCCATGGCCGCTGAATGAGAATCCTTTTGAAGATGACAACCACTTCTTTGGTGCGGGCATGAGCCCTCAAGGCCGGTGGTCTTTCTCCATCCGCCCGTCAGTTCCGTTCAGTCAAATACTTCGAGAAACACGTGAACAGTACGGCCAGATTCGGGCATAGCGGAAATGAGCGCACAACAAGCACAGGTGCGAGTGCAGCGTTACACCGATACTTGGGGCGGTCGAAACTACGGTTGCATTCCGATCAGCACTCCCGGTCAATCGCTGAAAGAACGATTGGATGCCTCAACGTTGTGGGACCTTGCAGCAACAGAGCAGCATATCGATGCCAGGGGCGACAACCAGTGCGATATTCACCGGGGTAGCGATTTCATTTACAGGAACAATAACGACGGCCGAACCATAGAGGTGCACATGAAGAAGTCCCGAAGCGGGAAGACGGTGGCTTGGGAGTTTCGTTGCCACTTTGTTGGCGAGATTGAATTCTGAGCCCCTTGTAGCTGCTCGGACTGCCGGTTCGGACAACATAGGCACCGAAGCGACGCCTCACCCTTCGTATGTGGACTCCCACTCAGCGACAAGAGGCTGACCGATAGGTTGGCTTCCGGGGAAGCACTTGAAGTCGTATATCCGGCATCTCATGTGGGATCGAATACGTACTATGCCGAGATGGAATCTGCACTACCCAAGCGCCAGTTGCGACGAGGGGCAGCAAGCTGCCATAAGCGTTATTGGCGTCAATCGGGTGGTGAAAGACAACAACCCCGACACGCATGCCCAGCGCGTGGCCCTGCCGGACGCGCAGCGCCGGCTGGGGCGCGCCGATCTGTCCGTCGCGGTGGTCTACAGCACCAGCCGCCCTTGCGCCCTGTGTGAAGCCGCAGCGCAGCGCGCAGGGGTGCGCCATATGTTCTTTGCCCCGCAACCCTGAGTAACCCACAGGGTCATTGGCGGCCGCGTTTGGCAGCGGCAGCACGCACGCCCAGAATCTGGCAAAAAGCTGTTCAACCGTCATGCCTCCTCTGCGCCACCTCCTTCGTGCCGCCACGGCATCGGCCCTGCTGTGGGCTGCGGTGGGCAGCGGCTGGGCCAGCGCGCCCCAGCCTTTGAGTGACGAGCTGTTGGGCGCGCTCCAGGGCGCCTACACCCGCGCGGTTACGCCCGGCGAACAGGCCGACCTGCACCGCGACCTGCTCGCCACCGTGCTGCAGCGCGTGCAGCGCAGCCACGCGACCGAGGCCGACTTTGCCGCGCTGGCGGCCGCCGCCATCAAGGTGCTGGACGCGCTGCCCGCCGGCAGCGGCGAGCCGGCCGAGACCTTCCGCACCGCCATGAACACAGCGTTGCGCTCGTTTGACAACTACGCGCGCTACCTGGACGCCAGGGCCTACCGCAACGATCAGGCTTCGTCGGGCGGCAGCTTCGTGGGCCTGGGCATCGAGGTGGAAACATCCGACGCCGGTGTGCGCATCACCGCGCCCATGCCCGGCGGACCGGCGGCCCGGGCCGGCCTGCGCGCGGGCGACCTGATCGTGCAGGTGGACGACAAGCCGCTGCGCGGCGTGGCGCTGGCCGATGCCATTGCCCGCATGCGCGGCGACGTGGGCACGCAGGTGTCGCTGGTGGTCCGCCGCGAAGGCAGCGACGACTTCACCCTGGCGCTGACGCGCGACACCATCCGCCGCCAGCTGCTGCGCTGGCGCATGGAGGGTGACACGCTGGTAATCGCCCTGTCTTCCTTCAGCGGCCCGGTGGCAACGGCCCTGCATGACGCGGTGGCCGAGGCCAGCGCCACCCGAACGCCACAGGCCGTGGTGCTGGACCTGCGCGGCAACCCCGGCGGCCTGATCCGCGAGGCTGTTCGCGTGGCCGACGCCTTCCTGAGCCGGGGCGACATCGCCTCAATGCGCGGGCGCACGCCGGGCAACGAGCGGACCTGGCAGGCCGACAGCGCCGAGCTGCTGGCGGGCCTGCCCATGGTGGTGCTGCTGGACAAGAGCTCCGCCTCGGCATCCGAGCTGGTGGCGGCTGCATTGCAGGAAAACGGCCGCGCCACCGTCATGGGCCAGCGCAGCTTTGGCAAGGGCAGCGTGCAGACCACCTATGCGCTGGGTGAAGGCCGCGGCGCCGTCAAGCTCACCAGCGCGCTGTACTACGGCCCGCTGGGTCGCACGGTGAACAAGGCGGGCGTGGTCCCTGATGTGGAGCTGGTCCTGCCCCAACCCGACGCGCGTGCTGCCACCATTACGACGACGGGCCCGGTCATTCGCGTCACGCAGGGCCACTGCGCTGCAGCCACCCCCGTGGCGGATGCCGCGCTGTCGTGCGCCCTGACGTTTTTGCAGGCCGGCAGCGCCGATGCTTTTGCTGCAGCGTTTGCCGACGTCGCGCCTTGATGGGCCTTACTTGCCGCCCAACCCCATCGAGCGGGTGATCACCTCTTTCATGATCTCGTTGGTGCCGCCGTAGATGCGCTGTACGCGCGCGTCGGCATAAGCGCGGGTGATCGGGTATTCCCACATGTAGCCGTAGCCGCCGTGCAGCTGCACGCATTCGTCCATGACCTTGCATTGCAGGTCGCTGCACCAGTACTTGGCCATGCTGGCGGTGGCCGTGTCCAGCTTGTCCTGGCAGACCAGCTCGGTGCACTTGTCGATGAACACCTGCGCAATCTGCACCTCGGTCTGCAGCTCGGCCAGGGTATAGCGGGTGTTCTGGAAATTCGCCACCGGCTGGCCAAACACCTTGCGTTCTTTCACATAAGCCACAGTCTGGTCGATCGCCGCCTGCGCCGCGGCAATAGCGCCTATGGCGATCTGCAGGCGCTCCCAGGGCAGCTGTTCCATCAGGCAGATGAAACCCTTGTTTTCAAACGCGGGGCCGCCCAGCAGGTTGTCGGCCGGCACGAGCACGTTATCGAAAAACAGCTCGCTGGTGTCCTGCGCCTTCAGGCCCAGCTTTTTCAGGCGCTTGCCTTTTTCAAAGCCCTTCATGCCGCGCTCCACCAGCAGCAGGCTGGTGCCCTTGCCGCCCGCATCGGGGTTGGTCTTGGCCACCACGATCACCAGGTCGGCATGCCAGCCGTTGGTGATGAAGGTCTTGCTGCCGTTGAGCAGGTAGCTGCCATCGGGCTGCTTGATCGCCGTGCTCTTGATGCCCTGCAGGTCGCTGCCGGCGGCAGGCTCGCTCATGGCAATGGCGCCGATCATCTCGCCGCTGGCGAGTTTTGGCAGGTACTTCGCCTTCTGCGCGGGCGTACCGTAGTGCAGGATGTACGGCGCCACGATCTCGCTGTGCAGGCTGTAGCCGATGCCGGTCAGGCCGCGCGCGTTCAGCTCTTCAAACTGCACCACGCTGTACAGCCTGTCGGCGCCCGAGCCACCATATTCCTCGGGCATGGTCATGCACAGAAAGCCGTTGTCGCCGGCCTTGTTCCACACCGAGCGGTCCACATAGCCCTGCTCCTCCCATTCGTCGTGGTGGGGCGCAATTTCTTTTTCACAGAACCGCTTGAAGCTGTCGCGAAAGGCCTCGTGGTCGGCGCTGAACAGGGTGCGTGCAATCATGGTGCTGCTCCTTGATTTGTCTTGTTTCAGGCTTGCCCCGTCGCCAGCCAGCGCGCCCAGGCTGGCGAGCCTTCCTGTGCAGCCTTGGCGCTGGCGGCCTGCCAGTCGTAAGGCACGGCAATCAGCGCAACGGACCAGCCAGTGGCAGTGCGTTCACACAAAATGTAGCGCGCATGGGGCGAGCCATTGACGTGGGCATGCGGCGCAATGTGGTCGTCCGAAAAGGCCTGTAGGCCCACGCTGCCCGCGTTGACACACAGCGTTCCACCGTCCTGCGCAGCCGGCAACCAGGTGGTGCGCGGCAGGTGGCTGTGGCCGCACAGCACCAAACCGGCTGTAGCGCCCGGACTGCCGGCCAGCCTATGGGCCACCTCCTGCGCAGTGGCCGCACGTGACCCGGCGGGCTCCACCGTCTCCAGCAGGTACATCAAATCGGTGGCGGGCTGGCCGTGGCACAGGTACACATCGCCGCCGTCCAGCACCAGCGTACCCGGCAGGCCGGCCAGCCACTGCTGCTGGGCGGGTGTGGTGTGTTCGTACGCAAACTGGTCCGACGGGCCGCCTGCCTTGCCCGCACAGCGCAGCAGCTGACGCTCGTGGTTGCCGGCAATGGTGGGCAGGTCCAGCGCCATCAGCCGGTCGGCCGTTTCAGACGGCCACAGCGGCCCGGACAGGATGTCACCGCAGTTGACGGTGATGTCGGCGTCACGGCGTGCAATGTCAGCCAGCACGGCGTCCAGCGCCGGCAGGTTCCCGTGGATGTCTGAGATGGCGGCAATTCGCATATCAAGGGTTTCGGGTGTGCGGGTAGTCAAGCTGTCGCCATTTTTACAGAGCATTTGCTTGGTGAAATGAATATACTGGCTTTTTCCCCTCAAGCATTCCCCTGCCGGAGCAACGCCCATGACTGAAGCTTTTGTTTACGACGCCATCCGCACGCCCCGTGGCAAGGGCAAAAAGGACGGCAGCCTGCATGAAGTCAAGCCCGTCAACCTGCTGGCCGGCGTGCTGGGCGAGCTGCAGCGGCGCAACGACCTGGACACCGCGCAGGTGGACGACGTGGTGATGGGCGTGGTGTCGCCCATTGGCGAGCAGGGCTCGGTCATTGCCAAGGTGGCGGCGCTGAAGGCGGGGTGGGACTTCCGCTGCTCGGGCGTGCAGCTCAACCGCTTTTGCGCGTCGGGCCTGGAGGCGGTGAACATGGCCGCGCAGAAGGTGCGCAGCGGCTGGGAAGACCTGGTCGTAGCCGGGGGCGTAGAGAGCATGAGCCGCGTGCCCATTGGCTCGGACGGCGGCGCCTGGGCGCAGGACCCTGAAACCAACAGCGCAACCGCCTTTGTGCCCCAGGGCATTGGCGCGGACCTGATCGCCACGCTGGACGGCTTTACCCGCGACGACGTGGATGCTTTTGCGCTGGAGTCGCAAAAACGCGCCGCGCGCGCGCGTGAGGGTGGCTTCTTCGCCGGCTCGGTGGTGCCGGTCAAGGATTTTCTGGACCAGACCATCCTGGACCAGGACGAATTCATCAAGCCCCGCACCACCATGGAAGGCCTGGCCGCGCTGAAGCCCGCGTTTGAACAACTGGGCGCCATGGGTTTTGACCAGGTCGCCATTGCGCGCTACCCGCAGGTCGAGCGCATCCACCACGTGCACCACGCGGGCAATTCGTCGGGCATTGTGGATGGCGCCGCGGCCATCCTGATCGGCAGCGAGGCCGCCGGCAAGGCGCACAACCTCAAGCCGCGCGCGCGCATCCTGGCCGCGGCCCTGAGCGGCGCCGACCCGACCATCATGCTCACCGGCCCCATGCCCGCGGCGCGCAAGGCACTGGCCAAGGCGGGCCTGACGGTGGACCAGATTGACCTGTTCGAGGTGAACGAAGCCTTTGCCGCCGTGCCCATGCGCTTCATGAAGGAAATGGGCGTGCCGCATGACAAGGTGAACGTCAACGGCGGCGCGATTGCCATGGGTCACCCGCTGGGCGCGACCGGCGCCATGATTCTGAACACGCTGATTGACGAGCTGCACCGGCGCAAGCTCAGGTACGGGCTGGCGACGTTGTGCGTGGGCGGCGGCATGGGCATTGCCACCGTAGTAGAACGGGTCTGACGACCCGCCCCCTGAGTCGGCCTACGGCCGCCATCCCCCAAAGGGGGACGCAGCCAGCGGCCCGGCAAAGCCGGATCCGCGGCAGCCCCGAACAAACCCTCCGAACTGCTACAGCCATGAAAACCATCCAATACGCACTGAATGACGGCATCGCTACCCTGACCTTCGACGAGCCCGGCTCGCCTGTCAACACGATGTGCGAGCAGTGGCAAAAGGACCTGACCGAAGCCACCGCCCAGGTGGTCAAGGACAAGGACGCGATCAAGGGCATCGTGCTGGCGTCCAGCAAGACCACGTTCTTTGCCGGCGCCGACCTCAAGGGCACGATGCGCCTGCAGCCGTCTGACGCGCCGCGCGTGTTTGCCGAGATCGAGCAGACCAAAAAGAACTTCCGCACGCTGGAAACGCTGGGCAAGCCGGTGGTCAGTTGCCTGAACGGCGCGGCCCTGGGCGGCGGCTGGGAGGTGGCGCTGGTGGGCCACTACCGCGTGGCGGTGGACAACCCCAAGATCCAGTTCGGCCTGCCTGAGATCACGCTGGGGCTGATCCCCGGCGCCAGCGGCATCACCAAGATGACGCGCCTGCTGGGCCTGATGGGCGCGCAGCCCTACATCCTCGAAAGCAAGCTCTTCAACCCGCGCGAGGCGCTGGAGCTGGGCCTGGTGCACGAGCTGGTGCCAGATGCATCGGCGCTGCGCACCGCGGCGCTGGCATGGATTGCCAAACACGACGGCACGCCCACTCCAGCCCACCACCCCTGGGACGACAAGAACTACAAGATGCCCGGCGGCACGCCCGCCAACCCGAAGATCGCCGGCATGCTCAGCGTGGCGCCTGCCGTGCTCAAGCAGAAAACGCGCGGCCTGTACCCCGCGCCCGAGTACGCGCTGGCGGCCATGGTCGAAGGCGCGCAGGTGGACTTTGACACCGCGCTGCGCATTGAAAGCCGCTACCTGGCCAAGCTGATCGTGAGCCCGGTCGCGAAGAACATGATCAACACGTTCTTCTTCAACATGAACGCGATCAAGTCGGGGCAGAGCCGGCCCAGGGACGTGCCGCGCTACAAGCCGCTAAAAGTCGGACTGCTGGGCGCCGGCATGATGGGCGCGGGTATTGCCTACGCCCAGGCATCACGGGGCGTGGCCACGGTGCTCAAGGACGTGAGCCTGGACAAGGCGGAACAGGGCAAGGCCTACAGCGCGAAGATCACGCAGCCGCGCGTGGACAAAGGCCGCATGAGCCCGCACGACCAGCAGGCGCTGCTGGGCCGCATCACCCCCACTGACAAGGCTGCGGACCTGCAAGGTTGCGACCTGATCATTGAAGCCGTGTTCGAGCAGCGCGAGCTGAAAGCCAGGGTCACGCAGGAAGCCGAGCCCCAGCTGGCACCCGGCGGTTTCTTTGCGTCCAATACCTCCACACTGCCGATCTCCGGGCTGGCGACCGCATCAAAGCGACCGGACAAGTTCATCGGCATCCACTTCTTCAGCCCGGTGGACAAGATGAAGCTGGTGGAGATCATCCGCGGCAAGCAAACCGATGACGAAACCGTGGCCCGCGCATTCGATTATGTGCAGGCCATCGGCAAGATCCCTATCGTGGTGAATGATTCGCGCGGCTTCTACACCAGCCGTACCTTCGGCACCTTTGTGATGGAAGGCGCGGCCATGCTGGGCGAAGGCATCCCGGCACCGGTGGTGGAAAACGCCGGCATCCAAGCCGGAATGCCCGTGGGCCCGCTGGCGGTGCTGGACGAAACCGCGCTGTCGCTCAGCGTGCACGTGCTGGACCAGACGCGCGCCGACTACCACGCCGAGGGCAAGACCTACATCGCCACCCCGGGCGAGCTGCTGGTGGAGCGCATGGTCAAGGAATTTGACCGCAACGGCCGCGCAGCCGAAGGCGGCTTTTACGACTACCCCGCGGGTCAGAAAAAGACGCTGTGGCCCGAGTTGAAACAGCTGTTTGAAAAGCCCGGCACGGCCTGGGACATGCAGGACCTGAAAGACCGCCTGCTGTACCGCCAGGCTGTGGAAACGGCCCGCTGCCTCAGCGAAGGCGTGCTGACCACGGTGCACGATGCCAACATCGGCTCGATCTTCGGCATCGGCTTTCCGGCCTACACAGGCGGGGCGATGCAGTTCATCTACGGCATGGGCATTGACGCGTTCATCGCGCGTGCTGACCAGCTGGCTGCCCGCTACGGCGCCGGCTTTGCACTGACGGACGCGGTCAAGGCCGCGATCCGCCAGCACGAACCCCGCTGGTAATTCAGCAACAGCCCGCTCAAAGCCCCTTGCCGCGCGCCACGTCCATGATGACGCGCGCGGCCAGGTACAGCCGCGGCTCGATGGCGTCGATATCCACCCATTCGCTGTCGGCCGAATGCGCGCCAAAGCCCGGCAGGCCAAAACGCTCGATCACCGGCGCCTTGGTCTTCAGCGCGGCAAATGCGGCGTCGGTGCCGCCGCCTTCGGGCTGGTCGTCCACGGTGAGCTTGCGGCCGACCTCGGCATAGATCGCCTGCGCATGCGCGGCCAGCTTGCGGCTGGCGGCCGTGGCCTCCAGCGGCGGGCGGCGGCGCTCGAAATTAACCGTGACCTTGGCGTCGGGCAGCAACTGCTTTTTGGCGCGCTCGCGCACGGCCGCTTCAATACGGTCGTAATCGGCCACGCGCAGCACGCGCACGTCAGCCTCGGCCTTGGCATGGGCCGGGATCACGTTGCGGTTGGTGCCGGCCTGCGAGATCGTCCAGTTCAGCTTCAGGCCCACCCGGGGCTCGGACAGGTCGCGCATCTGCAGGATCTGGTGCGACAGCTCGTACAGCGCATTGATACCGCGCTCGGGCGCGCCGCCGGCGTGCGACGCGCGGCCCTCCACCTTGATCTCCACCGCGCCGATGCCGCTGGTGGCCAGCGACAGCTTGTCATCATTGCTGCGGGTGGCCTCAAACGACAGCACGGCGTCGTGCTCGGCCCCCGCCGCGGCCAATGCCTCGCGCGAACCAGGCGAGCTGATTTCCTCGTCCCCATTGACCAGTACGGTCAGCGTGCCGTATTCGGCGAAGTTCAGCGACCTGAGCATGGCCACCAGGTGCACCACCATGGCCACGCCCTGCTTGTCATCGGAGATGCCAAGGCCATAAGCCTTGTTGCCGTCAATGCGAAATGGCTGTTTGGCCAGCATGCCCTTGAGGTACACCGTGTCCATGTGGGCAATCAGCAGGATGCGCTTGCTGCCCGTGCCCTTGAAGGTGGCGCGCACCATGCGCCCGATTTTCTCGGGGGTGTCGGCCATGCGGTAAGTGGTGGCTGCCGTGGGCTCGATGAATTCCACCTGCGCGCCCAGGGCGCGCAGCCTGGTAGCCAGCAGCTCGCTGGCCTGGGTCAGGCCCTCGATGTCGCGGCTGCCGGTTTCGATCGAAACAAATTCTTTCAGCGTGTCCAGCAGCGGCTGCTTCTGCGCGGCGGCGGCGCGCTGCACGGCGGCGTCGGGTTGGGCGGCCAGCTGGGCCAGGACGGGCGCGCCGGCAAGCATGGCGGCCAGGGCAACGGCCAGGCCGATACGGGGGAACTTCATGGGAATGGCTCCTGTTGTGTTGTGGTGCCCGGAGCATAAACCCGCTTTTATTTGACATTGTCAAGTATTTGGATGACGATAGCAAGCATGTCGAATGTTTCTGCAGCGCATGTGCGGCAACTGCGCGCCTTCAACCGCTTTTACACCCAGCGCATCGGTGTGCTGGACCCGTACCTGAACAGCGAGTTTTCGCTGACCGAGGTGCGCGTGCTGTACGAACTGGCCCACCGCGACCAGCCCACCGCCACCGAGCTGGCGCGCGATCTGGCGCTGGATGCGGGGTACCTCAGCCGCATCCTGCGCCGGTTCGAATCAAGCGGCTGGCTGGTGCGGGCCCCCTCGCCGGCCGATGCCCGCCAGAGCCTGCTCAAGCTCACGGCCGCCGGCCATGGCGCGTTTGCGCCGCTGCAGCAACGCTCGCGCGACGAGGCGGTGCAGCTGCTGGGCGCGCTGCCCGAGCCCGACCAGCGCAAGCTCATGGATGCCATGGCCACCATCCAGCGCCTGCTGGCACCAGGCAGCCTGCCGGCGCCCACCCGCACCGCCGTGCTGCGCGACCTCAAGCCGGGCGACATGGGCTGGGTGGTGCAGCAGCATGGCGAGATCTACGCGCGCGAGTACGGCTGGAACCGCGAATTTGAAGGGCTGGTCGCCGGTATTGCGGCGCAGATGGTCAGGAACTTCCAGCCCGAATGGGAGCGCGGCTGGATGGCCGAGCTGGACGGCGAGCGCGTGGGCTCGGTCTTTGTGGTACGCAAGAGCAAAACCGTTGCCCAGCTGCGCCTGCTGATTCTTGCGCCCGCCGCCCGGGGCCTGGGCCTGGGCGCACGCCTGACGGACGAATGCCTGGCATTTGCCCGCGGCAAGGGCTACCGGAAGATGGTGCTTTGGACCAACAGCAACCTGACGGCCGCCCGCGCCATCTACGCCAGGCGCGGTTTTGTGTTGACACAAAGCGAGCCCTACCACGGCTACGGCCAGGACCTGGTCGGTGAAACCTGGGAACTGCGGCTGTGAACCTGGCCCTGGCCGCTGCCGCTCTCACGGGTGTGCAGGTGGGCGCGGCCATCGTGGCATCGCGCTTTGTGGTGGCCGAAGTGCCGCCGCTCACGCTGGCGCTGCTGCGCTACGCCATCGGGCTGGCCTGTTTGCTGCCGTTCGCCGCCGCGGCGCTGTTGCCGCGCCGGCTGCGTCCGGCCGCGCGGTCGATGGTGCCGGACCTGCTGCCCATGGCGGTGCTGGGCGTGGTGCAGTTTGCAGCCGTGATCGCCCTGCTCAACTACGGGCTGCAGCATGTGGGCGCGGCCCAGGCGGCGCTGATCTTCAGCCTGTTTCCCCTGCTGACACTGCTGCTGTCGGCCGCCCTGGGGCACGACCGCATCACACCGGCCCTGCTGGGCGGGGTGCTGCTGTCCATTGCGGGCGTGGCCCTGGCTCTGGCGCCCAAGCTGGGCGCGGGGCACGCCGGCCATTGGTGGGGCGAGCTGGCCGTGCTGGCCAGCGCCACATTGGGTGCCGGCTGCAGCGTGCTGTACCGGCCCTACCTGCGGCGCCACCCGGCGCTGCCGGTGTCGGCCTGGGCCATGGCGGCCAGCGTCGCTGCGCTGGCCGTGCTGGCGCTGGCCGAAGGCTGGCCCGCACGCCTGCCGCTGCTGAGCGGCCTGGCCTGGGGCGTCGCGGCGTTCATCGGGCTGTCCAGCGGCATCGGTTACTTTCTCTGGCTGTACGCGCTCAAACATGAATCCCCGGCGCGCGTCACCGTGTTCCTGGCGCTGAACCCGGTCACGGCGGCGCTGGCGGGTGCGCTGCTGCTGGGCGAGCCGCTGGCGCCGCCCGTGCTGGGCGCGATCGCGCTGATTGCCTGCGGCCTGGCGTTCGCCCTGCGCGCGGCAAAGCCCGTTGACGGCCAACTGAAAGCCTGACGCCGGATAATTGCCCGCATGCCCCAGCCCGACCCGGCGCCGCACGCCACGCCACCGCTCAATTCCCCGCAATCACTCACGGACCTTTTTCTGTCCTTCACTGTGCTGGCCCTGCAGGGCTTTGGCGGCGTGCTGGCCGTGGTGCAGCGTGAGCTGGTGGAGCGCAAGCGCTGGATGACGCGGGAACAGTTCGTGGAAGACTGGGCCGTCGCGCAGATCCTGCCCGGGCCCAATGTGGTGAACCTGTCCATGATGATCGGCGACCGCCATTTCGGCCTGCGCGGCGCCCTTGTGGCGGTGTGCGGCATGCTGGCAGCGCCCCTGTGCGTGGTGCTGGCGCTGGCGCTGCTCTACACCCAGTTCGCCACCAACCCACACGTGGCCGGTGCGCTGCGCGGCATGGGCGCGGTTGCGGCCGGGCTGGTCACGGCGACCGGCTTCAAGCTGCTGGGCGTGCTCAGGACCAACCCGATGGGCCTGGCGCTGTGCCTGGTGCTGGCCGCGCTGTGCTTCACAGCCATTGCGCTGCTGCGCCTGCCGCTGGCCTGGGTGCTGCTGGCGCTCGGTGGCATCGCCTGCGTACTGACCTGGCACCGGATCGAACCATGAGCATTGCCCTGACACCCGCCGACTGGCTCAGCCTGTTCCTGCACTTTGTCTCGCTGTCGCTGCTGGCCGTGGGCGGCGCCATCACCGTAGCGCCTGACATGCACCGCTACCTGGTGGACAAGCAGCACTGGATCACCGACCCGCAGTTCAGCGCCTCCATTGCCATCGCCCAGGCTGCGCCCGGGCCCAACGTGCTGTTTGTCGGCCTGATGGGCTGGAATGTGGGCCTGAATGCCGGCGGGCTGCCGGCAGCAGCCGTGGGGCTGGCGCTGACGCTCACCGGCATCCTGCTGCCCAGCACCACCCTGACCTACCTGGTGGCGCGCTGGGGGCACCGCAACCGCGAACTGCGCGCCGTGCGGGCGTTCAAGCAAGGCATGGCGCCCATCGTGATCGCCCTGCTGGTGGCCACGGGCTGGATCCTGGCGACAGGCAGCCGTTACAACCTGGCCGACTGGCCGGTCTGGCTGGCGGCGGCCATCACGGCGGTGATTGTGTGGCGTACACGCATCCACCTGTTGTGGTTGCTGGGTGTGGGCGCTGCGCTGGGTGCCTTGGGCTGGATCTGAGACGGTCAGCTGATTCGTAACAAGTTGGCTGCACCCTGTTGCATCAGGAAACCTGTTGATACACTGCGCCAAAGCAGTCAACGGAGCGGCCCATGGCAGAACCTGCCACCATCGAAGAATCCACCGAAGCACTTTTTGACGTCGTCGTCAAAGTGCCCTCGGGGACCAAACTGGAGGATATTGAGCGCATGGCGCTGGGCCCCGCGGGCATTCGCGCGGACCGGGTCGAAAGCCTGATCAAGGCATTGCGCAGCGTGCCCCAGGCCAAGATCGGCGCCGGCGTGCCGCGCGCACGCGCCGACGCTGCCAAGGAGCAGTTCACCAAGGCCGGGTTGATCGTGGAAATCACCCCGGTGCTGTCGATCCAGATCAAGACTGAGGGCGCGTTCGACGGCCTGTTTGGCTGCCCTTCCTGCAAGCAGCGCGTGACGCTGCCCGAAAACCGCCAGTGCCCCAACTGCGGCGTGTTCGTCGACAAGGTCACGGACGAAGCCCAGATGCGCCGCAGGATCATGGAGCAGGAACGCGCCAAACTTGACTTCCAGGCATCGCGCGGCGCCCAGCAGGCCGAAAAAATGACCCGCGACCAGCTGGAAGCGCAGCTGCGCGCCGAGGTGCGCGCCGAGCTTGAGGCCAAGATGGGCATCCGAAAGGCCGCCAGCACCGCCGGCAAGGCGGTGAAAGTTCTGGCGTTGGTGGGTGTGATGCTGGTCGTGTTCATCGGCGGTCGCGGCACGGGCTCAGGCTGGTCCTGGGAAGAGCTCAAGGGCGGGGGCGGCAAGGACAAAGGCAAGACGGCCGAGGTGGACAAGATGCTGGACAGCGTCGGCCCCGCAGGTGGCGCGCAGGCCGCAGGTGGGCCAGCTGGCGCCGGCGAGGCCGCCGGTGGGCTGACCGGCGATCCGGACGTTGACGATCCTCTGGTTCAGGCGGCCGGTGGCAAGCGCATCGGCGCCAAGGGCATCAGTATGGAACAGGCGGTCGCCGCTTCCATGACCCTGGCCAAATCGGTTGGCAACACCACAGCCGAGCGGGCCCTGGCCGGGGCGGCCGTGGGCGGCGGGGGGGCCGCCGCAGGCGGGCCGGGAGCGGCCGGCGGCGGCACCGCGAGCGAAGCCACAGTGTCACCGTCAACCAAACAACTGCTGGCGCTGGAGTTCACCACGCAGCTGGCTGAAATGGGCCAGCTGCCACGAGCGCTGCAGATGATCAAGGCGCTCAAGGCCTCTCCAAAAACCACGGCGGATCCGGCTGTGGCGTCAGCCGCGCGGGTGGCCGACATGGAGGTACGCGCCTGGGCCATGCAAGCCATGGGCGACAGCAAGGCCCGTGCGGCAGCCGATGCGCTGATGTCCGACGCCGCCGGGCTCGCTGACCCCTACGAACGTGCCTTGGCACTCAGCCGCGTGGGCGCCATCCTGGCGCGCCATGCGCAGTTGCCACCCGAGGCGTCGCGCGCCTTTTTGACCAAGGCAGTGGATTCGGTCAAGGCGGTGAGTGATGCCCCCCTGCGCACGGTCGCCACGGGCCAGTGGGCGGTGGCGTTCGGAGAAGCACTGCTGGCCGATGCCATCACCAAGGCAAAGGCCGGTGTCTGGTCCAAGGTCCAGCAGGCCAGCACACAGGTGGACACGCTGACCAGCCAGGCGCCAGACGCAGCCTCCCAGGCCAGGCTGCATGCCATTGGTGCGCAGCTCAAGCTGCTGCTGGGCCAGCAGGACAAGGCTGTTCAGGCCATGGACGCCGGCCTGGCGCAGGCGGCGCGGGTCGAGATCCTGTCCGAACGTGCCGCCGTGCTGCGTGCCATGGCGCAGCTGTCCGGCGGCGCCGGCGGCGACAAGCTGCAGGCCGCGGTGGCCACGTTGCAAGCCCAGGCCATGGCCAAGACCGGCGCCGAGCGCGCACGTGCCCTGGCGCAGCTGTCCCTGCTCAATGCCGATGCAGGCCAGCGTGGCAGGGCCAGCGAGCTGGCCGATGCCGCACGTGCGTCCCCGGGCCTGAGCGCGGGCGACGCCGTACAGGTCAACGCCGACCTGATCGTGCGCTCTGATATGGCGGCGGCCCGTGTGCTGCACGGCCTGGGTTTGTACGCAGAATCAGAAACCGTGCTGCAGCGCGTGGGCAACTACCTGCTGTGAACACCCGCGCGGCGCGGCTCAGCTGCGCTGGCGCACTGCCTCGTACAGGCACACGCCGCTGGCCACCGAGACGTTCAGGCTCTCAACCGCCCCCCGCATCGGGATGCCCACCAGCTCGTCGCAGGTCTTGCGCGTGAGCTGGCGCATGCCCTGGCCTTCGGCCCCCAGCACCAGGGCCGTAGGGCCCTTCAGGTCCACCTGGTAGATGGTTTTGGGCGCATCGTCGCTGGTGCCGATACACCAGATGTTGCGCTCTTTCAGCTCGCCCAGCGTGCGCGCCAGGTTGGTCACCATGAAATAGGGCATGGTTTCAGCGGCGCCACTGGCCACCTTGGCCACTGTGGCGTTGATGCCCGCAGCGTGGTCCTTGGGCGCAATCACGGCGTGCGCGCCGGCGCCGTCGGCCACCCGCAGGCAAGCACCCAGGTTATGCGGATCGGTCACGCCGTCCAGCACCAGCAGCAGCGGCGGACCGCTGACCTGGTCGAGCAGGTCATCCAGTGAGTGAACCTGCGCCAGCGCTTCCACCCGGGCTGCAACGCCCTGATGGCCATGGCTGCCAGCCAGCTTGGCCAGGCGCATGCCGTCGGCTTCCACCAGCCGCACACCGGCTTCGTTGGCCTTTTCGAGAAACTGGCGCATGCGTGCATCCTTTCTCGACATGTCAACGTATATCTCGAGGATGGACTGGGGCGCGGTTTTCAGGCGCACGCCAACCGCATGGAAACCGAACAGGACTTTGGGTGCAGACATGCTTCGATTATCGACGGCCATGGTTGGCAGCCGCCGCCCTGTATAAAATAGTCCACATAACAAGGAGAGCAGGCATGGGGCTTCGTCTCAAATTCAACCTGGTGCTGGTGGTGGTGTTCCTGGCCGGCTTTGCGGCCGCGGGGTTCATTTCACGTCAGCTGTTGCAGCAAAACGCACGCGACGAAGTCATCCGGGGCGCGCAACTCATGATGGAGGCGGCCATCTCGGTGCGCACCTACACGGTGGACCAGATACGCCCCCATCTCATCAAGCAGATGGACGAGGTGTTCCTTCCGCAGACGGTGCCGGCTTTCGCAGCCACCGAAGCCGTGATGCAACTGCAGAAGAAATACCCCGACTACAGCTACAAGGAAGCGACGCTGAACCCCACCAACCCGCGCAACCGCGCGGCCGACTGGGAGGCCGACCTGGTCCAGCAATTCCGCCTGCACAAGGACCTGAAGGAAGTGGTGTCAGAGCGCCAGTCATCCACCGGGCGCAGCCTGTTCATTGCCAAGCCCATCCAGATCAGCAACCCTGCCTGCCTGCAGTGCCACAGCACAGCGGCAGCGGCACCCCCGACCATGCTCAAGATCTACGGCGAAGCCAACGGCTTTGGCTGGAAACACAACGAGATCGTGGGCGCGCAGGTCGTGACCGTGCCCATGGACGTGCCGCTGCGCAACGCGGACCGGGCCTTCACCACCTTCATGGCGTCGCTGGCCGGCGTGTTCGTGGTGGTGTTCATTGTGCTGAACATCATGCTCAGCTGGCTGATCGTGCGGCCCATCCGCAAGATGTCGCAGGCCGCGGACAAGATCAGCACCGGCGAATTCACCGTGCCCGAGTTCAACGAAAGGGGCAAGGACGAGATGGCGGTGCTGGGCAGTTCGTTCAACCGCATGCGCCGCAGCCTTGAAAAGGCCATGCAGATGATCGACCAGTGATCGCTGCCACAGGTTTGCACTGATGGGCGCGGCAGCAGGCTCCCCTCCCCCGCCGCCCGCCGCTGCGGCAGACGCCGCATGCCTGCCCGGTGGCTACAAGCTGCTGGAATACCAGATCGAGCGCCCCCTGGGCGGCGGCGGCTTCGGCATCACCTACCTGGCGCGCGACATCAACCTGAACCTGCCGGTGGCGATCAAGGAGTACTTCCCCAGCGACTCCGTCACACGCGTGGCCAACCAGGGCGTGCAGGTGCGCGGCGGCTCCGAAGAGGTGCGAAGCCAGTACCAGTGGGGGCTGGAGCGCTTTCTGGATGAAGCCCGTGCACTGGCAACCTTTCGCCACCCCAACATCGTGCGGGTGCTGCGCTATTTCCGCGAGAACGGCACGGCTTACATCGTCATGGAATACGAGTCCGGCGACCCGCTCAAGCGCTGGGTGCCGCACAACGCCCCGCTGACCCAGCGCGCGCTGCTGTCCATCATCTACCCGCTGCTGGACGGCCTGGACGCCGTGCACAGGACGGGCTTCCTGCACCGCGACATCAAGCCGGACAACATTTATGTGCGTGCCGACGGCACGCCCGTGCTGCTGGACTTTGGCGCGGCACGCCGCGTCACGGCCAACCACGACATGACCAACATCGTGAGCCCGGGCTTTGCGCCATTCGAGCAGTACCACTCGCAAGGCAACCAGGGGCCCTGGACGGACATCTATTCGCTGGGCGCGGTGATGTACTGGATGACCACAGGCAAGAAGCCGGTGGAGTCCGCCGCCCGTGTGAAGAACGACACCCTGCTGCCGGCCGCCAGCGTGGCCGATCCCGGCGTCTTCGGCGTGCCGCTGCTGGAGGCCATCGACTGGGCCATGCAACCCGACGAGGGCCGCAGGCCGCAAACCGTGGCTGAGTTGCGCGCCGCCATTCAGGGCAGCGAGCACCCTGCCACCAGGACGATTGACCTGGACGTTTCCACGCCGCGCACCGGGCTGGGCGCTTCGGGCTATGCGCCGCCTGGCGCCGCAGGCAGCACCAGCGCCAGCGCGTCCACGGGTGCCCCCTCCAGCCAGACCGGCATGACGCGCAAGAACCTGCTGTGCACCATCATGTTCCTGGACCTGATCGGGTATTCGGTCCGCTCGGTGGACGACCAGGTCGCGCTGAAGAAGTTGTTCAATGAACTGATCGGCAAGGCGCTCAAGGGCGTGGAGGAAAGCAGCCGCATCGCCATCGACACCGGCGACGGTGCCGCGATCTGCTTCCTGGGCGACCCTGAGGAAGCCCTGCATTCGGCCATGTTGCTGCGCGACCTGCTGGGCCAGCGCTACGGCAACCACCTGTCGGTGCGTGTGGGGCTGCACATGGGGCCGGTGCGCGTCATCTCCGACATCAATGAACGCGTGAATGTGGTGGGCGACGGCATCAACGTCGCGCAGCGCATCATGGACTTCGCCCAGGCGAACCAGGTGCTGGTGTCACGCGCCTACTACGACGTGATCTCGCGCATTACCGATGACACAGCCGACCTGTTCCAGTACCTGGGCCAGTTTGGCGACAAGCATTCGCGGCTGCACGAGGTGTATTCGGTGGCGGCCGGCCCGCGCGGTACCACGCGCCGCGAAGGCCCGGCGACCGGCTATACCCAGACCCGACCTGTCGCCACCACCCAGGTGCTGGACCCGACGCAACTGGCCGAGGTGGAGGTGGAGCTGGCGCGTCACATCGGCCCGTTGGCCAAGGTGCTGGTGCGCAAGGCTGCGCCGCTGGCGCGCGGCATCATGGACCTGCGCGAGGCGCTTGCGCCGTCCATCCAGGAGGCCAAGGCCCGCGAAATGTTCGTGAGCGGCGTACAAAGCCACAGCCATACCCCCAGCAACCCGGGGCACAGCCAGCCATTGCCGCGCAATTCGCAGACCAGCCGGCCCATGCCGTTGAGCCAGCCTGTTCCCAGCCAGCCACGCAGCCAGCCGCTGAGCCAGCCCATGAGCCGTCCCGTCAGCCGCCCTGAGCCATCCCGGCTGGACCCTTCGATACCGCGGCACTCCACGCGGCAGGTGGACATCCCCCCTGAAGACATGGCGATCATCGAACACACCCTCAGCAAGTTCATCGGCCCCATGGCCAGGATGCTGATCCGCCGCGAGGTTTCGCGCAGCGCCACGTTCAAGGAATTCGTGCATGCGGTGGCCGCCAACATCGACCACCCGCAGCAACGCGAGGTTTTCCTGCAGGCGCTCAAGCGCGCCCTGCCCCACCGCTGAGCTGCCGCGCGCTTCAGCCCCCGCTGACCTGGCCTGCCTCGATGGTGATGCGCTGCTCGCAGCGCGCGGCAATCGTCCGGTCATGCGTGACCAGCACCAGGGTCGTCCCCTCCTCGCGGTTCAGGTCAAACATGAGCTGCATCACCGTCTCGCCGGTGGCAAAGTCCAGGCTGCCGGTGGGCTCGTCGGCCAGCAGCACGGCCGGCTGCACCACGAAGGCCCGCGCCAGCGCCACGCGCTGCTGCTCACCGCCCGACAGCACCTTCGGGTAATGGCCCAGGCGGCCCGCGAGCCCGACGCGCGCCAGCATGTCGGTTGCGGCCTTGCGCGAATCGCGCCGGCCGGCCAGCTCCAGGGGCAGCATGACGTTTTCCAGCGCGTTCAGGTTGCCCATGAGCTGGAAGCTCTGGAACACAAAGCCCACCTTTTGCGCGCGCAGCGCGGCGCGTGAATCTTCATCCAGGGCAAAGATGTCCTGGCCCGCCAGGCGCACGGTGCCGCTGGTGGGCGTGTCCAGGCCCGCGATGATGGACAGCAGCGTGCTTTTGCCCGAACCCGATGCGCCGACGATGGCCACCGTCTCGCGCGGCGCCAGCGCGAAGTGAATATCGCGCAAAATGTCCAGGGTGCCGGTGGAATCCGTCACCGACTTGCAGACGTGTTCAACGGAAATGATGGGTTCAGACATGGTGATGGCTTGGTGGCGACGGCGTAACTTTATCGCGGCGGCATTAGCTGGCAGTTATGGCGCCGGGCTGTACGCGCAGGCCCCGGCAGCGGCGCGGACCATCCTGATCGTGGGTGACTCGCTCAGCGCCGAGTATGGCCTGAAACGCGGCAGCGGCTGGGCCGCGCTGCTGGAGCAGCGCCTGGCGCGCGAAAAGATCGCCGCCCGCGTGGTCAATGCCAGCATCAGCGGCGATACCACCTCGGGCGGCCGCTCGCGCCTGCCGGCCCTGCTGGCGCGCGAAAAGCCCACGCATGTGGTGATCGAGCTGGGCGGCAACGACGCCCTGCGCGGCCTGCCGCTGGCCATGACCGAGGACAACCTGACGGCGATGACCCGGGCCGCGCAAGCCGCGGGCGCCCGCGTGCTGCTGGTGGGCATGCAGGTTCCGCCCAACTACGGCACCGACTACGCGCGGCAGTTTGCCGGCGTGTTTGCCAGGGTTGCCACCGCGAACAAGGCGGCCGTGGTGCCGTTCTTCCTCAAGGGCGTGGCCGACGGCGCCGACCCGCTGCGCCTTTTCCAGCCCGACCGCATCCACCCCCGCGAAGAAGCCCACCCCATCATGCTGGACAACGTCTGGCCCGAGCTGCGAAAGCTGCTGCGGTGAGCGTGCACACCATTCCCGCGGCTGAGGCCGTGGCGCGCCTGGACAGTTTCAGCGCCGTGATCGACGCGCGCAGCGAGGACGAGTTCGCGCTGGACCACCTGCCGGGCGCGATCAACTGGCCGTCGCTGAACAACGATGAACGCAAGCGCGTGGGCACCATGTACGTGCAGGTCAGCCCGTTCGAGGCGCAAAAGCACGGTGCCGCGCTGGTGGCCGCGAACATCGCCCGCCATATTGAAAACAACATCCTGGACAAACCCAAAAGCTGGCAGCCGCTGGTGTACTGCTGGCGCGGGGGCAAGCGCAGCAACTCGCTGGCGCTGGTGCTGGGCCAGATCGGCTTCAAGGTGACGCTGGTGGAAGGCGGCTACAAGGCCTTTCGCGCAGCAGTGCTGGCCGACATGCCGCAGCTGGCGCAGCGGTTGAAGTACCGCGTGGTCTGCGGCCTTACGGGCTCGGGCAAGACGCGCCTGCTGCAGGCCCTGGAAGCCGCCGGCGGCCAGGTGCTGGACCTGGAGGCGCTGGCCAGCCACCGCAGCTCGGTGCTGGGCCTGCTGCCGGGGCAACCCCAGCCCTCGCAAAAGCGGTTTGACACGCTGGTATGGCAGCGCCTGCGCGGCTTTGACCCGGCGCGCGCGGTGTTTGTTGAAAGCGAAAGCCGCAAGGTCGGCAACCTGGCTGTGCCCGAGGCACTGATCGCCGCCATGCGCGTCAGCCCCTGCCTGCGCCTGGAACTGCCCGATGATGAACGCGTGGCCCTGCTGCTGGAAGACTACGAATTCTTTGTGCGCGACCGCGATCTGTTCTGCCGGCGGCTGGACGCCCTGGTGGAACTGCGGGGCAAGGCCACGGTTCAGGGCTGGAAAGACAAGGTACGCGAAGGTGATTTCAATACCGTGGTGCGGGAGTTGCTGTCCTTGCACTACGACCCGGGGTATGAACGCTCCATGCGCAACAACTTTGCACGCTATGCCGACGCGGTGCCGGTGGCGGCGAGGAACGGGTCGATGTCCGAGATGGATGCCCTGGCGCGCGGACTGCTGCAGGCGCCAGGTTCATGACAGACGGATGATCAGCCTTGCGCCGGCGGAGATGCAGGGGTTTGGGGCTGCGCACCGCCTGCGTCATCGCCGGCATCGGCCGCGTCGTCATGCGGTCCGCCAACCTTGCGCTCCGCCTTGGCCTTGAGCTTGTCTTCTTTCTTGCGCTTCTTGGCCAGCTCTTTTTGCCGCTTCTCGTATCCGTAATTGGGTGTGGCCACAGGCTATCCGTTTCTTGGGTTGATTGACGCCCACTGTACGCGATAAACAGGCAGCCTCCAATGGTGCTCAGGCCCGGGTGGGCTCCAGCGCGGGCAATGCGGCGACCAGGTCGGCCTGCAGGTCCTGCACCGCCTCCAGCCCCAGCGAAAAACGCACCAGAACGCCCTGATGTGGCCAGGTGGCGCGCATGGACGGGATGTCATATGGCACCACCAGGCTGACCGGGCCGCCCCAGGAATAGCCCAGCTTGAACAGTTTCAGCGCGTCACAGAACGCGTCCACCTGGGCGGTGGTGTAACGCCCGTCGAACACCACCGAGAACAGCCCCGCGGCCAGGCTGGCGCCACCGCCCTGCCCGTCTTCAGTACACAGGGCGCGCCAGTGCTCATGGCCGGGCGAGCCCTCCAGGGCCGGGTGCAGCACCTGCGCCACCTGGGGCTGCTGGCGCAGCCAGGTGGCCAGCGTACGGGCGGCCTGGTCTTGCGCCTGGTAACGCAAGGCGATGCTGGGCAAGGCGCGCAGCACGGCCTCCACGTCGTTGGCACCCACGCCCCAGCCCAGACGCATGTGGGTGAGCTTGAGCTTCAGATGCAGCGCTTCGTCGCGCGTGACGATGCTGCCCATGAGCACATCGCCGCCGCCGCTGGGGTATTTGGTCAGGGCCTGCACCACGATGTCGGCGCCGCTGCCCGGCACAAAGCGCGCGCCGCGGCCCAGGTCAAAGCCATTGAATGCCAGGCCTGCGCCCCAGGTGTTGTCCAGGGCGGTCGTGACGCCCCGCTGGCGGCAGATATGGGCATGGTGGGCCAGCGGCGGGAACTCCATCGTGACCGAGCCGGGTGCCTCCAGCCAGACCAGCCGGGTGCGCGGCGTGATACGCGCGGCCAGATCGGCGGGATTCATCGCGTCATAGAGCTGGTGCGTGATGCCCCAGGCCGCCAGTTCACCCTCGGCGAGCGCCTTGTTGGGGCCGTAGGCATTGTCGGGGATCAGCACCTCGTCGCCGGTCTTCAGCAAGGCCAGGCTGGTGTTGGCAATCGCAGCCAGCCCGCTGGGCACCAGCACACACTGGCGGCCCCCCTCAAGGGCGGCGATGCGCTCTTCCAGCACGAAGGTAGTGGGCGTGCCGTGCAGGCCGTAGGTGTAGCCGTTCTTGTGCTTCCAGTCGCGCGAGCGCATTGCCGCGACATTGGGAAAGATGACGGTGGACGCCTTGAAGACGCCCGGCTGCGGCGCGGCAAAACCGGCCGGCGGGGTGTAGGGGTGGTGGATCAGGTCGGTGGGCGTTCGGCTCATGGCGCCATGTTAGCCCGCCCGCCAAACACCCGTCAGACCTTCCACTTCTCCAGCAGTTTGTCGGGTGACAGGTTGTCGTAGCCTTCAAAGGGCTGGTGGATCCAGGGGTTGGTGGGCAGGAACTCCACCGAATAGTCGGGCGTAAAGGCCGACAGGCCCTTGGTCCAGATCACCGCGCTGCGCAGCTCGGTGATCGGCGCATAGTTGTTCTTGAGCAGGTGGATCACGGCCTTGAGCGTGTGGCCGGAATCCGCCAGGTCGTCCACCAGCAGCACCTTGCCGGCGATCTCGCCCTGCGGCGTGGTGATGTAGCGGGCAATGTCCAGGTGGCCCTGCACCGTGCCGGCGTCGGCGCGGTAGGAGCTGGTGGACATAATGGCCAGCGGCTTGTCAAAAATGCGGCTCAGGATGTCCCCAGGGCGCATGCCACCGCGTGCCAGGCACAGGATGGTGTCGAACTGCCAGCCCGACTGGTGCACCCGGATCGCGAGCTTTTCGATCAGGTTGTGGTATTCGTCGTAACTGACATACAGGTGTTTTCCGTCTTCGGTCAGCATGTTGGTCATCCGTCTCAGTCGGCAAGGTAGGGGTGGCGCATCTTGATCGTATGGTCACGGTCAGGACTGGTGGAGATCATAGCGATGGGAACACCGGTCACCTGCTCGATGCGCTGCAGGTAGAGCCGGGCGTTCACAGGCAGCTTCTCGTACTGCGTGATACCCACGGTCGATTCGCTCCAGCCTTCCATGGTCTCGTACACCGGATTGCAGCGCGAAATTTCGTCGGCCCCCATCGGCAGTATGTCGGTGTACTCGCCGTCCAGGTCGTAGCCTGTGCATAGCTTGAGCTCCTTCAGTCCATCCAGCACATCGAGCTTTGTAATGCAAAGGCCGCTCAGGCCATTGACCTGCGCGCTGCGCTTGAGCAGCGCCGCGTCAAACCAGCCACAACGCCGGCTGCGGCCCGTGGTAACCCCCTTCTCGGCCCCCACGGTGCTCATGTGCCAGCCAGGTGTTCCTTCCTTTTCCCATTCGAGTTCGGTCGGAAAGGGCCCGCCCCCCACGCGGGTGCAATAGGCTTTGGTGATACCCAGGATGTAGTGCAGCATGCCCGGGCCCACGCCGGCGCCGGCCGACGCGTTGCCGGCCACGCAGTTGCTGGAGGTCACATACGGATAGGTACCGTGGTCCACATCCAGCAGCGTGCCCTGGGCGCCTTCAAACAGCAGGTTGTCGCCACGCAGGTGGGCTTCATTGAGCTCGCGCGACACGTCGGCCATCATGGGCTTGAGCAGTTCGGCGTGGCGCATGGCCTCGTCAAACACCATGTCGTAGTCAATGGCTTGTGCACCCAGCACCTCGACCAGCACATGGTTGTGCAGGTCCAGCAGGACCTTGAGCTTCTGCGCAAAGCGCTCGGGGTGCTTGAGGTCCTGCACGCGCAGCGCGCGGCGGGCGATCTTGTCTTCGTAGGCCGGTCCGATGCCGCGGCCGGTGGTGCCGATCTTTTCGGTGCCGCCCTTTTCACGGTAATTTTCGCGCGCGATATCCAGCGCCGCATGGAACGGCAGGATCAGCGGGCAGGCCTCGCTGATGCGCAGGCGCGAACGCACTTCAACGCCCGCTTTTTCCAGGCCTTCGATTTCCTCGAACAGCTTGCCCGCGGACAACACCACCCCGTTGCCGATGTAGCACTTGACGCCGGGGCGCATGATGCCGCTGGGGATCAGGTGCAGTGCGGTCTTGACGCCATTGATGACCAGCGTGTGTCCGGCGTTGTGGCCGCCCTGGAAACGCACCACCCCCTGGGCCATCTCGGTCAGCCAGTCCACCAGCTTGCCCTTGCCTTCATCGCCCCACTGGGTGCCGACGACCACTACGTTACGACCGGTTGTCTTTTTCATCTGGACTCTTGGATTCATCAAATGGCTTTCACGACCCACTGCCCCGCGGCCTGGGCCAGCTCGCGGTCGCAATGGAACTCATCTACTTCGCTCTCATGGCCCGGCAGCACGCAGACCACGGTTTCACCGCGCCCGCGCAGGGCCGCAATGGCCGCGCGCAGGTCGGCCGCTTCGCTCCAGGGCGCGCGAATGGCCGCGCGCAGCGGGCGCGGCTGCACCACGCCCACCAGCTCGCGCACGTCCAGGCTGAAGCCCACGGCGGGGCGGTTGCGGCCAAAGACGGCACCGACCTCGTCGTAGCGCCCGCCGCGCACCAGCGCGTCACTGGCGCCGCCGGTGTAGATCGCAAAGCGCACACCGCTGTAATAGGCATAGCCGCGCAGGTCGGCCAGGTCGAACAGCACGCGCGTGCCGCCCAGGTGCTGCGACAGCCAGCGCAGGCTGGCCAGCGCCTCGTCCAGGCCGGCAGAGGCCGGCAGCACCCGGCCGGCTTCAGCCAGCACGGCGGCATCGCCGTACAGGCTGCTCAGCGCCAGCAGCCCTTCACGCGCCGCGGCGGGAAACGAACGCGTCAGCGAGGTGAGTTCGCTGGTGTCCTTGGCCGCCAGCGCCGCATGCACGCGGCCCAGCGCCGCCGCGTCCAGCGGCACGCCGGCCAGCAGCGAGCGCACGATACGGGCGTCCGCCATGTCCACGATCACATCGCCGACCTTGGCCGCGCGCAGGCAGTCCAGTGCGAGCAACAGGGCCTCCAGGTCGGCCTCCAGCCCGGCATGGCCGTAGATTTCAGCGCCAAACTGCAACGGCTCGCGGGTGGCATGGGGGCGGTCAGGGCGGGTATGCAGCACGGGGCCGCAGTAGCACAGGCGCGTCACACCCTGACGGTTGAGCAGGTGCGCATCAATACGGGCCACCTGGGGCGTGGTGTCGGCGCGCAGGCCCATCATGCGGCCCGACAGCTGGTCGACGAGCTTGAAGGTCTGCAGATCCAGTGCCTCGCCGGTGCCGCTCAGCAACGACTCCAGGTGCTCCAGCAACGGCGGCATCACCAGCTCGTAGCCATAGCCACGGGCGGTGTCGAGCATTTCGCGGCGGAGTTCTTCGATGTGCCGGGCCTCGGAGGGCAATACATCGGCGATGTGATCCGGCAGGACCCAGGCGGACATGGGATTTTGGGGGGCTGTTAAAAACGGTATTTTACCGGTGTCGCCGGGCCGGTCCGCCGCCGGGTGCGGCAATCAGCTCACAAGCCAGAGCAGGATCAGGCCGCCGAGCACGCTGAGCAGCCCGAAAAACCGCAGCTGGCCATCGGCCAACGCCAGCAGTTTTTGAAACATGGCGCGCCAGCCGCCGGGCGAAAGGAGCGGGAACAACCCTTCCAGCACCAGCACCAAGGCCAGCGCGGCCCAGAAGGTGTTGCCGTCCAAGTTACTTCTTGGCCGGTGCCGCCGCGCTGCCGCCGCCGTTGCGGAAGGTCTTGAAGAACTCGGATGAAGACGGGTCCACCACCATCACGTCGCTCTTCTTGTTGAAGCTGGCCTTGTAGGCGTCCAGGCTGCGGTAGAACTGCGCGAACTGCGGGTCGCGGCCAAACGCATCGGCATAGATGCGCGAGGCTTCGGCGTCACCCTCGCCCTTGATCTTCTGCGCGTCCCGGTAGGCATTGGCAACCGCCACTTCCCGCTGGCGGTCGGCGTCGGCACGGATCTTTTCTCCCTCGGCGCCGCCGGTGGAGCGCAGCTCGTTGGCCACCCGCTTGCGCTCGGCCTCCATGCGGCGGTAAACCGATTCGGTGATCGCGTCCACGTAGTCGGCGCGCGTGATGCGCACGTCCACCACATCCACGCCCCAGGGCTTGGCGCCCTTGACCTGTTCCAGCACCTCACGCCTGACGTCGTTCATGATCTGCTCGCGCTTGAGCGATAACAGGTCCTTGACGGTGCGCTTGTTGATTTCTTCCTGGAAGGCATTGCGCACCACCCGGTTGAGCTGGTTGGCGCCGGCACTTTCGTCCAGCCCCACGTTGCGGATGTACTCCTGCGGATCGGTGATGCGCCAGCGAACGTACCAGTCGATCACCACGCGCTGCTTCTCAGCGGTCAGCATGGGTTCGGTATCCACGCTGTCCAGCGTGAGCAGGCGCTTGTCGATGTACGACACGTTCTGGAAAGGCGGCGGCAGCTTGAAGTTCAGCCCCGGCTCGGTGATGACTTCCTTGATCTGGCCCAGTGCATACACAACGCCGAACTGACGCTGGTCCACGACAAAGAGCATGGAGCTGAGCAGCGCCAGGGCCACCAGCAGCGAAGAAGCGATGAAACCAATTCTGTTCATGGTGTTGTTCTCGTTCAGCGCGTTTCGCGCTCACGGGTGCGCGAAGTGTCGCGACCACGCGAATCAGCCGCCAGGCCGCCTGCGGCGCCAGGGACGACCGGCGGCGCCGCCGCCGCAGCTGGTGCTGTCGCATCAGGCACTGCGGCAGCACCGCCCTGGGCGGACTGTTGCATGATCTTGTCCAGCGGCAGGTACAGCAGGTTGGAGCCCTGGCGCGACTCCACCAGGACCTTGGTCACGTTGCCGTAAATCTGCTGCATGGCGTCCAGGTACATGCGGTCGCGCGTGACCTGGGGCGCCTTCTGGTACTCGGCCAGCACCGAACGGAAGCGCTGGGCATCACCCTGGGCCTGGGCCACGATGCGCGACTTGTAGGCTTCGGCTTCTTCTTTCAGGCGTGCCGCCGAGCCGACAGCTCGCGGGATCACGTCGTTGGCATAGGCCTGGGCTTCATTCTTGGCACGTTCGCGCTCCTGGCCGGCCTTGAGCACATCGTCAAACGCGGCCTGCACCTGCTCGGGCGGGCGTACGCCGCCTTGCTGCAGGTTGATGCCCACCACTTCGACACCTACCTTGTAGCGGTCCAGAATGGTCTGCATCAGCGTCCGAACCCGAGGTGCAATCTGGTCGCGCTCTTCGGCAAGCGCGGAATCCATGCGCATCTTTCCCACCACCTCGCGCACGGCCGTCTCGGCGGCCTGCACCACGGCTTCGGATGGATTCTTGCTTTCAAACAGGAACGCCCGGGCGTCGCTCAGGCGGTACTGCACGGCGAATTTGATCTCGACGATGTTCTCGTCTTCGGTCAGCATGGCCGATTCGCGCAGGCCCGTGGTCTTGATGACGTTGTCACGGCCGACGTCGACCGAGCGGATCTGCGTCACAAACACCAGTTCATGGCGCTGGATCGGGTACGGCAGGCGCCAGTTGAAACCAGCGCCTACGGTAGATTTGTAACGCCCGAACTGGGTGATCACGGCCTGCTGGCCTTCCTGGACGATGAAGAAACCCGTGCCCAGCCAGATCAGCGCAATCACGCCCGCAATCAGGCCGGCGCCGATGCCCGCGCTTTTCATGTCGGGCTGAAAGCCGCCACCACCGCCCATGCCGCCCCCACCGCCTGCGGGATCGGGTCGACGGCCGTTGCGCGCACCACCGAACAGGCCACCCAGCTTGCGGTTGAAATCGCGCCAGAGCTCGTCCAGGTCGGGCGGGCCCTGGTTGGGGCCCTGGCCGCGCGGGCCGTTGTTGCCGTTGTTGGCCGGCGGCTGGTTGTCCGGACGGGTACCCTCGGGGCGGTTTTCGTCGGCGGGCTTGTCGTCGCCACGGCCCCAGCGGGGGTCGTTGAGGTTGAACATGCCCCTGACGCGGCCCTTGACCCCTGCCCAGGACAGGCGGCTTGGATGAAGATTCATTCGGTGCGGTCTCTTTTCTTGTCGTACCCGGATTGTGCCCAATCAGGCGGCGGTCTCATGCAATGGGGCAGCGTCCTGCGGGGGTATGGCGTGCGGATCGCTCCGCCCGGCCAGTTCGCGCACGAGCTGTTCGCGCAGCGCCGCCAGGCCGGCGCCGCTGCGGGCGCTGACAAACAGGCGGGGGACGGCTACGCCGTCAAGCTCGTACATGTCCGTCAGTTGCAGCGGATGCTGCGCGTTTTCAAGGGCATCGAGCTTGTTGAACACCAATACCTGCGGAATTTCTGCCGCGCCGATCTCGGCAAGCACCTGCTGGACCTGGGCAATCTGCTCGGGAAAATTGGGGTTGGCGGCGTCCACCACATGCAACAGCAAGTCGGCATCCACCGCCTCCTGAAGGGTCGCCTGAAAGGCATCAATCAGCCCGTGCGGCAGGTCGCGGATGAAGCCCACCGTGTCAGACAGGGAGACAGTGCGGCCGCTGCCGTGCGGATCGCCTTCGGCCGGCGCCAGGTACAGCTGGCGCGTGGTGGTGTCCAGCGTGGCAAACAGCTGGTCTGCGGCGTAAGCGCGTGCCTTGACGAGGGCGTTGAACAGCGTGGATTTGCCGGCGTTGGTGTAGCCCACCAGTGAAATATTGAAGGCGTCACGCCGTTCACGCTGGCGGCGCTGGGTCTGGCGCTGGCGCTTGACCTTGTGCAGGCGCTCCTTGGTGCGCTTGATGGACTCGGAAATCATCCGCCGGTCCAGCTCGATCTGCTTTTCACCGGGGCCGCCGCGCACGCCGGCGCCGCCAGTCTGGCGTTCCAGGTGGGACCAGCGGCGAACGAGCCGGGTGCTCAGGTACTGCAGCCGGGCCAGTTCCACCTGGAGTTTGCCCTCGTGGCTGCGGGCGCGCTGGGCAAAAATCTCGAGGATCAATAGTGTGCGGTCATTGACCGGCAAGCCGATATGGCGTTCCAGGTTGCGCTGTTGAGCCGGGCTCAGGGACTGGTCAAACAGGATTTCAAGCGCGCCAGTGGCGTCGGCCAGCATGCGGATTTCATCCGCCTTGCCGCTGCCCACGAACAACGCCGCGTCGGGCGCCTTGCGCTTGCAGGCCACGCGGGCCACGGGCTCCAGGCCGGCCGTCTGCGCCAGCAGGCCCAGTTCTTCCAGCCCAGCGTCGAAATGGGGTGCCCCCAAATCCACCCCCACCAGGATGGCGGGGATGCGGGCTGAATCGGACGGAACGGACGAACTCAAATCGGCGGCAGATGCGGGATATACAGCACGTCTTGCGTCAGCCCGCCCGTCAACGGTGCTCAGGCAGCGGGGGCGTCGCTGCCCTCGGCTGCCGTGAAGTTCACGGCGCGGCCCGGCACGATGGTCGAGATGGCGTGCTTGTACACCATCTGGGTGACTGTGTTGCGCAACAGGACGACGTATTGGTCAAAGGACTCAATCTGGCCCTGGAGCTTGATGCCGTTGACGAGGTAAATCGACACAGGCACATGCTCGCGGCGCAGGGTATTGAGGAAGGGGTCTTGTAGTAGCTGCCCTTTGTTGCTCACGATATTCTCCGTGTTCGGAAGTGTTGTTGGAAAGCACACCTTACCACAGCGCTACGGGTAATCAAGTAGTCCAAAACCGATACCCGCAGGGTTTTTCGGACTCGTCAGCTTTCGTCGCGCTCGGCGTAGGGGTTGTGGGATGTCTTCATCTCGATGCGCAGCGGTGTGCCGATCAGGTTGAATTCCTTGCGGAACCGGCCTTCCAGGTACCGTTTGTAGGCCTCGGTCACATGCTCCAGCGAATTGCCATGGATGATGATCACCGGCGGGTTCATGCCCCCCTGGTGGGCATAGCGCAGCTTGGGGCGGAACATGCCGGCGCGCTTGGGGCTCTGGAATTGCACCGATTCCAGCAGCAGCCGGGTCAGCACCGGCGTGGACATCTTGCACATGGCCGATTTGTGGGCCTGGGCGATGGACGTCCACAGCGGGCCCAGGCCCTGGCGCTTTCTGGCCGAGATGAAATGCAGCGCGGCGAATTTCAGGAAGGCCAGGCGCGTTTCGATGGAGCGTTGCAGCAGCTCGCGCTGGTAGTCATCGACCGCGTCCCATTTGTTGACGGCCAGCACCACGGCCCGGCCGCTTTCCAGCACGTAACCTGCAATGTGGGCGTCCTGGTCGGTAATGCCCTGGGTGGCATCCAGCAGCAGCAGCACGACGTTGGCTGATTCAATGGCCTGCAGGGTCTTGACGACCGAGAACTTCTCGATCGCCTCAAACACCCTGCCCTTGCGGCGCAGGCCCGCGGTGTCGATCAGCTCGAATTTCTGCCCGTTACGCTCAAACGGGACGCTGATGGCGTCGCGCGTGGTACCAGGCATGTCAAAGGCCACCAGGCGCTCTTCGCCCAGCCAGGTGTTGATCAGCGTGGATTTGCCCACGTTGGGCCGCCCGGCCACGGCCAGCTTGATCACGCCGGTGTCTTCTGCCTCGGCCTCTTCGTCAGGGTCGGGCAGGTTCAGCGGCGCAAGTGCCAGGTCCACCAGGCTGCGGATGCCCTGTCCGTGCGCCGCGGACACCGGCACCACGTCGCCCAGGCCGAGCTCATAGAACTCGGTCAGCTGCACGCCCTCCTGCATGCCCTCGGCCTTGTTGGCGGTCAGCACGCAGGGCTTGCCCAGACGGCGCAGGTATTTGGCGATATCGTGGTCCTGCGCCGAAATGCCCGCCCGGGCATCCACCACGAAGATCACGGCGTCGGCTTCGGCGACGGCCTGGCGCGTCTGCTTGGCCATCTCCATGTAGATGCCGCTTTCGGCCGTGGGCTCGAAGCCGCCGGTGTCAATCACGATGTACTCGTGCTTGCCCTGGCGGCCGTTGCCGTAGTGGCGGTCGCGCGTGAGACCGGCGAAGTCGGCAACGATGGCATCGCGCGACTTGGTCAGGCGGTTGAACAGCGTCGATTTGCCGACGTTCGGGCGGCCGACAAGGGCCAGGACAGGTTTCATGAGGGTCCGCCCGGGGGATTATTCGGGTGCGTACCCGAACACGCCACCGTTTCTGGTAACGACAACGAGCGAGCCGCCCGCCAGCACCGGGGCCGCCACGATGGACGAACCGTCTGTGGACAGCCGGTTCAGCGGCGTGCCGTCTTCGCGCGACAGCAGGTGCACCATGCCCGTGCTGTCGCCGATGACGACCGAGCGGCCCAGGGCCAGCGGCGCGGTCAGGCTGCGGTACTGCAGACGATCAGTGGTCCAGGCGCGTTCGCCGTCGGCGCGGCGCCAGGCAACCACCCTGCCGTCGGCCTCGGTGCCGTAGACGTGGCGGTCGTCGCCATGCACGCCCACCGCCGAATTCGCGGATTTGGTCCATTGCACTGCGCCACGGTTGGTGTTGACGCAGCCCACGCTGGCCTGGAACGCGCGCACGCAGACCGACTCACCCAGGCGTGAAACGCCCGCCACCAGGTCCACCAGCCGCTCGATGTCGTTGGTGCCACGCGGCGTGGCGATGGGGGCGTCCCAGCGCGCGCTGCCGTTGAGCGGGTTCATGCCGACCAGGCGGCCCGCCTGGCCGACCACCAGGGTGTCGCCCACGGCCAGGATCACACCCGCCTGACGCAGGATCAGCGGCTCGCCGGGGCGCTGTTGCGCCCACAGGCGGCGGCCGGTCTGGGCGTCAAACGCAGTGACAGACCTGTCGGCCGCCAGCACGAACACACGTGCGCCCGCGACCAGCGGCGCGGCGTAAACCTGCGCGGGCAGCTTCTGGCGCCACAGCACCTTGCCGTCGGCCAGGGCCACCACATCGTTGGCGGTGGTCACCACCGCCGCGACCTTGCCATCGCTGCCCACGCCGGCAGACAGCGGGGCGCCGGCGCTGGCACGCCAGATGTCGCGGCCCGAGGCCGCGTCCAGCAGGGCGACGGTACCGTCGCTGCTGCCGACGGCCAGCGTGTTGCCGCTGACCTGGACCTGCAATGCGAATGCCACTTCCCCCACCCGCGCCGTCCATGCCTGGCGTACGCCGATCAGGGCCGCGCTGGGCGCCAGCTCCGCCGGCTTGGGGCGCTCGGGCTTGCTCGAACAGGCCGCCAGTACCACGACGGCGGCGATGGCGGCAAACGCACGCCCGGCGCGCACGGAAGACAGCAAGGGCTTCTTGGGGATCACGGCTTGGCTCCTGCTTCAGCGGCCGGTGCGGCCTTTGGCGGTTGCGGGTCCACGCCGAGCGAGTTGAGTTTGACTTCGACCAGGCGGCGGTATTCCGCACGCTCGTCCAGGCCCTTGAACGCCACGGTGAAGGCCTCGCGGGCCTCGGCCTTCTTGCCTTGCAGCAGATAGATGTCGCCCCGGCGGTCGGCCACCAGCGGTTGCATCTCCGCCGGGAAGCTGCCCTCCAGCTGCTTGAGCGCGTCGTCATACGCCTTGGCTTCGACCAGCACGCCGGCCAGCCGCAGGCGCGCCAGCGACTTGTAGCCGGCATCGGAGGATTTGTCGGCCACCCAGTTGAGGGCCGCCTTGGCGCCGTCCACATTGCCTTTTTCGTACAGGGTCTTGGCCACCAGCAGGCCGGCCTGGTGCGCATAGACGGTGCCGCCGAACTTGTCTTTCATGTCGGCAAAGCTGCGGTCCAGCCGGGCCGCGTCGCCGCTTTGCACGGCGCGGTTGACTTCTTCGTACAGGGCCGAGGCCTGCATGCTCTGGGTGCGCTGCCAGTACTGCCAGCCGTTCCAGGCCGCCACGGAGCCAAAGACAGCGATCAGCACCCAGGTGATCAGGTTGCCGTACTGGTTCCAGAAGTGCTTGAGCTGGTCAAGCTGTTCCTGTTCTTCGAGGTCGAGGTGTTTTGCCATGAGGTGTCGGTATCAAACCGTGGATTGTAGAGAGGCTGCCCACGCTGCGGCGTCGGCCAGCGGCCGCTGGACCTGCGCACCGGCACCATCGCGCAGGGCCTTGACGGTCACCATACCCTGCGCCAGCTCGTCCGCGCCAAAGATCAGGGCGTACGCTGCGCCGCTGGCGTCGGCCTTCTTGAGCTGGGACTTCATGCTGGCGGGCCCATCCGGGCCCGCGGCATGCTGCTGCACCCGTACGCCGCCGGCGCGAAGGGCCTCCAGCACGGCCATCACCTGGGCCAGCGGTGCGCCCGGCGGCACCACCGCATAGGCGTGCGGCGAAGCGTCAGGCACCGGCAGGCCCAGCGCCTGGATCAGCAGCAACAGGCGTTCAATGCCCAGGCCAAAGCCCACGGCGGGTGCGCTCTTGCCGCCCAGCTGTTCAATCAGTCCGTCATAGCGGCCGCCACCACAGACCGTGCCCTGGGAGCCAAGCTGGTCGGTCACCCATTCGAACACCGTGAGGTTGTAGTAGTCCATGCCTCGCACCAGGCGCGGGTTGACGCGGTAGTGCAGGCCAACGGCGTCCAGCACGGCGCGAACCGCGCTGAAGTGCGCGAGCGACTCGGGGCCGAGGAAATCCATGAGCTGTGGCGCCGCCTCGATCAGGGCCTGCATCGCCGGGTTTTTGGTGTCCAGGATGCGCAGCGGGTTGCTGTGCAGGCGCCGCTGGGCGTCGGCGTCCAGCTGGGCCGCGTTCTGCTCAAAATATTTCACCAGTGCGTCGCGATGGGCACGGCGTTCATCGGGCTGGCCCAGGCTGTTGATCTCCAGGCGCACATGCTCGCCCTCGACCAGGCCCAGTTCGCGCCACAGGGCGCGGGCCATGAGGATCATTTCGGCGTCCACATCCGGGCCTGCCAGGCCCAGCGCCTCCACATCCAGCTGGTGGAACTGGCGGTAGCGGCCCTTTTGCGGGCGCTCGTGGCGGAACATCGGCCCGACCGTCCAGACCCGCAGCGGGCCGTTGTACAGGGCGTTGTGCTCGATCATGGCGCGCACGATCCCGGCGGTGGCCTCGGGGCGCAGCGTGAGCTTGTCGCCGTTCATCGAATCGGTAAAGGAATACATCTCCTTTTCGACGATGTCGGTCACCTCGCCCAGGCCGCGCACAAACAGCGCGGTGGGCTCGACGATGGGCGTCAACAGGTACTGGTAGCCGTAGCGGCCCAGCACCTGGCGCACCGCCCCTTCAAACCACTGCCACAGGGCAGAATCCGGCAGCTTTTCCGTGCGCGGGACGCCGGGCGGCAATATGTCGTTCATGCCTTTGACGGCATTCAGTTTCTCGGCCATGGGACGGGGTTTCAGGCGTTCTCGGTCACGTGTGCGTGACCGAAACGCTTTTCAATGTAGTTTTCAACCAGCTGGTGGAATTCGTTGGCGATGTTGTCGCCGCGCAGCGTGAGCGCCTTTTCACCGTCGATGTACACCGGCGCCGCGGGCGCTTCGCCCGTGCCCGGCAGGCTGATGCCGATGTCGGCATGCTTGCTTTCGCCCGGCCCGTTGACGATGCAACCCATCACGGCGACCTTCATCTTCTCGACACCGGGGTACTTCTTGCGCCACACCGGCATCTGCGCGCGCAGGTAGTCGTCAATCTGCTTGGCGAGCTCCTGGAACGTGGTGCTGGTGGTGCGGCCGCAGCCGGGGCAGGCCGTGACGCTGGGCACGAAGCTGCGCAGCCCGAGGGCCTGCAGGATCTCGGACGCGATGACCACTTCCTGGGTACGCGGCTCGCCAGGCTGCGGCGTGAGGGACACGCGGATGGTATCGCCAATGCCTTCTTGCAAAAGGATGGACAGCGCCGTGGCGGACGCCACCGTCCCCTTGGTGCCCATGCCGGCTTCGGTCAAGCCCAGGTGCAGCGCGTAGTCGCAGCGTTTGGCAAGCTCGCGGTACACGGACACGAGATCCTGCACCCCGCTGACCTTGCAGCTGAGGATGATCTGGTTGCCGTCCATGCCCATTTCCTCGGCGCGGCGGGCGGAGTCGATCGCCGACGTGACCAGCGCCTCGTACATGACCGACTTGGCGTCCCAGGGCGTGGGGCGGCGGCTGTTTTCGTCCATCAGGCTGGCCAGCAGTTCCTGGTCCAGGCTGCCCCAGTTGACGCCGATGCGTACCGGCTTGTTCCAGCGCATGGCGGCTTCGATCATCTGGCCGAACTGGCGGTCGTGCTTGTCGCCTTTGCCCACGTTGCCGGGGTTGATGCGGTACTTGGACAACGCCTCGGCACAGGCCGGGTAATCCGTCAACAGGCGGTGGCCGTTGTAATGAAAATCGCCGATCAGCGGGACGTCGATGCCCATGCGGTCCAGCTGCTCGCGGATGTAAGGCACCTGCTGGGCGGCTTCGGGCGTGTTGACGGTGATACGTACCATCTCGGAGCCGGCAATGGCCAGTTCCTTGACCTGGATGGCTGTGCCGATGGCGTCCACCGTATCGGTGTTGGTCATGGACTGCACCCGCACCGGGGCGTCCCCGCCCACCGTCACGATGCGCGAGCCCCATACTGTTTGCGCCTGGCGCGAGCGTCGGGCCTTCGGCGCCGCGGGTTCAATGGGCAGGCAGTCTTGCATCACTTCACCTCAAACCGGGCCACGTTGTCCTTGGCCACGGAAGCCAGATCAAACGGACGGCCGCGCACTTCCACGCGCGTGGCATTGGCACGGCCAATCACCACGGACAGCGGCAAGGCGCCGCTGGCGCCCACGACCTCGCCGGGCGCCAGGGTCTTGCGCACGGCGATCACGCCCCTGGCGTCGGTTACTTCCACCCAGGACTCACCCTGGGTCTTGAAGACCACAATGCCCGTTGTGGGCAATGGTGCCGCCGGCGTCACGACCGCCGTCGGGCTGACCACGGTAGGGGTGGATACTGCCACCGAGAATGTGGGCGACACCGTGGGAGCCGGGGCAGCGCCGGGCGACACCACCAGTGTGGGCTGGGTCGCGGGCGCGGGAGGTGGCGCGACAGGCACGGCAGCGGGTGCAGGTTCGGTGACGGCCGGGGCTGCCGCGGTGACCGCAGTGGCCGCGGCCGGCTGCGCGGTGGTAGTGACCTCGGCCTTGGCCGGGCTGGCCGCTTCATCCCGGCGGGCCGAGGGCAGGAATATGAGCACCAGCGCCCCCAGCAGCAAGGCAAAGACCGCCAGGAACACTGGCTTGGACAGCTGGTCGAACCACGACGGGTTACGCCCGTCGCTGGGCGCGCGAAACGGCGTATTGATGCCACCGCTGTCGCGCACCAGGCGCGGCGCGGCCGTCTGCGGCAGGCGGTCCAGCACCGGGGCGGGGTCGATCTTGAGGGTGCGGCACACGCTGGACGCCAGCGCCCGCACAAAAACCGCGTCGGGCAGGAGGTCCAGCCGGTCGGCCTCCAGCGCTTCCAGCTTGCGCACCGGCACCTTCAGCGACACTGCCAGCGCGGCAATGTGCAGGCCGGCAGCTTCACGGGCCTCGCGCAGCAACGTACCCGCGCTGGGCCCGGTGTGCACGGGATCGGCCTGTTGCGCGTCCTGCGCGTCCGCGTGCTGCTGCGAATCACTCATCAAAGGCCCCCCGTGTGTATGCCGTCGCTTCCCGGGATTGGGGGAAGCGCTTTTTCAGTTGATCGGCCAGCTGCTCCATGGCCACCCGGTCGTTCATCCGGCGCTCGACCTTGACACCCAGCCACAACGATTCGGCGTTGGCCAGGTCGCTGTTGTTCAGGCGACGGATATAGAACTGCGCGCGCTCGAAGTCGCCGCGCTGGAACAGCAGGCTCGCCAGGTTGTAACCCGTCACCGGGTTGCCGGCGTCCAGTTCGTAGGAACGTGCCAGGCTTTTCTCGGCTTCGGCGCGCTGGCCGCCGCGCACCTGGCACACACCCAGCGCCATCAGGGTTTTGGCGCGGCCGGTGTACAGCGGATTGGCCATTGCCAGCTCGAACTCCCGGTAAGACTCCGGGTAGCGCCCCTGCTGACACAGCAACCAGCCAAAGTTGTGGTGGGAGTTCGCATCCCGCGGGTTCAGTGCGATCGCGCGGCGAAAGCTGTCCTCGGCCTGGCGCATGTCGTTCAGCCGCATGTAGATCAGGCCACGCAGGTTGTAGGCGTCAGGGAAATTGGGGTCCGCATTGATCACCTGCTTGAGCTCGTCCAGCGCCACATTGGTCTGGCCCTGCTCGAAGTAGCCGACCGCGAGTTCCATGCGGATTCGCGCGCGCTTGCGGCTTTCAGGCTCGTCCGATTCGGTCAGGATGTCGTTGCGCGCCCCCGCGGCACCGCTGCCAGCGCCGCCGGCACAACCCGCAAGTGCCGCGCACATCAACACGCACGCCCACAAGAACCGCTGGCCGGCCGCGGTACATCCACCCAACGCAAGTGAATTCATGGTCTCTGGGTCTCCTTGGCCTGGCGGGGTGCAGGCTTGACGGGCATCAGCATCACGGTGCGTTGCTGGGCGATGCGGTCGCCCACGCGGGTACGGTCGCGGACGTCGCCGGCCAGCTGGCCACAGGCTGCATCAATGTCGTCCCCACGCGTTTTGCGCACGGTGGTGACGATACCAGCATCACTGAGGATTTTCGCAAAAGCCTGCACCTGATTTTGCGGGGAACGCAGCAGGCCGGAGGCCGGGAACGGATTGAACGGGATGAGGTTGAACTTGCAGGACACACCGCTGCTACCGTGGCGCCGCACCAGTTCAACCAGCTGGCGCGCGTGCTCGGGCTGGTCGTTGACGCCGTCGAGCATGCAGTATTCAAACGTGATGAAGTCGCGCGGCGCGTGCGCCAGGTAGCGGTTGCAGGCGTCCAGCAGCTCGGCCAACGGGTACTTGCGGTTCAGGGGCACGAGGTTGTCGCGCAGCGGGTCGTTGGGCGCGTGCAGCGACACGGCCAGCGCGACCGGACAGTCCTGGCCCAGGCGGTCCATCATCGGCACCACGCCGGACGTGGACACCGTCACGCGCCGGCGCGACAGGCCGTAGCCGTGATCGTCCAGCATCACCCGCAGGGCCGGCACCAGCGCGGAATAGTTCTGCAGCGGCTCGCCCATGCCCATCATCACCACGTTGGAGATGACGCGCTCGCCGGTTTTCAGGTGGCCGCGCAGGAAATGCTCGGCAAACCAGAGCTGGGCAACGATTTCGCCCGTGGTGAGGTTGCGGCTGAAGCCCTGGTGGCCGGTGGAGCAGAAACGGCAGCCCACCGCGCAGCCGGCCTGCGACGAAACGCACAGCGTGCCCCGGTCGTCTTCTGGAATAAAAACGGCCTCGACGGCGTTGCCGTCGCCCACGTCAAACAGCCACTTGATGGTGCCGTCGGCGGATTCGTGCTGGGTGATGACCGTCAGGGCCTGCAGATGGGCTGCGGTCTTGAGCTTTTCGCGCAGCGACTTGGCCAGATCGCTCATCTGGTCGAAGTCGGTGGCGCCCTTTTGGTGGATCCAGCGAAACAGCTGGGTGGCGCGAAAGCGCTTTTCACCGAGCCGTTCGCAAAAGGCGGCCAAGCCCTCCAGGTCGAAGTCGAGAAGGTTGGCCGTCATTGCATGGGGTTTCCCGCTCAGCGCGAGTAAACGTTCATGCCGGGGAAGAAGAAGGCCACTTCCACCTTGGCGGTCTCAACAGCGTCCGAGCCGTGCACGGCGTTGGCGTCGATGCTGTCGGCGAAATCGGCGCGGATGGTGCCAGGGGCAGCCTTCTTGGGGTCGGTCGCGCCCATCAGGTCACGGTTCTTGAGGATGGCGCCTTCGCCTTCCAGGGCCTGGATCATCACGGGGCCGGAGATCATGAATTCAACCAGGTCCTTGAAGAAAGGACGCTCTTTATGAACAGCGTAGAACTGCTCGGCTTCACCGCGCGACAGGTGCGCCATTTTGGCGGCAACGACCTTCAGG
>JBEIPU010000227.1:0-2319 GCA_040376925.1 Caenimonas sp. | reverse complement strand
TTGATCAGCCGCTCGGCCTCGCGAGCACCCATCTTGCCCTTGTGCGGGTCGATGCTGGCAAAGCACATCATCATGTCGCTGTTGGCCTGGGCGGCCTCGGCGATCTCTTCGGGGGGGATGCGGCGGCGGCCCAGCTTGGACTCGCTGTCCACGGTGAACATCACCAGACCGATCTTGCGTTCGCGGTAGTACGCAATGGTCTCCTGGATGGTGGGGCGGCGGCTGTTGCGGAAGTACTTGTCCGCGGCGCGGTCGTATTCCTCGCCATAGTTGTCAAACGGGTTCCAGCAGCTCACCTCGGCATGGGTGTGCACGTCAATGGCGATGAGGTTCTTGTAATCCACGGGATGTCTCCTGGTTCCCAGGGCGCCGGAGCCTAGGGTAAGTCCTTACGAAACAGGACTTCGGGTTTCTTGAATTGGTTATTATTTATAACAATAATTCACCCACTTGGCAAACACAAACATGACCCACAAAGACGTTCAACTTGAAATCCGCGGCGCTGTTGCCGTGGTGCGCCTGAGCCGTCCGGCCAAACGCAACGCGCTGTCCGACGCTGTCATTCTGGCATTGCGCGGCATTTTTGAAACCCTGCCCGAGACCGTGCGTGCTGCGGTACTTGACGGCGAAGGCGAGCACTTCTGCGCCGGCCTGGACCTGAGCGAACTCAAGGAGCGCGACGCTGGCCAGGGCCTGCACCATTCGCGCATGTGGCACGCCGCGCTCGAGCGTGTGCAGTACGGCCCGGTGCCGGTCGTGGCCGCGCTGCATGGCGCGGTGGTGGGCGGCGGGCTGGAGCTGGCCAGCGCCTGCCACATCCGCGTGGCGGACGATTCCACCTTCTATGCGCTGCCCGAAGGCTCGCGCGGCATCTTCGTGGGCGGGGGCGGCGCGGTGCGCATCCCGCGCCTGATCGGTGCCGCGCGCATGACCGACATGATGTTGACCGGCCGCGTGTACAACGCGGTGGACGGCGAACGCGCCGGCTTTGCGCAGTACCTGGTGCCCCAGGGCCAGGCGTTTGACAAGGCGTTCGAACTGGCCACGCGCGTGGCCGAGAACGCACCGCTGACCAACTACGCGCTGATGCACGCGCTGCCCCGCATTGCCGAGCAGCCGGCCGACCAGGGCTTCCTGACCGAAGCGCTGATGGCCGCCATTGCCCAGAGCGCGCCCGAGGCCAAAACCCGCGTCAAGGCCTTCCTGGACGGCAAGGCCGCCAAGGTCAAGAAAGCCTGAACACCCCGCCACAACCACAAGAACATGAGCGAGACAAACACCACCCCCGCCATCGCCCCGAAATACCGGCCGATGAAATTCGGCGTGACCCGCGTGACCCTGCGCGACGGCGCCAATGGCACGCGCTACATGCGCGCGGAACAGCCCCTGGAGCCCCATGCGAAGCGCCTGACCGACCGCCTGCTGCACTGGGCACAGACGACGCCCGGGCGTACCTTCATGGCGCGGCGCGTGCGCAATGCCGACGGCAGCACCGGCGACTGGCGCCACATCAGCTACGCCCAGGCGCTGGCCAGCGCACGCAGCATCGGCCAGGCCCTGCTGGACCGCGGGCTGAACGCCGAGCGCCCCGTGGCCATCCTGAGCGAGAACGACCTGGAGCACGCGCTGCTGGCGCTGGGCTGCCTGTACGCCGGCGTGCCCTACTGCCCGGTGTCGCCCGCCTATTCCACCGTCAGCCAGGACTACGACAAGCTGCGCCACGTGCTGGCCACGCTCACGCCGGGCCTGGTGTTCGCCGCCGACAGCGCGCGCTACGGCAAGGCCATTGCGGCTACGGTGGGCTCGGATGTGGAAGTTGTGGTCGGTGATGCGTTCAATACCCTGCTGAACACGTCAGCTACGCCGGCGGTGGACGCCGCCATGCAGGCCACCGGCCCCGACACAATCACCAAGTTTTTGTTCACCTCCGGCTCCACCAAGCTGCCCAAGGCCGTGGTCAACACCCATGGCATGTGGTGCGCCAACCAGCAGCAGATGCGCCAGAGCATGCCCGTGCTGGCCGACGAGCCGCCGGTGCTGGTGGACTGGCTGCCCTGGAACCACACCTTTGGCGGCAACCACAACTTCGGCCTGACGGTCTACAACGGGGGCACGCTGTACATCGACGACGGCAAACCCGTGCCGGCGCTGATCGGCGAGACGCTGCGCAACCTGCGCGAGATCGCGCCCACGGTGTATTTCAACGTGCCCACGGGCTTTGAGGCGATTGCCAACGCCATGAAGACCGACGACGCCCTGCGCAAGAACCTGCTGTCGCGCGTGCGGATGTTCTTTTATGCCGGCGCCGCACTGGCCCAG
>JBEIPU010000208.1:0-5078 GCA_040376925.1 Caenimonas sp. | reverse complement strand
GCGGTCGATATCGATGCGCAGCTCGGGCTTGTTCAGCCGCAGGTCCACGTCGGGCTGCAGGATGCCGGGCTGCTTGGCGATCTCGTCCAGCATCTGGCGCACCACCTGGTTCAGGTTCTGGTAGCTGTCGGAGGTCTGGATCACGAAGTTGATAGGGCGGTCGCGAAAGCCCTGGCCCAGCGACGGCGGCGTGATCGGGAAGGCCGACACACCGGGTAGCGCGGCCATCTTGGGGCCCAGCTCGCGCGCCAGCTCGATGGTGCTGCGCTTGCGCTCGTCCCAGTCCACGGTTCGGTAGGTCACGTTGCCCTGCGACACCGACGGGTTGCCCACGTTGGCGAAGATACGGTCGAATTCCTTGTAACCCTGCCCCACCCGCTCCAGTTCGCGTGCATAGCGGTTGGTGTATTCCAGCGTGGCGCCGTCAGGCGCCGTGATGTTGGACGAGATCACGCCCCGGTCTTCAATGGGTGACAGCTCCGAGCGCATGCTGGGGTACACAAAGGCGATGGCCACCGCGCTGAGCAGCATCACGCTGATCACGATCCAGCGCGCCTGCATGAAAAAGCCGCGCACGCGCGCGCCGGCCCCGCGCTCGCCGGGCGCGCGGCGGTAGCCGGTGGTGACGATCCATCGCAGCGTGCGGGCATAGCCGTCGGACACGCGGTTGAGCTGGTTTTCCATGAAGCGGTCAAACCGCCCGGGCTTGGGGTTGTGGCGCAGCAGCTTGGAGCACATCATGGGCGTGAGCGTCAGCGCCACAAAGCCCGACACCACCACCGCCCCGGCCAGCGCCAGCGCAAATTCAATGAACAGCCGCCCGGTGCGCCCCGGCGTGAACGCCAGCGGCGCATACACGGCCACCAGCGTGGCCGTCATGGTGATCACCGCAAAGCCGATCTCGCGCGCGCCCTTGATGGCGGCCGAAAACGGGTCAAGCCCCTCTTCAATGTGGCGAAAGATGTTCTCCAGCATCACGATGGCGTCGTCCACGACCAGGCCGATGGCCAGCACCAGCGCCAGAAGCGTCAGCGTGTTGATGGAAAAGCCGGCCAGCGCCATCAGGGCAAACGTGCCCACCAGGCTGACCGGGATGGTGACGATCGGGATGATGGACGCGCGGAACGTACGCAGGAATACAAAGATCACCAGCGCCACCAGCACCACGGCCTCGATGATGGTCTTGTACACGTTCTTGATGGAGCGGTCGATGAACACCGAGTTGTCGTTGGCGATGTCGATCACGATGTCGCCCGGCAGGTCCTGCTTGAGCTTGGGGATCATCTCGCGCACGCCGCGCGACAGGTCCAGCGGGTTGGCCGTGGCCTGGCGGATCACGCCGGCCGAGATGGCGTCACGCCCGTTCAGGCGCACCGCGCTGCGCTCGTCGGCCGCGCCCTCTTCCACCCGCGCCACATCGCGGATCTTGATGGGAAAGCCATTGACGTTCTTGATCGTGATGTCGGCAAACTGCGCCGGGCGCATCAGGTCGGTCTGTGAGGTGACGCTGAACTCGCGCTGCTGCGATTCAATGCGCCCGCCGGGCAGCTCCAGGTTGCTGCGGCGGATCGCGTCCTCCACATCCTGTGAGGTCAGGCGGTAGCCAGCCAGCTTTTCGGCGTCCAGCCAGACGCGCATGGCGTACTTGCGTTCACCAAAGATGCGCACGTCGGCCACGCCGGTCACGGTCTGCAGCCGCGGCTTGGCGATGCGGTTGACCATGTCGTTGATCTGCAGGCGCGACAGGGTGTCGCTGGAGAAGGTCAGGAAGATGACCGGGAAGGCATCGGCTTCGACCTTGGCAATCACCGGCTCGTCAATGGCCTGGGGCAGGCGGTTGCGCACGCGCGCGGTGCGGTCGCGCACCTCGGCGGCGGCGGCGTCCGGGTCTTTCTCCAGGCGGAACCGTACGGAAATCTGGCTTTGCTCGGCGCGGCTGATGGAGGTGATGACGTCCACCGCGTCAATACCGGCAATCGAATCCTCCAGCGGCTTGGAGATCTGCGACTCGATCACCTCGGCCGACGCGCCGGGGTAGCGCACGGTGACGGTCACCACCGGCTCGTCGATCTTGGGATACTCGCGCACCGTCAGGCGGTCAAAGCTGACCGCGCCGACCAGCAGCACCAGCAGCGACAGCACCGTGGCAAACACCGGGCGGCGGATGGAGATTTCAGCCAGTTGCATGAGGCGTGTTCCTCAGGTGTCAGGACTTGCCGCGCGGGCGCGCCGCGACTTCATTCGAGGCTGTGACCGCGCAGGGGTTGGGGCCGTCCAGGCGCGGTGCCGGGGCGGCCGCGACCACCGGGGCGGCGGCACCGGGGGCGGCCGGCGCACTGCCCGGGCCGCCGGGGCCACCCGGGGCGCCACCCTGGCCCTGCCGCGGCCCACCGGCCGGGCGGGCCATGTCAATCACACGCACCGGCATGCCGTCGCGCTGCACACGCTGCTGGCCGGCCGTGACCACCATGTCGCCAGGCTGCAGGCCGTCGGTGATTTCCACCCGGCCCGGGCGGCGGATCCCGATCTTGACTTCCACGCGCTGCGCAATCTTGGTGTCGCCATCGGGCCCGTCCACCAGCTTGATGACCGTCTGGCGGCCGCCCTGGGGCACGATCGCCTCTTCCGGGATCACGCGGGCGTTCTCGCGTTCGCCAAACACCGCGGTCACCCGCGCAAACATGCCGGGGCGCAGCTGCAGCGCGCGGTTGTCAATGCAGCCGCGGATGCCCACCGAGCGGCCGTTGGCGTCCACCAGCGGGTCAATCGCCTGCACCACGGCGGTGAACCGGCGCCCGGGCAGTGCATCAATGTCGACCACCGCGCGCTGGCCGCGCTGCACCTTGGTCTGGAAACGCTCAGGCAGGCGGAAGTCCACAAAAATCGCGGCAATGTCCTCGATGTTGACGATGTCGGCGCCGTCTTTCAGGTAGTCGCCCACGTTCACCGTGCGGATGCCGGTGATGCCGTCAAACGGCGCCACGATGCGCAGGCGCGCCGCCGTGGCCTGGGCCAGCGACAGCTTGGCCTGGGCCACCTGAAGGTTGGCCGCGCTTTCGTCCACCGAGCGCTGGCTGATGAAGTTCTGTGCCACCAGCTCCTGGTTGCGCTTGTGGTTGGCCTGGGCAATGGACAGCTCGGCCTGGGCCTGCTGCACCTGGGCCAGCGGCAGCTGGTCGTCCAGCTGCACCAGCAGCTGGCCCTTGCGCACGCGGTCGCCGTCACGGAAGTTCAGCTGGGTGATGCGCCCGCTGACCTCGGGCCGCACGATCACGCCCTGGCGCGAACGCAGGCTGCCCACCGCCTGGGCGTCGTCGGTCAGGCGCATGGTCTCTACCCGCGCGACCTCCACCCCCGGCGGCCGCCCTGCCCCGCCGCCCGGGCCGCTGGCCGCACCACGCGGCGCGGGTGCGCCCGCCGCGACAGCGCCGTCAGCCGGCCTGGACGGCTTGTTCTGGTACCACCAGGCCGCGCCGGATGCGGCAGCGATGCCAACGACGGCAACCACTGTGTAGAGAGCTTTCGATGCCATGAAGGGACTGCAGGAATGGTTGGGGGAACGACGTCACCGTTGGCGTGCCAACAAGTCTGCGAATGTATCAGGGCCACGCTCGTGCGTTGCCCAAAGACCCCAGCACACCCCACGCAAAAGGGCCCTGGGTCCATGCATTTACCGTGGCTTTACATTGCCGCCCCGCGGGCGCGCTGCCTCAGCGCCTGCTCAACGCCCTTGTTGGCCAGCGCGTCGGCGCGCTCGTTGCCCGGGTCGCCGTTGTGCCCGCGCACCCAGCGCCAGTCGATCTGGTGACCGCCGCCAGCCACCAGCGCGTCCAGCTTCTGCCACAGGTCCACGTTCTTGACCGGTTGCTTGGATGCGGTGCGCCAGCCCTTGGCCTTCCAGCCGGGCAGCCATTCGGTGATGCCCTTGAGCACGTACTGGCTGTCCACGTGCAGCGTCACGGCGCAGGGCCGCTTGAGCGCGCTCAGCGCTTCGATCACGGCCTGCATTTCCATGCGGTTGTTGGTGGTGGGGTTCTCGCCGCCGAAGAGTTCTTTTTCGGTGTCGCCCGATTTGAGCAGCACGCCCCAGCCGCCGGGGCCGGGGTTGCCCTTGCAGGCGCCGTCGGTGTAGATGTCAATCGCGTTCAAAAGTCATGTCCTGTGTTGCGCCCGGGTGGGTCCTGTGGGCCTTGTTGGCCAGCGGCACGGGTGCCGTGGCCAGCGGGTTCGCATTCTTCCATGCCGGGCCCAGCAGGCGCATGCCGCGCACGCGCTTGACGGCCACCACGGTGTAGGCCGCGCCAAAAATGGGCCACCAGCGCTCTCCCGCGCGGTCCATCCACTGCCAGCGGTTAAGCCACTGTTCGCTGTACAGCGCGGGCCGGTAGCAGCCAAACTGAGACGACTCCACCTCAAAGCCCAGCAGGCGCAGCCAGTCGCGCAGGCGCCAGTAGCCCAGGAAATCACCCGCGTCGGGCAGGAACAGCCGGCCAAAGCCCATGCGCTGGTACAGCCGGGCGCGCCGCTGGCGCAGGCCCCACAGGCTGGCCGGGTTCAGGCAGCAGATCACCACCCGGCCCTCGGGTACCAGCACGCGGCCCACCTCGCGCAGCGTGGCATGCGGGTCCACATGCATTTCCAGCGTGTGCGGCAGGGTCACCAGGTCCAGGCTGCTTTCGGCAAACGGCAGTGCGGAAAAGTCGGTGGTGAAATCGTAGGCAGAGGCGGCGGCACGGTCCGCCGGCGGGGGTGCGGCGGTAGCCTGCCATTTGTGCGGCATGCGGTTGGCCTGCAGTGTGTCAAGCTCGGGCAGGCCGAGCTGAAGGGCGTGGTAGCCAAAGATATCGGCCACCGCCTCATCAAAGCGCGCACGCTCCCATTCGAGCAGATACCTGCCCGGCGGCGTTTCAAACCATTGACGCAAACCTATAATTTCCGCACTCATGACCTTGATTCCGCTGCCCGCCTTCTCTGACAACTACATCTGGATGTTGCACGATGGCAGCCAGGCCGTGGTGGTAGACCCCGGTGACGCGCAGCCCGTGCTGGACGCACTGCGCACGCACAACCTGCGGCTG